>NZ_CAWNBB010000043.1:0-208716 GCF_963872585.1 Vibrio sp. 10N.222.47.A9 | reverse complement strand
TGAATTACGCAACAAAGCCCCTTCAAAACGCCGTTGATTTTTAAGAATTAGCACTAGAATCTGGATTGAGATTTCTTCCAGGAAAGTGTCAACATTACTTGGTCAATAAAATCTCTCGCTAGCCCTTTAAATCCATGCGCTCTAGGTGAACTGAAAGTGTCACCTAGAGTGCGCGAGGGTGGGGGGGCAGGAGTTTATGCTTGTGATGCGACCAGAGCCCCACCATCATAAATTCTTGGACCCAAATTCTTCAATATTTTTGGTTTGCATAGACGTTCTAGCAATTATTCGGATTCCGAATCCATGATTTTTGGCCAGAGAAGCCGAGTGTTATGTTTTGAAAGGTGAGTGTGCGGATCAGTGAGTGTCTATAGGCCTTTAAAGTTCTTGATACTGGATGAGTAGGTTTACTTGCTAATGGCTAGTTCTGGCGTGTTATGTCATTAAATGAGAGTTGAAGGATTAGGTTGGAAGATGGTGCTAAGAATGAACGAAAGGCCAGAAGTGTTTTCTTGATCGCCTTTCACTGTTGTTTGATTAGCCTAGAGTGTATTACGCGGTGGTAAAGCCCAATCCAATATACATGAATGTAAGTAGGCGGCTCTCAGCGCTAGCGAGTTATGCCAAAGGAGTAGTTCTTATTCTTGATTACTCTATTCGTTTAGAAGTGCGTACATGACCATACAAGTAACATTCTAGATGCTAGTCGGTTTTGTCTTTTTGTTTGAGTAGTGTGTTGAACCTAGCGAAAAAGCGGTCTAGTCTTACTGATAGAAAAACTACTGTATAAGTCCACCTTTCGTCCACCCTTAATCCACCCAAGTAAAGCTGGGATAAAGTGGGGAAGGTGACAGTGATTTATTTCAGTGTATTGCGCGAGATTTACGACGTTTTTGAGGGCTCAAAAACGGTGAAACCCCGATGTTGGTAGCATCGGGGTTTCGAATTTCTAGATTTCTCGACTGGTAAGATCGATTATCTTTTCTATGCAGAAGGCTTGGATTAATCCAATCTTATTCCTTGGTAGGGAATTAGATACGGATGAAGTCCATGTGCTCAACTTTAGGCTTGAACGCGTGACGTTGAACGTCTTGCGGCTTAACCTTAACTTCTGCGCCGTCAATCAACAGAGTGATTGCTTCGTAGAATTCAGGCTTATCCATTTGGTTGATCACTTCAGCGTGAACAAGTTCGATAGCTACAGCTGCTGCTTCGCCACCGTAGATTACTGCTGGGAATTTACCAGTGTGACGTAGGCGGCGGCTCGCACCTTTACCTAGTTCAGTACGTACTACTGCTTCAAATTTCATAGTTTTACTCTCAAATTAGTAAAAATTAACTTCACACCTCAATGCGACCTTGAGTGTGTGGTAATGCTTAGGCATAAACGAGTTCATGCTTAAGCGAGCGCGGATACTAACATCACATTCAAATCTGAGCAAGTCAGAAGCCCATCTCAAAGTGAATTTCCTTCGATAAATGATTCGTTTGGAGATAAAACGTTCACTAGCTCTTATTTACCCCATTTTGTCGTCTTTTACATTGCCAATCTTATCTATTTATAGCGCTGCTAAATCATCAAGTTAATGAACGGAAAATGAATGTTTGCCTAAGACTTGGTTAAGGCTTGGTTGGTTAATCTAAGTGTTAATTAAACAGCAGAATGAATAGGTGAAAATATGGAACCGGTAAGCATTGTCGTAATTACGCTAAACGAAGAGAAACGCATTAGCCGCTTAATGGAAGAGTTGAGTGTGCAAACCCACCAAGAGTTTGAAGTGATTGTTGTCGACTCGAACAGTGAAGACAACACAAGAGGAGTGGCACAAGCTTATGAAAACGCGTTGCCAAAATTAACGGTTCATCATATGGAAAATCGTGGTGTGAGCCTTGGACGAAACACAGGTGCTTCATTGGCGCAATACAACAGAATCCTTTTCTTAGATGCTGACGTGAGCTTGCCCCGAAACTTTCTTGCGAAAGCGCTTTATGAACTAGAGGAGAAGAAGCTTGAAGTGGCGGGTGTGTACATGAGCTCGAAAGGTCTGCCGCTTGTACACAAGTTTGGTTACGGCTTATTTAACGCAGGCTTGTTCACTACCCAGTTCTTTTCCCCGACGGCGATTGGCGCATGTATTTTCTCGACTAAACGCGCGCATGATGAGATCGGCGGTTTCGATGAAGAGATCGTCCTGTGCGAAGACTGTGACTACGTAAAACGTGCGAGCAAGACATGGCGATTTAGATTCCTGAATATGACCTTTGGTTTTGACCCACGTCGTTTAGACCAAGATGGCGTTGTGAAGACAGGCTCAACTTATCTTAAAGCTAATGTAAGACGCTTCTTCAAAGGCGAAATGCGTAACAACGAGATGAACTACAAGTTTGGTCACTACAAAGAACAGTAAGTATTGAGGTTGTTATGTTTGATGGACTAGGGCTGTTTCTGGGGGCATTGGGTGATGCTCTCATTGGCCCAAACCTATTTGTACCGGGAGAGCCCTTCTTTATCGCAGCGGGCTTTCAACTGTATTCAGGTGCATGGATGGCGTTGGTTTTGGTGATGCTAGGTGGTTTGCTTGGTGACCAACTCAGTTATTTCATTGGTTATAAATACGGTGCTAAGGCGCAACGAAGGCTCATTAAGTTTCGTCCTAAAACCAAAAGATTAATTGCGCGCTGCCGCTATCTGGTTGCTCGCAAAGGCACATACATCATTCTTTTTGCTCGTTTATTAGGGCCTATCGCTTGGGTTGTGCCATTTATAGCTGGCTCGCATCGTGTACCGTGGCGTAATTTTAGTGTGTTGGCGTTTATCGGCTTGGCTCTTGGTGGCGGACAGTTCATTGCTTGGGGCATGTTACTGGCGCACGGCGTTGAAAACTTCCCGTGGCTTAATAGCCTTAAGATATTTATCTCTGAGCATAATAGTTTGATCGCCGGTGTGTTCACGGTATTGGTCTTCACCATTATTGGTTATCGAATGAAGTGGCGACGCTTGGTGCTTAAATCCAGTGCGCTGTTGTTGGCGTGGGTATTGTTTGCGAACTACGCTCACTTTTTCTGGAAGGCCGATGATTTTCAGAATCAACCAGAGACGGCTCAAATTGACAAAGTCGACTGGAATTCGGTTACCTATAAAGCGTTCCCTGGCAAATCTTCGTTCTACTCAGCACAAGCGATCAACGTAATTTATGTTGGAGCAACTCCAAGAGATTTAATGAAGCAATTAGGCTGGATAGAGAATCAAACGTTTTCTCGAAATGAGATTGAATGGGCTGGTTATCTCGCATTGCTTAGAGACAAAACGCCGCCAGTATCCGATTTATATTGGAGAGACAAGCCGCAAGATATGGCGTTTCAATTGCCGGGTAACTTGATGAAGCGTAGCCATATTCGCTGGTGGCGTGCTGGTGTTGATATTAAAACTAACCAGCCTCAGTGGTTAGGCGCAATTAGTTATGATGATGGCCTTAAAGTCACGCCTTACTCAGGCATTGTGACCGTACTTCATAACATTGACCCTAATGTTGATGAAGAGCGAGATAGGCTCGCTAATCAGATACGAACGTCATTACCAGACATCGAGTTAGTTAAACACCCATTAGCGACGGTGGAAGTGATCGATGACGATCATGACTATTATACTGATGGCAGGATTTTGATGATCGGAGTAGCAACCTACCGCGATGATTCAAACGCTTTGGATGTTGCTATGAACGATATACAGAGTGATATATAAGAGCGACCAGCTCGAGCCTTGTTTGAACCCTCCGTCAAACAAGGCTTTGCAATTTCTACTGGACTATATCTATACAAACATAACCTCCTCTCATGTAATTCCTCGGCTATAAATTTTTCAATTTTGACTATGCTGATTAAGGGCGAACAAGCAGCGAAAGCTGAGGATAACGTTATGCAAATGAATCCGATTGGTTGGTTTGAAATATATGTTGATGACATGTCGAGAGCAAAAACTTTTTATGAATCAGTGTTTAAAGTGACGCTGGATAAGTTAGACAATGAAACCGGAATCGAAGTTGAGATGTGGGTATTTCCTTGCGATATGGGGAACTATGGCGCCACAGGAGCTATATGTAAGATGTCTGGTGTAAAAGCGGGAGGCAACAGCACCATGGTTTACTTCTCTTGTGAGGATTGTGCCACAGAAGCCAGTTTGGCAGCGGCCAATGGTGGCGCGCTACAAGTACCCAAAATGGACATTGGTAAGCATGGTTTTATCAGTGTAGTGAGTGACACGGAAGGCAATATGATTGGGCTTCACTCGATGAGCTAATCATATTGAAGCGAGAAAAGCTTTGTTAAACCAGAATAAAGTTAAGCCCTAGCGTTGTGCTAGGGCTTATCGTGTTTACTTGGTTTACTTAGCGCGTTTAGCTTACTTAACCTTTGCTTAGTTTAAGCACCAGAGAGGCTTTCAATCCGCCCATTGAGCTCTTGCTGAGCGTTAGGCTGCCTCGGTAGCTGTGTGCCATTTCATTCACGATGTTAAGCCCCAACCCTGTTCCCGGTGTGGTTTCATCAAGTCGAACACCACGTTTGGTGACTTGCTCAAGTTTCTCTTCAGGAATGCCTTGGCCATCATCTTCAATCACCAATTCAATGTTGCCATCGTCGAGTTCATTCGAATGGACTCGGATAATGCTGCTCGCCCATTTGTAACTGTTCTCGAGTAGGTTGCCGACCATTTCATCAAGGTCGGTTTTTTCTACTGCTACTTCAATCTCAGAGTCTAACTCGTTAATCATGGTGACTTCGTTGGCAGCGTAGACTTTATCAAACGCCATTGAGATGGCTTCAACACGCTCACAAGGTGAAGACTTCACTGAAAGAATGTTCATTGCACCAGCCATGCGCGCACGGCCAAGATGATAATCTATTTGGTTCTGAATCTGATGAATGGGTTGCTGTAACAATGTTTTGTCATCGTCTGGAAGTCGCTCTATCTCATTTTTCAAAACCGACAGCGGTGTTTTCAAAGCGTGAGATAAGTTTCCAGCGTGGTTACGCGCTCGTTCCAATAACTCTTGATAGTGGAAGAGTAGGGCATTGAGGTCAGAAACCAATGGAGAAACCTCTTTCGGGTAGTTGTCGCTTAACCCTTGTTGCTCGCCGTTTCTTAACATCACCAGTTCACGTTGCATCTTACTGAGTGGCAATAGTGACCAGCTGACTTGAATACCAATCAACATCAGCACGCCCACAAACAGCAACATCAGAATCAACCAGACTTGACCTGTAAGTTCGGTCAGTGTGGATTCTAATGGGTCTTCATCAATACCTATGGTGATCGTGACAGGATCGTTCAGTTCAGGCAGATAGATATCCTGCTCGATGTAAATCAGCTTTTCTTTCTCAGGCCCTTTGATTGAAGTATGAATCGGCGAATGCTTGATGGTGAGGTCTTTGTCCCATAGCGAGCGAGATCGAATAATCTGGTCTTGGGTAGCGGCTCGCCAATAAATACCACTGTAGGGTTGGTTAAACCTAGGGTCAGACAGACGCTCTGCCATGATGAGGTTACCACTGTCGTTGGTTTCTATGTTGGCGGTTAACTCGTCCATGGTTAGGCTGAGCTGTTGCTTGACGTCATCGACCAAGTAATCGTTAACCAACTTAGGTATTCCGACGCCTGCCGCTAATATCATCGCACCTAGCCAAAAAGCCGCGGCGAGTAGCAAGCGGCTTTTTAGACTGACGTTTTTAAGTGTTCGTTTTTTTAGATTCATACGTTACCAGCCTGTCTTTGCTCATCTTGCTATGAGAACAACAACGATCAGCACAGGCTGTCCACTAATTGGAGATTGCTCTTAGCTTAATTAAATACAGCATTATTCAGCATTCAGTTGGTAGCCAAGGCCACGAACGGTTTTGATGATCTTTGGTGCGATTTTCTTACGAATACGACCGATGAAAACTTCAACCGTGTTTGAGTCGCGGTCGAAGTCTTGCTTGTAGATGTGCTCAACCAACTCCGTGCGCGAGATAACCTTGTTTTGGTTATGCATGAAGTACGCGACAACTTTATATTCTAGCGCCGTGAGGCTAACCGCTTGACCTTGCCACAACACTTTTGAGCTGCGTGTGTCTAGGCTTAGATCTCCAATTTGAAGTATAGGAGCAGCACTGCCTGACGCTCGGCGTAGTTGAGCCCGAATGCGGGCTATCAACTCGACCATTTCGAATGGTTTAGTTAGGTAGTCATCAGCACCTGCATTCAAGCCTTCTACACGTTGGGTAAGCGTGTCACGCGCACTTAAGATAATCACTGGCGTGTTAATGTTTTCGTCTCGAATGCCTTTTAATACGGTTAGGCCATCCAGCTTAGGTAGACCTAAATCGAGAACAATAGCATCCCACTCTTCTGATGTTGCACGGTAGAGTGCGTCGATACCGTCTTGAGAAAGTTCCGGAACCCAGTCGGCTCCCTCAAGGGTTTCTAGAATTTGTTGGCCCAAGCGAGGTTCGTCTTCAACGACTAAAATTTTCATAATTGTTCTTCTTAATTCTTGTAATGACTGTTCGTTGTGCTTAATTGCTCGTCGTGATCAATGGCGTCTTTAAAGTTGCGGCGCTTACTTATTCACCGTGCTTAATTGCGTCTTTAAAGTTTCGGCCTTTAATCATGAGCATTTCTAACGTCTCGGCGTTGTATTCGACTTTGATGATGTTGTTTTGGTAATTGATTTTTAGTTCATACACCCAAATGTCGTCATCTTCTTCTAGCTCTACTTTAATGATTCTGCCATGAAGATCGTTCTCAACGGCCGCATACATTTCTGAGAAAGGGCGAATATAGCCTTCGCGTACGGCTTCGTAGACTTCGTCTTGATCTTCTTCAAATTCGATACGGGTTCCTGCTTTATGGACATCTTGTACAAGATCATGACCGTTATGAGCTGAGTCAGCCCACGCACTAGCGGCGACACATAAGCCTAAGCTTAAAGAAAACATAGAAATCATAACTTTACTAAACATAGCGAATCCTAGAGAAGGTTGATAGCGTTCAGTATAAAAAAGTAATTCTGAACAGAAAGTGAACCTGATGAATAATGAGATTTAGGTTCTCAAAAAATGAGATGTTAACGTTGCTGAAGCTCGTCTTCGAATATCTTGTCTCTCATTTTCCAAAAACGCCCGACTTTACGTGCAATCACGAATTGAGGTGGGCGGAATCTATGTTGGTGAGCAACCACTTTCGTTGGTGAAGCTTCTTCAAAAGGGCGGTGTCTGTCGGCAAGGTGAGGGCGAACAAACTGATCCTTAAAGTTCTGCTTTTGTTTCTTGGTGGTTAATGACCAAAATTCATGCACTTGTGCTTGGTTTTCGCCACGGTAAGTGACTTTAAGTTGCGACTTACCTTTGTCGTCCTTGAGAACGTTAAGATCCATCTCTAAACACTCAAACACCAACGCATCTTTTAAGTTCAGCGCTTCTTTAAGTTTTTTATCTGGGTCGACTAAGGTTGCATCGCACTCATGGCAAATGCGCGCGGCAATGTCATTGTCAGCGCCGCATTCACCGCAGTATTTGGCTCGGAAGCGATAATTACAGTGTTCGCGTTCGCCAGTGTCTTCATCGGTAAAGTAGCCTTGGCATTTACGGCCAAAGTGCTCTAGCAAGAAGCCATTGCTGTCTAGCTTGCCCCAGAAGTTATTGTTGAAGCCGCATGCAGGGCAGGGGATGGTGATGATTTCACTGTCTGAGTCGGGTTTAGGGTCGCCCACTTCAGGTTGGTAAAGATCGTAACTGTTGCCTGCATAGTCGAGCACTAAACACTCTTTTTTACCCGGCGATAAGCGTAAGCCACGGCCAACGATTTGTTGATACAAACTGATGGACTCTGTCGGACGCAAAATCGCGATTAAATCCACATGAGGGGCATCAAAACCTGTGGTTAATACCGATACGTTAACCAAGAACTTGATTTTACGTTCTTTGAAGTCACTGATGATTTGGTCACGTTCGAGAGTTGGTGTGTCGCCGAGTACGATTGACGATTCACCTTCAGGCAGTAAGCCAAGGATCTCTTGTGCGTGTCTAACCGTGGCAGCAAATATCATGATCCCTAACTTGTCTTTGGCCAGCTCAATGATCTGGTCGACAATTTGTGGGGTCGCACGTTTAGATTGCTCAATCACCATATCGAGTTCGGCTTCTTTGTAACGGCCTGTACTTGCAGGTTTTAGCTGTGAGAAGTCATAACTCAACACTGGCGCATCGATCATGCGTGCTGGTGTTAGAAAGCCTTCGTCTAACAAGTAGCGAATCGGCAACTCGAAAATACAATCTCTGAAAAACCTAGGCTCTTCAGATCGTACTTGTCCACGCGTGTGATACTGATAAAGCCAACCCATACCAAGACGATAAGGGGTCGCGGTTAGCCCAAGCACCTTGATGCCCGAATTATTCTCGCGCAAGTGAGTGATCACTTTTTGGTAGCTACTGGTCTTTTCATCGGGAACACGGTGGCATTCGTCGATAACCAACAGTGAAAATTGGTTAGAGAATGAATCGAGGTTGCGAACCACAGATTGAACCGAAGCAAACACCACTTGTTGGTCTGTCTCTTTTCGCCCTAAACCCGCAGAGAAAATTGAGCCTTTTAGCCCATAACCTTCATACTTTTCATGGTTTTGTTCGACCAACTCTTTAACGTGAGCGAGTACCAGAACTCGACCTTTCGCAAGCCTTGCTAGCTCTGCAATCACAAGGCTTTTTCCAGCGCCTGTAGGCAACACAAGAACAGCCGGAGTTTGGTGTTTTCTGAAGTAATGAATCACTGATTTTACAGAATCAGCTTGGTACGGGCGGAGTGTATACATATCGCGTCTTGTAGGGTAGAAAACAAATAGTGTGAAATAGCTCAACTAATTGAGCAAAGGTGACTATAATACCCGACTTAGATTAGTTGAGGTATTCATGCGTTTAGATAAATTTCTGTGCGATGCGTTAGGCGTCACTCGAAGAGAAGCAACACACTTATTAAAATCCAAGGCAGTGACAGTAAATGATGTCATTCAAAAAAACGGTTCACTCAAAGTAACTGAAGAGTGTGTTGTGGAATGGCAAGGCAATGAACTGAATGTTCACGGCCCACGTTACATCATGCTTTATAAGCCAGAAGGCTTTGTTTGTTCGCATGAAGATGGCGCAAATCGTATCGCCTTTGAATTACTCGATGAAATCAAAATGGACAAGCTGCACTTTGCTGGTCGTCTAGATATTGATACGACGGGTCTTGTGTTGATTACCGATGATGGTAAGTGGTCTCACCGCATCACATCGCCAAAGCACAAGTGCGAGAAGACGTACCGTGTGTGGTTGGTTGAACCTGTTGAAGACGATTACGTTGAAAAATTCAAAGAGGGCATCCAGCTTAAGAGCGAAGATGGCCTAACACTTCCAGCACACTTAGAAGTTCGTGCTGAGCGTGAAGTACTATTAACGATTCACGAAGGCAAATACCACCAAGTAAAACGTATGTTTGCGGCACTTGGTAATAAAGTTGAAGGGTTACACCGTGAGCGTATCGGTGAAATCGAGATGGATGAATCTTTGGAGTTGGGTGAATACCGTTACCTAACACAAGAAGAAGTCGACTCTATCTGGAAGTAATCTTTTCTGCCGTAGATGTGGCCGACCAAGGATAGCGTCGGCTGATTATTTTGACTGGTACTAGGACAGTTTCAGCCATTATTACTATATGTTCATGTATGTGTGCGCATATTCGTGTATCACTGTGCGTATTCGTATATTGTTGCGTGCATGCTCGTGCTCACATAGAACCTAGTACTTAGTCGGAGAGTTATGCAAACGTCTACCCAACAGACCCCAAGCTCACAACCACAAACTCCTCAGTTAGGTTGGATGCTATTTTTGGTTCTGGGTGCGATTGGTGCACTGACACCACTCGCCATCGATATGTACCTGCCTGCTATGCCAACGATCGCCAAAGATCTAGGCGTGACAGCGGGTGAAGTACAAATCACACTCACAGCGTACACCGCAGGTTTTGCATTGGGTCAGTTGTTACATGGTCCGTTAGCCGACAGTTATGGTCGTAAGCCTGTTCTACTGATTGGTGTATTCTTCTTTGCGATAGCCTCCGTCGTGAGTGCAACCACTCATGGTATTGAAGCGTTAACGTTAGTTCGTACGGCTCAAGGTTTTGCAGGTGCTGCCGCAGCGGTTATTATCCAAGCGGTTGTGCGCGATATGTTCGACCGTGAAGATTTCGCAAGAACCATGTCGTTCGTTACCTTAGTGATGACGGTTGCGCCACTAGTAGCCCCCATGATTGGTGGCTATTTGGCATTGTGGTTTGGTTGGCGTTCAATCTTTTGGGTGTTGGCTATTTTTGCGGTGATCGTGATTCTCGCGGTTATCATCAAAATCCCCGAGACACTGCCTGTCGAAAATCGTCAGCCCTTGCGCTTTAAAACGACGATTCGTAATTACGCTCGTTTGTGTAAAAACCCGACGGTTATGGGTTTGATTTTCTCGGGTGCATTCTCATTCTCTGGGATGTTTGCATTCTTAACCGCAGGCTCTTTTGTCTACATTGATATCTATGGCGTACGTCCTGACTTGTTCGGTTACCTGTTTGGCTTGAACATTGTTGCGATGATTTTGATGACAACCATCAATGGTCGAATTGTTAAGAAGGTCGGTTCTCATACAATGTTGAGGGCAGCGCTGGTCATCCAATTACTGGCTGGCGTAGGTTTACTTGTCGGTTGGGCATTGGATCTCGGGCTTTGGGGAATTGTGCCGTTTGTGATGCTATTTATTGGCACTATCTCTACTATCGGCAGTAACTCTATGGGTCTATTGCTCAGTGGTTATCCAAACATGGCAGGCACGGCTTCATCGCTTGCGGGAACATTAAGATTTGGTACTGGTTCTGTCGTTGGGGCTATCGTTGCGATGCTGCCAAGTGACAGTGCTGGGTCTATGGCTATGGTAATGGCTGCGTGTGCAGTAATGTCAGCATTACTATATTGGACATTAGGAAAGAAGGCATAATGTCAAAATACTATATTGAAATTCAGAAGTTAGTGAATGATGCGCTAGGTGAGCTATACGCTCTACATAAGTCTGGCAAGGCCATTGACGCACCTATCGCGAACAACCTTTACCTTGTTCGCTGGGTAACAAAGGCGATTAAATCCCAAGCTTATGATCGCGTGATTGTGCCTGACTTGGTTCGCTGGCAGAAACAGGGTCGCTCAAAAGGCAATAACTCTGATTTAACTTTTACCTTTAAACGTATTTCTGCGTTTTACGGGCGTTTTTTCCCTGAAGGCGAAGAGCCTAAAGTGCTTAAAGACAGTGATGTTGAAGCGTTCATGGACAAAATGTACGAGATGGGTTGGAGCGTATCGAGTGAAGACGAGCTAACGACTGGCGGTAAGATTCAATTCTTCACCGATGGCGAGCACTCTTTTGCTTTGTGTGGCAAACAGTGTGATGACTCTTTCGACGGTGAGTTGATGGTTAAGCCAATGAACTGGTTTGTTCGTGGTAATCACGCCGAGTTCATTCAAGCGGCGATGGAAGCGGGTTTCATGCTTCACAAAGTAACGGACTACAAGTCTGCGGTGAAGTATCACGGTGAATACATTGTTTACCCTGCTAACCAAGGCAACCAACTTGCAGAGATCCCAATTAGCGTTATTGGCTAATAGCGGATTCGGGATACGAGATGAGAGATACGAAGAGCGGAATTATCCGCTCTTTTTTTGCCTCTCATAGCGCGTGTCGCAAATTTGCTTTTAATCTTTTCGCATCTCGACACTCGAATCCCGCATCTGCTTTTAATCGTTTCGCATCTCGTTACTCGAATCCCGGATCCGCTTTTAATCTTTTCTCATCTCGACACTCGAATCTCGCATCTGCTCTTTAGCCTGCTTCTCAATCGCTTTAACCATGCCTTTAAAGATAAACAGGTGGGCTGGCATCATCGCAAACCAATACAGTAACCCTAGAAAGCCTTTTGGATGCCACCAAGCTGATATGTTCAGTTCACGTGAATCACCGTGGTCAGAGACGGTAATCTCGAGTCTCCCCAACCCCGGGCCTTTCATACCGAAAAGCAGAGATAAAAACTGGTTTTCTTCACAACGAATGACTTTCCACGAATCGATTTTGTCACCGACTTTTAGGGTCGGTCCTTCAGGCATTTGTCGAACCGGTACACCACCGCCAAAGAGAAGATCTAACCATTCGCGTGTGCGCCATAGAGCATTAGCAAAGAAGTAACCTTGCTTCGGGCTTCCTATTTGCTGAGCGACCTGCCAAAGGGATTCCAAAGATGCGCTTGAGGTAATACTTGCGCCAGTTTTCTTAGGATAATAGCCATAACCAGCTTGCCAGCGTTTGAAAGCGGTCTTATCAAAGCCCCAAACATTACTTTTCACGAAGTTTCCTTCAGCGTGAATCGCTTGCTCAACCATATTTTCGAACGAGATAAGCTTCTGAGGGTACTTTTCTCTAATGATGGTCGAACTGGCAATAAAGTCATGTTTTAAGCCCGCGAGAAGCGCTCTGCCTATGTTAGACGGAACAGAAGTCACAACGCCTAGCCAATATGACGCGATTGAGGGCGTGAGGAGTGACGTCGCCCAAAGCCTGAGTGGGCGATCGGCTGTTTTGGCAATGTGAGCAAATTGATTTCGATAAGAGACAATGTCTGGCCCGCCAACTTCGAAGGTTTGGCTTTCGCTAGGCGTGTCCTGTGCGAGTTTTAGCAGATAGTGGTTCAGGTTCTGCAAGGCAATAGGGTTGGCTTTAGAGTCGACCCATTTGGGCGCAATCATGATAGGCAAGTTGTACACGAAGTCTCGCATGATCTCGAACGCTGCAGAGCCTGGACCAATGATCACGCCTGCTTGCAGTTCAGTGACGGGGACTGGTCCTTTGCGTAGCAGTTCTCCGGTTTTCTTTCTCGCTTGAAGGTGTTCTGAATCACCCGTTTGCGGCTGAAGCGAACTCAGGTAGATGACGTGTTGATTCTTTGGCCCAAGAGCTGAAACAAAGTTACGTGCCAAATTCAGTTCATAATCAATAAAGTCGTGGCCTTCTGCCATCCCATGAACTAAAAAGAAGACAAGATCAAAGTCGGGGACTAATGCTTGTGTTGCGGCTTGATCTGCAAGATCAAGATACTCTAGTGACAAGTTGTCATGAGGTTCGGTTCGTGCCTTTAAATAGTCGATATGCCTTGCTGCAGCAGTGACTTGATAGCCTTGCTCAAGCAGGAGAGGGAGGAGCTGCGAACCAACATATCCAGAAGCGCCTAAAACCAGTACTTTCTTCATTGTTACTCCATTTATATCTGTGGTTAAAAACCGAACATTGATATAATAGCGCGATATTTATCTTTATTCATCAATACGTTCCGTTTAGGTATCTCTATGTTGCTCTCTTCAATTATTCATCACACTCGAGGTGATTTTGTTCGTAGGCTTATTGCGATTGCTTTGCCTATTGCTTTGCAGAGCATTATGTTTTCAAGCCGAGGCTTAGTTGATGTGTTGATGTTAGGTCAGCTTGGGGAAGCAGACATCGCGGCAGTGGGGGTTGCGAGCCGTGCAATGTTTGTGACGACTATTATGCTGGTGGGTGTCACTACGGGCGGCGCTTTGCTAACGGCTCAATATTGGGGCGCGGGTAACAAACAAGGTGTCAGAGAAAGTACCGCACTGACGTGGCTAGTTTCGACCCTGTTTGCGTTGCTGACCATTGTTTTCTTTGTTTCTTTTCCTGCGCAAATCATGGGCGTGACGACCGACTCTCAAGAAGTCATCAGCCTCGGCGTTGAATACATCGTCATCACCTCATTCAGCATGCTGGCGGTGTCGTGCGTCAGCAGTATGGCGGTAGGTTTGAGAGCGATGCATAAACCTGGGTTAAGCACTTTCTTCAGCGGTATCGGCATTCTATCTAATGTGTTCTTAAACTGGGTGCTGATCTTCGGTAACTTGGGCTTTCCATCGCTTGGAATCAAAGGCGCAGCGATTGCGACGGTATTGAGCGGCGCCATTGAAGTGGCGACCTTATATGGCTACCTCTATTTATCTAAACACCTATTAGCTTTTAAACTTTGTGATATCAAAGCGGCTGCAACCGTTGAGAAAGTCGTTCGCTTCTTGAAGTTGTCTTTGCCAACCACGTTTAACTTCTTAGCGTGGGCGGGTGGCTTGTTTGCTTACCACGCGATCATGGGACAATCGGGTGTTCAAGGTTTGGCTGCGCTTTCAGTCATGACGCCGGTTGAATCTATCTCATTGAGTTTATTGATTGGCCTGTCCAATGCAGCGGCTGTTTTGGTGGGTAACCAACTTGGCGCGAAGAACAATGAAGCGGTTTATTATCAAGCATTAGGCTTAACGATTCTGTGTTTCTTAACCAGTATTGTTGTGGCGATTTTTCTCTATTTCGTCCAAATGCCAATATTGAATGCGTTCAGTGCGTTGACTGAAGAAACCAGAGCCCTCTCTGAGAAATTCATCCTCATTCTCAGCGTGGGGATTATTATTCGCTCGGTACCGCTGACTGTGATCGTTGGTGTGTTGAGAGCGGGTGGTGATGTGAAGTTCTGTCTCTATCAAGATTTGATTGCTCAGTGGGTGATTGGTATTCCACTGGCTGCGATTGCGGCTATCTATTTAAAGTTTCCACCTGAGTGGGTGTATCTGCTTTTCCTCACCGAAGAAGTGATTAAGTGGGGTGGGTCGCTCTATCGC
The DNA here is from genome assembly GCF_963872585.1 of Vibrio sp. 10N.222.47.A9. Taxonomy (NCBI): domain Bacteria; kingdom Pseudomonadati; phylum Pseudomonadota; class Gammaproteobacteria; order Vibrionales; family Vibrionaceae; genus Vibrio; species Vibrio sp. 10N.222.47.A9. The sequence goes on along the minus strand of NZ_CAWNBB010000043.1, from coordinate 193,945 downwards.
ATGAAAACAAGAAAATGGATCAAAAACTTGATAGGAAGTTGAAGTAGGGCGCATCGATCACATCACTTTATCGTTGGTGTGTGATCTATCTTTCAAAATACTTCCTCCTAACAGGGAATTAGTGTAGATTCTCCTTCCAAATTCTAACTAATGTGAGCTGTTTAATGTTAAAGCTGTCAGACCTATGTAAAGGCTATGTCGACGGGGGGGAATTTCACCCTGTTTTGCAAGGTGCTGAACTAACATTAAACCAAGGTGACCAGCTTGCACTAATGGGCGAAAGTGGCTCAGGTAAAAGTACATTACTGAATCTTATCGCGGGTTTAGACCTAGTAGACTCTGGCGAAATTGCTTTCCCAAACTTCAATATGCACGATTCGACAGAACGCAATCGCACCGCATATCGCCGAAATAATATTGGTCACATCTTCCAGCAATTCAACCTACTTCCAACGCTTAATATTGCTGACAACATTCGTTTTTGTCGCCAGTTAAAAGGCTTGCCTGAAGACAAAGGCCTCTGGAGACAGATTCTTTCTGCTTTAGACCTTATGCCTTTACTTGGACGTTACCCTGAAGAAGCGTCTGGTGGTCAACAACAACGCGCAGCGATTGCTCGTGCTCTGTACATGGAACCTAAAATTCTGTTAGCCGATGAACCGACGGGAAGTTTAGATGAGCGTAATGCAGAAGCGGTAATGCGTTTGCTGACCTCTTTGGCTCGCCAATTAGAATGCACTTTGTTGTTGGTGACACACAGTGAAAAAGTAGCACAGCACATGGACGGCAGAATCCGCCTACAAGGAGGGCAACTGCATGTTATGGCCCGTAGTTAAGGCACTACTCGGTCACTATCGACGCTACCCACTGCAGATTATTTTGGTATGGCTTGGTTTAACCCTTGGCGTATCACTTTTGGTTGGTGTTACTGCTATCAACCAACACGCCAAGCAAAGCTATGCGCATGGCGAAAAACTCTTTTCGAATCCTCTTCCTTATCGTATTCGACCAAAACACAACGCCAATAAAATCCCGCAAGGTTTTTATATCCAGCTTCGCCGTGAAGGCTTTCAACAGTGTTCTCCTTTTGACCACCATCGTATCACTGATGAAAATGGCGCGAACTTCATGCTTATCGGCATCGACCCTGTGTCTATGCTTCAGCTTCAGCCGGGTGTTGCGTTAAAAGATCTCACTACGTTAAACCTCATGAAGCCGCCATACCCAATCCTTGTGAGTGATGATCTTGCAGAACACATGGAATGGAATAACGGGGACTACATTCCTCTCATGGATGGTTCTGAGCTTGGCCCTATCGCTGTTGACCAAAAAAACCTGATTGATGGCACAAGGCTGATTGCCGATATCTCTTTGCTCAGAATGCTTAAACGCAGTGCTGGGCTGTCTGTGATTGCGTGTTCAGATATGTCGCCTGAGAAGTTTGAGCGTCTTAAAAACATGCTGCCTAATGGTTTGACGATCTCTCGCAGCTCTAAAGCTGAGCTTGAGTCGCTGACCAGCGCGTTCCACTTAAATCTAAAAGCGATGGGTATGCTGTCGTTTGTGGTTGGCTTATTCATTTTCTATCAAGCGATGTCGCTGTCGTTTATTCAGCGCCAACCGTTAGTTGGAATCTTAAGACAGACGGGTGTGTCGGGTTGGCAACTGGCTAAAGCGCTTTGTTTAGAGTTACTGTTATTGGTGGTATTGAGCTGGATCTGCGGCAATGTATTCGGTGTCATGTTGGCAAACCAACTGTTACCAGCGGTATCTTCAAGTTTAGGTGATTTATATGACGCCAACGTTGGTTTAACTATCGACTGGAATTGGCGATGGAGCGGTTACAGCTTATTAATGGCGTTGCTTGGTGCATTCCTAGCGTGTGCTTGGCCATTGGTTCGTCTGCTTCGTTCACAACCGATCCGTTTGACCTCTCGTTTATCTTTGATGCGCTTTGCTGGTACTGAATTCACTTGGCAGGCTTTGATTGGTTGTGGTTTCTTGGTTGCAGCTGTCGCTGTGTATCAAGCGCCTCAGACTCAAGAAACGGGTTTTGCGATTATCGCGCTGATGCTTGTTAGTGTGGCTCTGTTTACGCCGTTCTTGATGTGGAAGCTATTTAACAGCCTGTCTTATTCATTACGTTGGGTTCGTGCTCGTTGGTTCTTCGCGGATGCCGCTTCAAGCATGAGTTACCGTGGTGTGGCGACAATGGCGTTTATGTTGGCGCTAACCGCGAATATTGGTGTAGAAACCATGGTCGGAAGCTTTAGAGATACCACAGATAAATGGTTAACACAGCGCTTGGCGGCAGATCTTTACATCTACCCAACCAACAATGGTGCTGCTCGTATGAGTAACTGGCTGTCAGAACAACCTGAAGTAGATTCTGTTTGGTGGCGTTGGGAGAAGGATGTTGCATCTCCTGTAGGCAGTATTCAAGTGGTCAGTACTGGGCCTTCTGAAGGTGAGCTAGAAGCGCTGACGATAAAGTTAGGTATTCCTAATTACTGGTATCACTTACATCACTCTAAAGGTGTGTTGATCAGTGAATCGATGTCTCTCAAGTTGGGTATTCGCCCAGGTGACTACATCGATCTCTATGACAATCTTGGCTCTGGTTGGCAGGTTGTCGGTGTGTATTACGATTACGGTAACCCTTACCATCAAGTCATGATGTCTCATCGAAACTGGCTGTATGGATTTGCAGGGCGGGGCAATGTGGGCCTTGGCGTAATACTCAAAGATGATGTGAATTCAGTAGGGCTTCGAAGCCGCTTAGAAAGCGTATTCAGGCTTGGCTCTGAGCGTGTTTTCGATAACAACAATATTCACAGTCAAGCGATGCGTGTGTTCGATAGAACGTTCGCGATTGCAGATACATTGGGTAACATCACATTGGTCATCGCAGTCTTCGGCATCTTCTTCGCAACGGTTGCTGGTGAAGTGTCTCGACAAAGGCATATATCTTTACAGCGCTGTTTAGGTGTCTCAGCGAAAGAACTGATTCTGACCGGTAGCTTACAATTGTTTGTGTTCGGGCTTATTTCCTCCTTAATTGCGATTCCGCTCGGCTTAGCGTTGGCTAGTTTGATCGTCGATATCGTGATCAAGCAGTCTTTTGGGTGGTCACTCGAGTTACAAGTGATTCCCTGGGACTATTTACAGACATTTGCGTGGGCTATGGCAGCATTGATGTTAGCTGGTGCTTTGCCAGTGATGAGAATGATTCGGAACACTCCGATGAAATCACTGAGGGATGCGCTTTAATATGCTTCAACGAAATGGCTCAACGAAATTCAGACACCGATTTGTCTCCTCTCTATTATTGATAGGTTTCTTTGGCACCATTTTAGGTGTCTGGGCATACTACTCTTACTTTGTTGATGTTGGCGAGAAAGGGGTGAACGAGGTCAACTCAGTGCTTGTAAGCGAGCACTTTAATGTATTCGAGCCAGTGTTACCTGACCGCAGCGTTTCGTTACCTCGAGACTTCCAATTCCACCCAGAATTTCAACACGAGTGGTGGCATTACTTTGCTTCTCTAAAAGGGGATGATGGCAAAAAGTACTCGGTTCAATGGAGCTTCTTCCGAATAGCGACTGACGAACGCGAGACGCCGGGGTGGCAAAGCCCACAGGTCTATATTTCAAATGTCGTGATCTCTTCTGATTCTAAGGTTTGGAAAGAGCAACGCTTAGCGCGTGGTGGTATTGGCCAAGCGGGAATGACCAGTCGTCCGTTTAGAATTTGGATTGATAACTGGAACTGGCGGGCCCTTGGCAACACACCATTTCCTGGTCGCCTTCAAGTGAAAACGGATACGTTTGGTCTTGAACTCGACACCATTGCGAAAGGGCCCTATGTGCTCAACGGCGATAATGGTTACCAGAAAAAGCACGATTTATTGCCTGTCGCGTCTTATAACTTCAGCGCTCCATTTTTATCTCTAAGCGGTGTATTGAATCTGGACGGCGTTACCAAGGAAGTAGAAGGCACAGCTTGGGTACATAAAGAGTGGGGCAGTGGCTTACTCGGAGTGGGTCAACAAGGCTGGGATTGGTTCGTGTTTAATCTCGATGATGGTACAGCGCTGAGCATTAACCGCTACCGCCATAATCAACAGCTGCCTTATGTTTTTGGAACATTGGCCACTCGTTCGGGCAAGGTGTACCAGTTAACGGACTCCGATATTTCTATCAAGCCTTTACAGAATACGACGCTACAGAATGGTAGAAGAATGCCGCTTCAATGGATTATTAACGTGCCACAGCACAATATTAACCTCACGACACGCATCAAACGCCGAGATATGTGGTTGCCATTTGTCATACCATATTGGGAAGGGCCAATTATGGCGAGCGGAAGCCATGAAGCGACAGGCTTTATGCAGTTAACCGGTTACTAAAAACACCTAAGGCTATCATTTGATAGCCTTTTTTGTGCCCATGATTTTTGTGAGCCCCTGATTAATTGTGCATACAGCCTTTGTGATCTCATCTATACTTATTTTATGGTGCATAACAACATTATGGAATATACGACGTATTGTTTAGTATTTGTAGGAAAAACCGAAGTTAAACATCCGAAGAAGTGATTATCTATCGATTGCGCTTGGATATAAACTCATGGTTATTCTTTGTTATTCGTTTATTTAAATAATAAATATAAGGGCGAAATCATGACCGACGTCATCCGTGACTTCTTTAAAATGGAATCTGCTGGCGGCATCATACTAGTCATCGCTGCGGCGATCGCAATGTTTGTAGCAAACTCACCACTGAACGAAATGTACCAAGGCGTATTACACAGTTACGTTCTTGGTATGTCTGTGTCTCACTGGATTAACGATGGCTTAATGGCTGTCTTCTTCCTTCTAATCGGCTTAGAAGTTAAGCGCGAACTTTTAGAAGGCGCATTAAAGTCTAAAGAGACAGCAATCTTCCCAGCTATTGCAGCTGTGGGTGGTATGCTAGCTCCTGCACTTATTTACGTGCTATTCAATTCAAGTAACCCTGAAGCGCTTCAGGGCTGGGCTATTCCAGCAGCAACAGATATCGCATTCGCATTGGGTATCATGGCTCTTCTTGGTAACCGAGTACCGGTCAGCTTGAAGGTGTTCCTACTAGCATTGGCAATTATCGATGACCTAGGTGTTGTTGTTATCATTGCACTGTTCTACTCAGGCGATCTATCTACGCTTGCACTAACGGTTGGCTTCATCGCAACGGGTGTGCTGTTCATGCTAAACAACAAGCATGTGACTAAGCTGAGTATTTATCTCATTGTCGGTGCAATTCTGTGGTTCGCAGTATTGAAGTCTGGTGTTCATGCAACATTGGCTGGTGTAGTTATTGGTTTTGCTATCCCACTGAAAGGCAATAAAGGGGAGCGTTCTCCGCTGAAACACCTAGAGCATGCTCTGCACCCATACGTCGCTTTTGCAATTTTGCCAATCTTCGCATTTGCAAACGCAGGTATCTCACTGGAAGGCATCTCAATTTCAAACCTTACAGGCATGTTACCGCTTGGTATCGCTATGGGTCTATTGGTTGGTAAGCCACTGGGTATCTTCCTATTCAGCTGGGGCGCTGTGAAAACGGGTGTAGCTAAACTTCCTGAAGGTGTGAATTTCATGAACATCTTCGCGGTATCTGTGTTGTGTGGTATTGGCTTTACGATGTCTATCTTTATTTCATCACTAGCATTTGGTCCAACTAACGCAGACTTTGATACGCTCGCTCGACTAGGCATCCTGATGGGATCAACGACTGCAGCTATCTTAGGTTACTTCCTGCTAAGTATTTCTCTACCGAAGACTAAGCAACAAGAAGTAAAGCTATAATTGGTAAGTAAAAGCATAGTTGGTAAGTAAAACTATATTCGGTAGTAGGTTCGCTTGATAGCGAGCCTACTCACTGAGTAACAAGCCAACTCTTGAGTAGCAAGAAGAGTCACAGAGTCATCCCTCGACTCATGTGACAACAAAGAACAAAAAAGCCGTGATGGGCAACCCTATCACGGCTTTCTTGATCTTACTGTTAAGCTGTCTTTGTAAGATAACCCGTCTTACATTTCAGTGACAATGTCACGCTATTTTTCTAGCGTGGTAAAAATGGTCCACTCTTCAACGATTTGTTCACTTAACCCAACCACGGTTGCCGTGACCTTACGGTTTAGTGCATGAGAAGTAGCATCATCACCCTCGTTTTCCAGGCGTTCTTCACCATAACCGACAATTCTCACTCGCTCTGGCTCTATACCATTCGACAGTAACTCGTCTTGAACATTGTTTGCTCGTCTTTTTGATAAATCTAAGTTGTATTCGTTGGAACCCACTTTACTCGCGTAACCTTGAATCTCTATCGATGCACTTTGGTAGGTTTCTAAGAACTCAGCCATGGTAGTGATTTGATCTGAGAAGATAGGGTTAACTTCATAGGAGTCATTGGCGAAAAGGATGTTCAGCTGTCTGACTTCTTGCGAGCTAACCGTCTCTCCACAGCCTTCGTTGTCTACCAGAGACGACGCTGGTGTGCCAGGACAGGTGTCTCGTGCATTGACCACACCATCGTTATCATCATCTTGCAGATCAGAAATTTGCTCCGCTTCTGGGGTTTCTATGTAGGGCTCTTCATTTTGGCTAGAGCAAGCACATAGCGTTATCGTTAATGCAGAAAGTAATAAATAAGGTCTCTTCATCATTAATACTCCACAGCCGTTGTCCACTCGTCTGGAATGTCGACCAGTAGAGCGTTCAATAGAGAGCCTGTCGCGTTCATTACACGGTATTTAGCGTACTGTTCAGAGTAATGCGCATCTAGATAATCTTTACGGGCTTCAAACAATTCGTTTTCAGTGTTAAGCAGATCAAGGAGTGTACGCTTACCGATTCGATATTGTTTTTCATATGCGATAACGGTTTCTGATGCCGAATCCACGTGATCAGACAAGAAATTCTTTTGTTGCAACGTCAGATCCAATGCACTCCAAGAGAGGCGAAGGCCTTCTTCCACTTGGCGATAAGCTCGATCTCTCAAATCTTTTGCTTTGTTCAATTGGTAAGCAGCAGCTTCAGAATTAGCACTGTCTGTTCCGCCGTTGTACAAGTTATATCGCATTCTTAGCATCGCGAGCGTTTCTTGACTTGAGCCTTCATCGCCTCCCGCATCATCTCGCCATGATTGAGATGCCTCGATAGAGAACGTCGGGTAGTTAACCCCTTTTGATTGTTTGTACTGGAAGTGCGCTGAATCGACATCTGCAGTCGCGACTTTGATGACTGGGTGTTGGTCCAGAGCATCAACAAGGGCGTCTGATAATGACAGAGGAATCATAGAAATATCGGCTCTTGGGTAGACTAAGCCAAGCGGTTCTTGACCCACTATTCTTCTAAATTGGGTGTGTGTATCAATTAGGTTGTTCTGCGCGGCTAATAAGTTGCCGTGCGCTTTTGCAATCCTTGCTTCTACTTGAGACACATCTGCGGTTGAGCCTATGCCTGAGACTGCACGCTTTTTGATGTCTTTATAGATTTTCTTGTGGATAGCGAGGTTGCTTTCCGAAAGGGCTAAAACTTCAGTTGCTTTCACTGCGTCTAAGTAGATCTGTGTGACCTCTAGCGCTTTGTCTTCGGCATCCGCGAGCAATTGCAAACGAACCGATTCTGCTTCTGCGGCAGTACGATCAATATCATTGAGAGTCGATGAACCATCCCACAGCAACTGAGTGAGGGATATCGTGGCTTCCTTTCGTGTGAGATCCGTATCAGGACCATTGTTTGGCGCAGGGTTAATGCCTTCATAACCAATACCAGCATCGAGGTCGATACTAGGTCTATAAGCACCGCCAGCGGCGTCATTTCGTTTCCGTACACTCACAAACTCATTAAAGATACTCTTTATCTCAGGGTTAGTAGCCAAGGTAATGGCGACGGCCTGTTCTAAAGTTTGAGCAGAGAGTGGAGCTGCAATAACCAAGCAACACATAATGGGTAATTTCAACAGTCTCAAAGTAGGTCTCCTTCTACTTTTAAAAGCTCCCGCCGCTTCCCAACAAGCGTTTAACTACTTAATTGAAAAGGGTATTAAACGAAGCTTAGGACATCTGCAAGAAATTGCTAAGTTTGTTGGCTTTATTTCGAATGTAAGTCCCTATCCTTATTGATTAGTTTGCCAATAGTAGCAAGTGGCAAGCTTCGAATGGATGCACTGTAAATAGAGGAAACGTAGTATTAGGTTTGGGCTCAGATAGGTAAACGTTGGCTAGTAGGTTGTTTGAAATACGAGTTCCAGTGATAACAATGTGCCAAGCATGGTAGTTCGATTCTTAGGAGAAAATGACAGCATATAAAGAGACGGTCGCGCTGTTCAGGTTGTAGTTAGTAGTTGTGAAGAGGGGTAAGTAAGGCTCACTCTCGTACCAAACAACAAACAACAAACAACAAACAACAAACAACAAACAAAAAAAAGCCCAAACCAATGCGGTTTGGGCGGATACAAGTATAGGAGTTAATAAGGAAAATGCAGTAATTAAGAAAGCAGGGAGAGAAACAAGTTTGACGGCCTGTTAAACTTCTAAATACTCTGTTTTCTACCTAATTTATGACCCTCCATTTCTAATTCAGTTCCCAGAAAATTCAGTAATTTTTCCTTTTTTATTAAACGTACATCGATTCAATCGGTTAGAGCTGATTCTCGATAACTGGTACGACCAATTGGTGAAAATGTGATGTTGCTTGCTTGTTAAATAAATGTTCTAGGCGTATATTTCAAACAGTTGTTTAATACGAGTGATTGAAATGGCACCAAGAAGTACAACCAAAGACAAAATCTTAGATGTGGCTGAAGGCTTATTTGCTGAGCACGGTTTCAATGACACCTCTTTACGCACTATTACGGGTAAAGCCAATGTCAATCTTGCTTCAGTGAACTACCACTTTGGCGATAAGAAGACTCTGGTTCGTGCGGTACTCAATCGATACTTAGAAGCATTTATGCCTGCATTGCAAGACGCTTTAGTGAACTTAAACTTGAACGAAACGTATTCTATGAGTGATGTGTTTGAGTCTTTAAGACAGCCACTAAGAGCACTGAATGATGTAAGGCCAAACGGTACTAGCCGATTTATGTTACTCATCGGTCGAGGTTATACGGATGTGCAAGGTCACTTGCGTTGGTTCATTACAACTCGCTACAGCGAAGTACTGACTCTGTTTACGACGTCAGTAATGAAAGCTAATCCGAACCTCACTCAAGAGCAGTTATTTTGGCGTTTACACTTCACCCTTGGGACTTGTGTTTTCACCATGGCGTCTAGCCAAGCTCTAATAGAAATTGCAGAGAATGACTACGACACAAAGATAGATGCGAAGGCAGTGGTCGATATTCTCATTCCATTTTTGGCCGCTGGCATGTCAGCAAAAGAATAAAACAATAAAAAGCAAAATATTCACAAACAATATAGTGAACAAAAGGATCTGAACTATGAGCTCTCTAAGACAAAAATGGGTAAGTGACCCAGCTTTTAAACTCTTTAAAAAAGTACTACCACCACTATCTAGCACCGAGAAAGAAGCGATGGAAGCGGGTAGCGTGTGGTGGGACGGAGAGCTGTTTTCTGGTAAACCAGATTTCACTAAGCTTCACCAGTACCCAAAACCTCAGCTGACAGCAGAAGAGCAATCGTTCATGGACAATGAACTTGAAATATTGCTCGCTATGCTAGATGACCACAAAATTGTGAAAGAAGACCGAGACCTTCCTGAGGAAGTTTGGAACTTCTTACGCAAAGAGCGTTTCTTCTCGCTAATTATCGCAAAAGGGTACGGCGGTCGTGAATTTTCAGCGCACGCAAACTCTACCATCGTAACTAAAATTGCGACGCGTAGTATTAGTACTGCGGTTTCGGTAATGGTTCCAAACTCTCTTGGCCCTGGTGAGCTACTGTCTCACTACGGAACTCAAGATCAAAAAGACTACTGGTTACCTCGTCTTGCTGACGGTACAGATATCCCTTGTTTCGCACTAACAGGGCCTGAAGCAGGTTCTGATGCGGGTGGTATCCCTGATGTCGGTACCGTTTGTATGGGCATGCACGAAGGCAAAGAGACACTAGGCATCAAGCTTAACTGGAACAAGCGCTACATTACGCTAGCTCCAGCGGCGACGGTACTTGGTCTGGCTTTCAAACTGCACGATCCAGAAAAGCTACTGGGTGACAAAGAAGACATTGGCATCACGTGTGCGCTTATCCCGGCAGACCACGAAGGTGTTGTGATTGGTGAGCGTCATGATCCACTTGGTCTTGCGTTTATGAACGGCCCAACACGCGGTCACGATGTGTTTATTCCAATGGAATGGCTAATCGGTGGTGCAGATTACGCAGGTAAAGGCTGGCGTATGCTGGTGGAATGTCTGTCTGCAGGTCGTGGTATCTCGTTACCGGCACTTGGCACGGCGATGGGCCACCTAACAGCGAAAACTACTGGTGCGTACGCTTATGTTCGTAAGCAATTCGGTATGTCGATTGGTAAGTTTGAAGGTGTTGCAGAGAGCCTTGGTCGTATTGGTGGTTTAACGTATCTATTAGAAGCGACTCGTACACTGACAACCACTTCACTTGATATGAAAGAGAAGCCGGGTATCGTAACGGCTATCGCGAAGTATCACATGACAGAGATGGCACGTACTATTCTGAATGACTCAATGGATATCCATTCAGGTCGTGCAATTCAAGATGGCCCAATGAACTACTTGGCTGCGCCTTACCTAGGTATTCCAGTTGCTATCACAGTAGAAGGTGCGAACATTCTAACTCGTAACCTGATGATCTTCGGTCAAGGTGCGACACGTTGTCACCCATACGTATTGAGCGAAATGGAAGCGGCAGCGAACCCAGATGAGAAGCAAGGTGCAAAAGACTTTGATAGCTTGTTGTTCAAGCACATCTCACACGCAACTAAAAACACGTTCGGTGCTTTTGGTGCGGCACTAACTGGCTCTAAGTTCATTAAAGCCGACATGAGCGGCCCAACGAAGCCTTACTACCAAGATTTGACTCGTTTGAGCCGTGCGCTTGCAGTGAGTGCGGATTTCGCAATGCTGACGCTAGGTGGCGAACTGAAACGTAAAGAGCTTATCTCTGCACGTTTGGGTGATGGTCTAAGTTACCTATACATGGCGTCGGCTGCGCTTAAGAAGTATGAAGACGAAGGTCGTCAACAAGCTGACCTAGACTACGTACATTACGCGGTTCAACACTGTTTCCATAATGCGGCTAAGTCGCTGCAGGAAGCGTACAGAAACTTCCCGAACAAGATGGTTGGGAAAGTGCTGAAAGGACTAGTTTTCCCTGTTGGTAACCACTTCGAAAAACCGAGTGATAACCTAACAGTTCAACTAGCAGAAAGCTTGATGACTCCGGGAGCTCACCGTGAACGTCTGACGCACCTTTGTTACATTGGCAAAGAGGAAGATGATAGTGTTGGCCTTATGGAGAATGCTTTCAATGCGATGTACAGCATCAAGCCTCTGGAGCGTAAGATCTTCAAAGCAGTGAAAGAGGGCAAAGTGGCTCGTAAAGGCTTGCTTGCGGATAAACTGGCTCAAGCACTTGCTGCTGATGTTCTGACACAAGAAGAAGTCGACCAAATTGTTGCTGCTGATAAACTACGCTATACAGCGATTCAAGTTGACCACTTCAGTCATGACTTTAGTGAAACTTTGACGCGAAAAGAGTTAAAACCTAAGCTAAATAGCGTTGCTTAGATAAAGAAATGATAAAAGGCACCTAATAAGGTGCCTTTTTTTGTTTTTGTCGTAGAAGTCGCAATAGGTGCGTTAACAAATGGTGACTTAGTCAGCAAATATCCGCTGAGTGCTCCAACCACTTGCATTTTCACCACATTTTTACAGAAATTAGATGCCATTTGCGTACGAAACTTTTATCCTTACCCTGATTTTTTAAGGAAGTTGAATATGATCATCAAACCTCGAATTCGCGGATTCATCTGTACTACAACACATCCAGTCGGTTGTGAAGCTAATGTAAAAGAACAAATTGCTTACACAAAAGCTCAAGGCCCAATCGCAAACGCACCTAAACGTGTACTCGTTGTTGGCTCTTCAAGTGGCTACGGCTTGTCTTCACGTATTGCGGCTGCATTTGGTGGCGGTGCTTCAACTATCGGTGTTTTCTTCGAGAAAGCCGGTACTGAGAAAAAGCCGGGCACAGCTGGCTTTTACAACTCAGCAGCGTTCGACAAGTTAGCTAAAGAAGAAGGCCTGTATTCAAAAAGCCTTAACGGCGATGCTTTCTCTAACGAAGCGAAACAGAAAACAATTGACCTGATCAAAGAAGACCTAGGTCAGATCGATATGGTTGTGTACTCACTGGCGTCTCCAGTGCGTAAAATGCCAGAGACTGGCGAAGTAATTCGTTCAGCTCTTAAGCCTATCGGCGAAACGTACACATCTACAGCAGTAGATACAAACAAAGATGCGATCATCGAAGCAAGCGTTGAGCCTGCTACTGAAGAAGAGATCAAAGACACTGTTACTGTAATGGGCGGTGAAGATTGGGAACTTTGGATTAACGCACTTTCTGAAGCGGGTGTTCTAGCTGACGGTTGTAAGACTGTTGCTTACAGCTACATCGGTACTGAGCTAACGTGGCCAATCTACTGGGATGGCGCGCTAGGTAAAGCTAAGATGGATCTAGATCGTGCAGCATCAGCGCTAAACGAAAAACTAGGCCAAACAGGCGGTACTGCAAATGTTGCTGTTCTTAAGTCTGTTGTGACTCAAGCAAGTTCTGCAATCCCTGTTATGCCTCTTTACATCGCTATGGTGTTCAAGAAGATGCGTGAAGAAGGTATTCACGAAGGTTGTATGGAACAGATCTTCCGTATGTTCAGCCAACGTTTGTACAAAGAAGATGGCAGCGCAGCGGAAGTTGACGAAGTGAACCGTCTACGTCTAGACGACCTAGAACTTCGTGACGACATTCAAGAGCATTGTCGTAACCTATGGCCTCAAATCACAACTGAAAACCTGAAAGAACTGACTGACTACGTAGAGTACAAAGAAGAGTTCTTGAAGCTGTTCGGTTTCGGTGTTGAAGGCGTTGATTACGAAGCTGACGTTGATACTGCTGTTGAATTTGATGTGGCTGACATCTAATTCAAACAATCGAATCAAAACGAAATAGGCGCTCACTGAGCGCCTATTTTTTTTGCTAAAAACCAGATATGAAAGATATCAGCAGATACGAATAGCAGGATGCAAAAGCTCTAAGAGCAGACTTGGGATGCGTTAAAGCTGAGAAGAAGTAATAAAAAATGCACTAATCCAAAGATGAATTAGTGCATTCGAAATATCTAAGCTTGGCTGCTTTTAAAGTAGCAGACGCTAGCTAATTATGATGATGAAAGTACCTGCTAAGGTCATCAATATATTGGCAATCGCGTACGTACCCGCGTAACCCAGAGCAGGGATAGTTGAGCGAGCGTGGTCATTTACGATGTCCATCGCCGGAGCACAGGTTCGCGCGCCAATGATGGCACCAAATAGTAGAGCTCGGTTCATCTTCAATACGTAAGCACCAACCAAGTAAGCGAAGAATACCGGCAGAACACTCACTACTAGAGCAATACCGATGACCTGAGGGCCTACTTGCGTTAAGTGTTCAAACATCTTACCACCGGCGCTCAAGCCGATACCGACCATGAAGAACATCAAACCCAGGTCTTTGACCATGTTCAATGCCCCCTGAGGCACATAACCGAAAGTAGGGTGGTTTGCTCTTAAGAAGCCAAGCATGATGCCGGATAAAAGCAGGCCAACCGCATTACCTAATCCAAACGACACCTGACCGAATGTCATGGTGATCAAACCAAACAAAATACCCAGAATGAAAAAGCTACAGAAGGCCATCAAATCCGCCATTTGGCTGTGGATCGAGATGAAACCAATTTTCTCAGCTAGACCGTGAACGCGACTCTTTTCGCCACTCACCTGCAGGACATCGCCTTTAGAAAGCACGATATTTAAGTCCATCGGCATTTCAATTTGAGCACGTACTACGCGGTTAAGGAAACAGCCGTATTCAGATAGGTTCAAGTCGGATAGGCGCTTACCTGCGATGCTGTCACTCTTAACGACAATCTCCTCTTCCACGATACGCAGATCGAGAAGGTTACGGTCGAAAACCTCTTTACCATTACGGAAGCTTGGGTCGAGACGCGCGTGGCTATCAGGGAAACCTACCAATGCGATTTCATCACCTTCTTGCAGGATCGCATCACCATCTGGATGGGCAAGAATACCATTACGGCGAATACGCTCGATGTAACAGCCCGTTTGGCGATAGATACCCAGTTCACGAAGGTTCTTACCGTCTGTCCAAGATATAAGCTCTTGTCCTACGCGGTAAGCTCGTATGATTGGAAGGTAAACCTTACGTTGCCCTGAAGCACCTAAGCCACGCTCTTGGGCGATTTGCTCAGCTGAATCGTGTAGGTTAACTTTCTGAAGCTTTGGAATAAGGCGAGCAAACATAATCATACTGATTAAGCCAACTAGGTAAGCCATCGCATAACCAACGGAGAGGTTTTCGATGATCAGGCCTATATCCATGTTTCTTGGTAATTCTGCAAGCCCAGAATTCAGAGCATCTTGAGCACCTACTAATATAGGCGTTGCTGTTAAGGCCCCCGCCATCATGCCTGCGGATAAACCAAAGCCTAACCCAAGGTAGTGGCTACTGAAATACGTTAAAGCAATTGCGGTAGAGAGAACCACAAGGCTCAGAATGAGATAATGCTTACCGTCTCTGAAGAAGATCCCGAAGAAGTTTGGTCCTGCTTCAATACCTACACAGTAGATGAAAAGCATGAAGCCAATCGTGAGCGCATCAGCGTTAAACGAAAAACCAAGATGTCCCATGATAAGGGAAGTAATCAGAACACCGATTGAATTGCCGAGTTGGAGGCTACCGAAACGAATTTTACCAATGGCTAAGCCAATCGATAAAACAACAAAGATGAGGAGAATGGGGTTTTGTTCTAACAGAAAAACAACGTCGATATTCACAGTGGTCGCTCAATAATTGGCGTGAAACACAGGGTAAGTTTGAGAGGTGAATTGTATCTAAATATAAATAAAATATAAGCGATATTTTGCTATTTTACTTGATTTTGACTTTATTGTTATTCCGTACGAAAACTGGTCATAAAAAAAGCCCGCTACAGTGAGCGGGCTTGATATAAATCGTACAGTCTAACGCTTAAATTAGTCTGCTGTTTAAGGCCGTAGCCTCGATTCTCGTATGAGAAATCCTAGCTTAGTCGAAAAGACCTAGGTTTTCTTTTGCGTATGCTTCAAATTCTGTGCAGCCGCCGATGTGGTCTTGGTCGATGAAGATTTGTGGCACTGTGTCTACAGGCTTACCAACAGTCTTCTCTAGGTCAGCTTTGCTGATGCCTTCAGCGTGGATGTCAACGTAACGGTAGTTGAAGTCATCGCGTTTAGCTTTAAGAGTTTCAGCATGCTCTTTTGCACGAACACAGAATGGGCAAGCAGGGCGACCAAAAATAACTACAAACATTTAATTTCTCCTAAATACGGGATGAGGCTCGTTAACTCAATTATGTTAACTATTCTTTAATGAATGCCACTCAAACTTTCTTAAAACCAACTATGCCTCAATGCCATGGGGAAATAAAGATGGAATTGCCTCTTAATACGATAGGTTTTGCCTATCAGCGCAAATATTAATCATAAAAAGGCAGGGTCGCGTTCACTGGCCTCTACCATCGTTCAGTACCCTTAATATTAGAGTGTGAATTACCCCTAAGATTGCGACTTTAATCCATCTTTAGTGTGACAAGTCGCACCTCGTCAAAAAAATCAAACACAGAACGAGGCATCTTATTATTGGGTATGGAACCATATTCGGTAAGCTGCCAGATGTAACCCCATTTTAGTGTGCTTGTATTTAAGATGCAGGCATTGTGTTGCAAGTACAAAGGTTACATTTCGAAGGTTGTATTCCGAAGATTAAATGCCAAAAACCAAGAATTTCAAAAAAACCAAGAGTTCGTAGTTTTGTTTAGTCATAGGCGCAGGAGGCTCCATGTTTCAATTTATGACATCTACAAAGATCATCTTTGGTGATGGGGCACTTCCCGCTTCATTGTCTCTCTTTAATCAATACGGCTACAGCGTGTTATTGGTTACTGGTAATACATTAGAACGCACCTCACTGGTTACTGACTATCTAGATGCGCAGAGTATGCGTTACCAGCACATTGCCGTTTCGGGTGAACCCAATATCAAAATGGTTGAAGAGGCTGCCACGTCTGCTCGGCGATTTAAACCTGATATGGTGGTGGCAATGGGTGGCGGCAGTGCCATTGATATGGGAAAAGCGTTAGCTGCGGTTTTACCTAATCAAGGTAATTTATACGACTATGTTGAAGTGGTTGGGCGTAATGTTCCTCTTAAAACCAAACCACTGTCGTTTATCGCTATCCCAACCACAGCGAGTACCGGCGCTGAAGTCACTAGAAATGCGGTGCTTAAGTCTGGACAAGACCAAGTCAAGATAAGCCTTAGAAGCCCAGACATGCTAGCTGACGTCGCGATTGTTGACCCAGCATTAACCCATGGCACTAATCCGTATTTATCTGGCCGCGGTGCTATGGACGCATTTACCCATTTAATGGAAGCCTATGTGTGTGGTGAACCGAATCCGTTAACCGATATGATCTGTGAAGAAGGATTGCGTAAGCTGAGTCGTTCTGTCATTCAGGCGTGTATCTATGATGAACCTCAAGCGCGTTCTGACCTTGCCTTCGCTTCTATGCTCGGAGGAATGGCGATAACCAATGCTAAGCTCGGCGCTGCGCACGGGCTAGCTTCTGCGTTAGGAGGTAAGATTTCTGCGCCGCACAGTGTGATTACAGCGCGCTTGGCACCATTTGTGATGTTAGAAAACATAGCTGTAGCGAAAGAGCAGCAAAGAAACGACATATTAGCGCGTTATCAGCGAATCGCTCAGATAGTGACGGGTAACGTAGAAGCAAAAGAAGAAGAGGCGATTGTTTGGTTATCTGAAGTGTTGGATACACTCAAGCTACCAAGCTTACTTGAATTTGGTGTCTGCGAAGCTCAGTTTGATGAGGTGTCTGCCGATGCGCTCAAATCAGTGGCTATTAAAGGAACCCCTTTACCGTTGAATCAAGAGAGGCTTGTACATATTCTGAAGCAGGTTTGCGAGGAGTGCAGTTGTGGAGAGGGGGATCATGAGACAGCCTCAATGAATCAGGCTAATCAACTTGCCCCAGAACAGGCTGCCGAGTCGAGTTTTACCATTATTAACTCTTATGCGTCTGAGAATAATGTTGTAGAGAAAGGCAATAGCTGGACGATCTAACGTTCTTCGAACAGTTCACTGCATAAACCATTGTAAATTGTAAACAGATAAATAAAAACGGAGCACTAGGCTCCGTTTTTTAATTCAACTTGTTCTCAGTTCATGTGTTTTCAGGTCATGCCTTAACAGATTAGAACTGAGAATACTTCTCGTAACGTGAATCACGAAGTGACTCTTTCACGCGCTTTAGGTTCTCTCTGAAACCAGAACCACGACGAAGTGTAAAGCCTGTTGCTAGCACATCGATAACCGTCATCTGAACAACGCGACTTGCCATTGGCATGTAAACGTCAGTGTCTTCCGGTACATCCAATGAGATAGACAGCGAGCTCGCTTTATCTAATGGAGAGTCTTTCGCTGTGATAGCGATAACTGTTGCGCCGTTCTCGCGAGCTAAGTTCGCAATCTCAACTTGGCTTTTTGTGCGGCCAGTGTGAGAGATAAGAACAATAACGTCGTTGTCACTGCAGTTAATGCAGCTCATGCGTTGCATCACGATGTCTTCGAAACAAGTGATTGGGATATTGAAACGAATGAACTTGTTTTGAGCATCTTTGGCTACAGCAGAAGAGGCACCCAGTCCGAAGAATGAAATGCGTTTTGCTTGAGTCAGCAGGTCAACCGCACGGTTAACTTGCATCGCGTCTAGACTGTTTTTAGCAACGTCTAGACAAGCCATAGTTGATTCGAAAATCTTATGCGTGTAAGCATCTGGGCCATCATCTTCTTCAACATTACGGTTCACGTAAGGTGTACCGTTCGCCAAGCTTTGAGCTAGGTGAAGTTTGAAGTCAGGAAAGCCCTTTGTGTCTAAACGACGACAGAAGCGGTTAACTGTAGGCTCACTCACGTCAGCCATTTTAGCTAAGGTAGCAATGCTAGAATGAATTGCAGTTTGAGGGGAAGCCATGATTACTTCGGCTACCTTACGCTCAGACTTGCTGAAATTTTCCAGGTTTTTTTGTATTTTTTCTAATGTATTCATAGTGTTCACAAGGGTATAGAGAACAACTTGCTAGTTAATATCTTTTACCAGGGGGTATGGCTGAAGCAAATATCAGTAAGCACAAAGCCAAAGTTATATTCGGTATTGTAAATACTGCTGCATCAAATAGATATCAAGCTAACTAGCACCATAGAGTCAGTATAAACCCAACATACTATTTACTAATACAAAAACACGGCATGAATGCTTAAGAATATGACAAACCTCAACAAAATTTTAGAAAACTACAGAATTGGAAGAGAGTTTGAGCAAAAAGAATGCAAATTGAGTATGAACTGACAGCTTAGTTACATCAAAAAGAAAGAAATTTTCAATTTGATGCAACTAAAATTGAATGACTATGCGTTGATTTGCGTAACCAGTTTGTTGATTTTGCCCATCAAGTTTGGTGCTAGTTTAGAGATTTCACGCTGTTCTTCAAGCACTGAAGAAAGAATATCATTACCTGTCAGTGGATTTGCTAACACTACGCGGAAAACGATGATTGGTTGATGCGCCCATGCTTCGGGATTTAAGCGCGTTCGCGATACGAAAGACTTGCCTGTTTCACGCTGCTTCTTTTGAATAAACTTGGTCAGTTCATTCAGTAGCTCATTCAGTTCAACGCGTTTTATTGCGTCAGCTTTAAGCAGCGCCGCTTTAACTGGTTCAGGCACATAGCGGTATGTCAGTAGGCACAGCTCAGGCTCTGAAACCAGTTCGAAATCGCTTTGATCTTTAATCAGGTCGGCAAAGTAGCGCGCTTTGTTGATGCTTTGGTCGATTAGCAGTTCATAGCCAGGTCGGCTGATGATGTGCATCGACGCATAAACAAGCATTGCCATACCGGAACGAGAGCCTTCTAACGTATGACTACCAAGATCTTTCGAACCCTTACGCAATATGTATTGAGCATGATGTTCGATCGCTGTCATCGCATCTGGTTTCTTAAACAGCACCATACCCGCACCCATAGGGATATAAAGCTGTTTATGTGCGTCAATCGTGACTGAATCTGCTAGCTCGATGCCATCAAGCAGGTGACGATGATTGTTCGACATCAGAGTCGCACCGCCCCAAGCTGCATCTACGTGGAAGTGACAATCTGTTTCGGCACACACCTCAGCAATGTCTCTTAGCGGATCGATATTACCAGTTTCGGTTGTACCAGCCACACCAATGACGGCGAAAGGTTTGATCTTGTTCTGCTTAAGTTGCTCGATCTTGAGTCTTAGATCGTAAGTGCAAATGCGGTTGTCGTTATCCGTCTTAACAGACACTAGACCTTCTTGACCAATACCAAGGACATCTGCGGCTTTTTTCAGAGAGTAGTGACCACGTTCAGAAACTAAGATGGCTAGGCCTTCGTAGTCGTAGTGCTTCATGGCTTTAAATAAGCCTTCTTTTTCTACACCTTTGAACGAGCCTTGTGCCTTCAGCGCATTGTTGCGCGCAACCCAAAGCGCAGTAATGTTCGCGATGGTACCACCAGAACAAAACGCACCCAAAGAGTGGTTCGCACTGTGCATCCAGCGTGAATAAAACTGATCGTCATCTTGGTAGATCAAGCGATGTAGCATACCCAGAACTTGACGCTCTAGGGGCGTGAAAGCTTTGGAGGTCTCAATTTTTACTAGATTCTGATTCAACGCAATCATGATCTTAGAAAGCGGCATCAGAAAGTACGGCAGAGCAGACGTCATGTGGCCAATAAAACTTGGCGAAGACGTATGAACCGAGTGAGACACGAGAGAATCGAGGAGATGCTCAGTATGTTCAGAAACAAACTCAGGCTGCTCAGGGATATGAGCATTTGAAAAATCTTTCTCAATTTCACGCAGCGGCTTTTCTTCAGCCACAATGTGTTCACGTAAGAATTGATTCAGGTTTCGTGAAAGTTTGTCTTCAATTTGAGTGAGTGTTGAATCTGGGCCTTCAGGTACCGTGAAGATACGTAAAAGACTGTCGAAGCTAACATCTGCTGTTTTTTGTTCCGTAACCATAGCAAGCGATTTATTTTTTTTTATATTGACGCGAGCGGGACAATCTAAACGAAAACGGGAACAATGTCCCGTCTTAATTATGAAATCCAACTTCTCAAAAAAGCATATTAAATGAGGGGTTATTTACACTTAATCGCTTCAAGTTTAGTAATTGACTGGTTATAGCGTTGCAGTGCCGTATCGATTTGCTTAGGGTGGCTAAGCAATTCTGCAAACGCTGAACGTAGCTCGTAGTTTTGAGCATGAGGCGTTGATTGGCGGTCGTCGAACGTTGTTTTCGCGATTTTACCTAGCTCGTCATCACGTGTTGATAGCGTTTTAATGTCGTGTTGCTCTAGTTGTAGCCAACCTTCGACAGGTTGTTCTGTAGCCACTTTGCTTGAGTCGTTCACAAGGTAGTAGTTTACTGCAGCACGATTAAGCTCAAAGTGGTGCTTACGACCTTCTAGGAACCACTCACTGACTTCTGTTAGCTCTGGGTATTGCTCAGAGGTCAATGCAGCAAGGTCGGCATACCAATTCAAAGAGGCGTCGATGTACGCATCATATTTTTTTGCTTGGCACTGGTTTGTTTCAGACATTGAATCTGCTGCAAAAGAGAAAGTAGAAGTTGAAGCTAGCAGTAATGCGACGCAAAGGCGTTTCATAGTGGTTCCTTTTGTAAGTTTATTCTTTTTATAACTTTGTCGTTACAGGTTACCGTGATCGTTATTTGTTGAGCAATGACACTTAGTGTCTTTTTATTTCGGTAACTGTATCGGTGTCTTGGGCATAGGTATTCGAGTTGCATTCTAATCTAAAACAAACGCTATTCCTGCGATCTAGTTAGCAAGAGATACAAAGAACAACATCAAAATCGGGACAAGCAAGCTTAGGATAAAGCCACTGACGATAGCGATAGGCACACATCGAACACCGCCTGTTGTTTGAATGACAGGTAGAGTGAAGTCCATCGCCGTAGCGCCTGCGTAGCCTATAGAGGTACACGGATAGCTGCGAATCAGCACTGGAATCAGTACTAAGGCAACTAACTCTCTTAACAGCTCAAGCATGAAAGAAGCGCCACCATAAACAGGACCAAAGGCGTCACCCATCAAGATACCAGCCAGAGAATACCAACCAAATCCAGAAGACATAGCCAAGGCTTTGAACAGAGGGATATCCAGAATGTAAGCCGCGATAACGCCACCTAGCATTGAGGTGACGATAATCGTGATTGCGATGACCATGCCGTGTTTGTTCAGCAAGATTTGTCGAAGTGTTAAACCGCTATTACGCAGTTGAATGCCAATAAAGAAGAGAAGTACAAACAAAATCCATTCACTGGCGGTATCAACCCAATCAAGGCCAATAGGGAGCACTAAGCCAGCGATAAGGCCTGAACCCACAACTAGGATCAGTTTGGCAGACTCCATCGCCATCGAAGAGAGGGGAAGCTTCTTCTTGCTACTATCGGTTTTGAGTGGCAATAACTTATCAATAGCGGGCAGTGCTATTAGGTTACAAACACTTAAGCAGACAAAGAAAGTGACGGTGTAAAGAAGGATTGTCTGCAGATTACTGCCTAGGTTATCGAGGGCGGCTAAGCTTAGCCCCATTAATGCGAGAATCACGTAGATCAACCGCGATGTCGAGCGGTTGATAAATTCTAGCGTCTGATCGTTCGAAATAGAAAAAAGATACCCCACGACGAGTGGTGCAAATATAAAGATCATCCCTGTAAACATGCTTTCCCCATTGCATTTACTTCATATTACATTTACTTGTCACTTAACAGTGACTTAGAAGCCACTAGTATTGATCACGTCGCTTAGCTTTGCATTAAAATCATGTTTGCTCAAGTTGCTTAATTTATAAAGCACCTCTGCACCTGTCACGTTAAGTTCAACTTCGTGATCATCGATGTTCTCATCCTTGTTTCTGAACATCAGCAGGTGATTAGCGATTCGTGCAATATCCAAGTAAGACACTTCGCGTTCTTCGTGGCTATTAATGGTATTACTGCACACATCAATAAAGTCGCTGTCGAAGCCCCAACGATTAAGCACCAGTTTACTGGTTGCAGAACATTGGCCTTGGAATATTTGTAGGGCGATATCGTGGTCTAGGTAATTGCCATTTTCGAGGTAGAGGTGGTATTCGCTCACTAAACAGAACAAACCAATGTCAGCCAGTAACCCAACAAGCAGTGACTTCTCATGTTCAAGGTAGCGGTATTCGATAGGGGAGAGTTCTTTGAAGCCGTTGGTCACCAGTACCATAGTGGCGCCGAGTTCTTTGGAGACAGAAGCGCTCTGAACCAGTAACTCATTACACTCTTTGCTCAGGTTGACTGAATGCTTGAGTTGCTCAATAGCCTGAGCCGTAACGATATCACGCACTCTTAATATGCCAAGGCGCGACACAGCCGTCATCATATCGACACAAGTAATGTTGCGTCTGTTGAATACGACAGAGTTAGCCACTCGAATGACGACAGCAGTGAGGCCTGGGTCTTCAAGTAAGCATTCGGCAACTTCGGCAATCCCGGTTGATTCGAGAGTGCAAAGCTTTTGAATTTTCAGTACAACGTTAGGGATAGGAGGAAGTGTTATTTTTCCTGCTGAAATAGAATGGCCAACAAGTTGGGCAAACTCTGATTCTAGACCCTTTAAGAGAAGAGCCTTATTTTGTGGTAGCCAGAAAAACGATAAATGATTCATAAAAAAAGTAACAACATGTATGTTCTGCCATTTTACAAGCCGCGATGCTGTGAAGCAATACTCATCCGACGACATAACCTTGAATAATTTGAACGGGTGTATCACTGGGTGTCGAAATTTAAGCATGGTTTGATAGTTTACTGTGATATCAATCATGAAAAATCATAATACTCAATTGATTGATGTGAACTAAGCCCAGACTTATTTTTCTTTTCGAAGTATCATTTATTTAAAGGTGGAAAACGAAATCATAATATTCACCTAAAGAATAAAAAATAGATTAAAAATTTTTCGCATAAAAAGCTGCTTGTCTGGTAATGAACCTAATCGGGGTAATTTGATTAAGGATCAACGGATATGACCGAGACAGCATTTATTAATTACGTGAATCAATTTGGTGAGCATCAAAAACGTTCTATGTTTGGAGGTATCGGCCTCTTTCAAAATGACGCTATGTTCGCTTTATTGAGTGAAGGTTGTTTATTCATCAGAGGTGGAAAGTCATTAGATAAAAAACTGACGGATCTTGACTGTGAAAAGTATCGTCATGTAAAAAAACAGACAACAGCTACCGTAAATTATTACGATATTACTGACCTGTTTACATGCGAACATCCTGAATTGGATAGTATTATTCGTACTTCAATCGATAATTCAATTCAGCAACGTAGCTTTAAGAAATCATCCGCTAGCCGTCGATTGAGAGATCTACCAAACATGCAACTTACGTTAGAGCGCATGGTTAAAAAGGCGGGTGTGGACGATGTTTCAATGTTTATGCAGTTGGGCGCGCCTGAAGTGTTTAATAAGGTTCGCAAAGCGTACGGAAACGATGTTGACCTAAAACTACTTTGGAAATTTGCGGGTGCAATTGATGGTATTCACTGGAAACTATTACAAGAGCCACGCAAGCAGCAATTATTAAAGGGCTGCCACTAAAGAAGTTTGCCTTATATGCTTAAGATTATTACTAATAAATAAAAACCGAGGAATGTCCTCGGTTTTTTTTGTTTCTGTCTTAGCCGGATTTCTTAAAAGACTAAGTATCAAAAGGCTAAGTGCTCATGGAGAGCTTATTTGCTAGGGCTTGAGCGTTAAGTATTAGTACTTGAAACGAGCCGTGAACATTAGCTGGTCACCGTAGAAGTCGTTAATACGAGCTTCAGCACCTAAAGAGAAAAGCTCTGTAGAGTGGAAACGCGCGTAAACAGAACCTGTCCAATCATCGTTGTCATCGATAGAAACGTAACCACCTTTACCACCAACTTCTAGTTGTGGACCAAGCCATTGGCGAACACCAACGTTGATTTCCATACCGATATCAGTAGAGCTTGAGTTTTCAGGCTGAACGATACGAGCTAGCATTTCACCTGTTAGGTCTGCCCAGTTGTTTAATGGAGCGTGGAAACCAAGACCTACAGCTGAGTCGTAATCGCCTTCAAATTCTGAATCGATACGTGCTATAGCGTGAGCATTCGGGTGAATTGACTTACTGAACGCGCCACCAAATGTTACTGGGCTAGCACCGATACGTGCTTCAAAGTAATCGTAGTTAAAGTTGCTCATTACTTGTGGTTGTTCATCAACAGCTAGTGCTTGGCCAGAAGCCAATAGCATAGCGGTAGTAAGTAGAATTTTGCGCATAACGACCATAAACCTTTATTTAGTGTTAATTCCTTTGGCTTGAGAAAAATCAGGCAAACCATAAACATTGAGACAGTTTAATCTAACTCGTGGAAAAGTAATCCATAAAAATGCCAATCCTTTGCCATTTAGCTAAAAAATATACAATTTAAGCGCTGCTCTGCAACTGAGATCTCATGTTTATGGGACTATTCACCAAAATCTAAGTTCGATTCACCAAAACTTAAGGTCGATTTACAATGCATTAGCTTATTCACCAAAGCTTGTTCGCTTGTTTGCCATTGACGTGAGGATGCGCTCGGTATCTAAAATGGAAGTCCAGTTTAGCAATTGCTTGTCGTTTGCAATCACATAGTCGGTCAGTTGTTGAGTAATTGTGTCTCTGAGCTGATCACCTTGCCAAGGCTTAGAAATATAGAAATCAAGCGCTGCGTTATTAATCGCGGTAACCGTATCTTCCAGGCCAGCTTGCCCTGTGAGCAGTAGTTTGCGTGTCGGCTTAGTGTAATCGTTCTGATTGAGTTCTATGAGAAAGTCGATACCGGTTTTGTCAGGCATGATGTGGTCGCACAAGATTAACGCGAGCTTTATACCATCTTGTCCCATTTCTTTTATTACTTGCTTGGCTTCATCTACAGACTCAGCACCTTCAACCAGAAAGTTCTCTTCAAATATCGCCAAGTCCTGAAGGACACTGTTAAGAACTTCAGGCTCATCATCGACACATAAAATTAGGTACTTATTCATGAGGTGCTCCTTCTTGTTTGAATGGAAGCCACACTTGCATGTGTGTATGGCTGCCTACCTCAGACTTCACCAAAATAAACCCTTGATGAGCCGAAACGATTTGTTGAGAAATAGATAAACCAATTCCTAAACCAAAGTTACCTTCTTTTTTGGTAGTGAAATTTGGGTTGAAAATGGTGCTGATGTCTTCTTTCGCAATGCCATGGCCGGTGTCGGAGATTTCCACTACAAGAAACGTGTCGTCACCTTTCGTCTGTTGAGAGGTAGTGATTGACACTTTTCCTCGTTCAGAAAGGGCATCGAGTGCGTTAGAGATCAGGTTCGTCCATACTTGTTGTAGCGAGAGCGACTGGCACAATAAAGGCGGTAATTCGGTGTCGTAATGTTTTTCGAGTTGGTGATGTTTGAGTCTGTTTTCAAAGATCACTAAGGTATCTTCAAGCCCTTCGTGAATGTCTGCGTAGTGGCGAACCTCTTCATCTTCTCGGGCATAGCTTTTTAGGCTTTTAACCATATCGGCAATACGCTTGCTGCATACTTGAATTGAGCGGATAGAGTTTCCAACATAGTGGTAATGCTCTAAGTCATTGAGCAGCTCTTTGCCTGCGACAGGTGAGTCTTTCAAGGTGTCTAGAACCGCCGAGTCTTGGCTTAGGTTTAGTCTCACTGCTTTTTTGGCTAGCGCACGATCATCGATAGTAGAGGTGAGGTGCTTTACGAGTTGTCTTTCTTGAGCCGTTGATAGTGGCTTGGCTAACTTTGAATGCGCCAGCACGTCAGTCCCTTTATTCGATTCTGGGAGTGACGAGTTTTCGAGTATCTGGTCGAGATGTTCAGACAAGGTTTCAATACTTCGTAAGATCGCGGCAATAGGGTTGTTCAACTCATGAGCAACACCTGCGACAAGTTGCCCAAGCATCGCCATCTTCTCTTTCTCGATCAATTGTTGATGTGCAGACTCTAGTGACTCCAACGTTTGTTGCAGCTTGATTTTATTAGTGATACTTCTTTGCAAGCGGCGGTTAAAGTGACGGAGCAATAGATTGGTGAATAACGGCAGCAGGGTGTTGTTTGAGTGCATCACTTGAGCAAAGCTATCTTTATCCAGCTTGATGACTCGTGTTTGCGTTAGGGTTATCGCGGTTGAGAACGAAGGTTCACCCGTCACAAACGACATCCCGCCGACAATATTGCCCTTAGAGTGTCGCACCACTTCCCGCTGTTGTCCCAACTCGTCTTTTTTATAGAGAGCGGCTTCACCCTCAATGATCAGCCATAAAAAGCGATTGTCTTCACCTTCTACAGTGAGGAGATGTTCGGGTGAGTAGTCTCGAATGGCCTTGGTTTTGTCATCTTTTGAAAACACATCTTGTAATGCACTGACGACACGCTCCGCAAGGGCATTGTCAGAAAGCTGGTGGTAGTCGTGAATGAAACCCGATTGAAAAGAATGAATCTTTTGCTCGATGTGTGCTCTGAATAAGCGCTGTTGATCCAACGCATCACTGTAAGATAACAGGTTTTCTGAGTCGTATTGGATAACAAAAGAGGTCAGCTCTTTCTGCGCAGATTTGAATAGAACTTGATCTTGAACGGGTTTGGTTAGGCAGTGATTGAGCCGGCCTTCATTCACCGCGGTCAGAATGGATTGAATGTCTGACGAAGCGCTGACTAATATCGTTCTTGCGGTATTACTATGGGGCAGCTGTTCCAGTTCAATAAGAAATTGCACACCATTAAATCCAGAATGATGATGAGTGATCACTAAAGCAACCGTTTGGTGGTGATCATGGATATCTTCTAATGCGTGATGCGCGTCTTCTATGTTCTCGGCAGTATAAATATCGAATACAGAAGCTAACGGAGCCAGCTCCGAACGTATTCTTTCAATGCTAACCGGATTATTGTCCAAACAGATAACAGCGTATTGATTCACAGCTCAACCTTAATAGTAGCGACGTCTCTAGCCTAGCAAGAACCGCTGAATAAGGATGAGAGCTAGCCGTTAATTTATTGAGGCAATCGAAGTATCGAGCAATAGACTGATTTAACTCAATGTTTCTTGTTTGCTACTGATGGGTTAGACTAAAAAAAACAGACTAGTGTAGAAAGAGAACTCATGGAACAGTTAAGAAAAATTGGTGCAATTGGCGGAGCAATCTCATTGGCACTTTGTTGGCCATTAGCGGTTGGGCAAATTGGACAAAATGCGATTACTGATGGCGTTGCAAAGCTTAACAATTCAAGCATTCAAGCTGAGATCGTGGAATACGATAGAGGTTACCTTTCTTCTACTGTAACCACTCGCGTAACTGTGACGGATGAGAGCTTGAAAGAGCAACTTGCGCTCGATGGCTTACCGAGTGAGTTTGTCATTAATAGTGCGGTGAGCCATGGCTTAGTGAGCTTAAACGCGCTGTCGACGTTTGAGAACACTGACATTCTGCCTCTTACTCTGACTACCAGCACTGAGCTAAACGGCAACACGGATTTCAACTTCGAGTTAAGCCAGTTCAATCACCAAGGCTCAGAAGAAAATGGTACCTCGGTATCTATCACGAAGTCGAATCTGTCTGGCCACGCTACTGTATTAGGGCAGGTTGATTACCAGCTTTCTATCCCATCGGTTCAAATTGATTTTGAAACGGGTGAAGAGGTCACACTCTCTAACCTAAAAGGCATTGGCTCAGGCCAGCAAGCGAAAGGTTACTGGTTAGGCACGCAGAATTTTACTATTGATAGCTTCTTGATTTCAGATTCTGCAATGCAGCCCTTCATGACCATCGAAAACTCTAAGTACGATTTTGAATCGCATCTAGATGAAGCGACTAAGCGCTTGAGCAGCAGTCTTAAGTTGGATATCGCCAACATTGAGACCAACGAAGGCCAGTTGAACAATCTAAACGTCGATTTTGAAATGTCGAAACTGGACAGCCAGTCGTTTGAGAAAATCTTTGAAATTTACCAGGCGAACCCTGTTCTGACACAAGAAGATGTGGCTGAGATAATTCCGTTCATCGACGTACTGTTTGCTAAAGGCTTCGACCTTTCAATGAACAATATGTCGTTAGAATTAGGCAAAGGTCAGTTTGAATCTAAATGGTTGGTGAGCGTACCGGAAGGCACAGAAAACATCAGCAGTAACCCTTCAATGATTGTTCCTGCATTAACAGGTAATGTTCAATCTAGCTTCTCAAATGAGCTTGTTGAAGAATACCCTTTTATCCGTGAAGGTATCGACGAATTGATCGTGATGGAAATGATCAAGCAAACAGAAAGTGGTTATGAAATCACGGCTGACCTAGAGAATGGAAATCTAGTGTTTGAAAATGGACAAGAAATTCCATTAATTGCACTGCTTATGCCGGCTTTTGTTCAATAAAAAGAGTCGGGCTTAATACTGATAGGGCGATCTAACGGGTTAAGTTAAACATTTTGTACGGTACGAAACAAAAGAGGTCTTAAGACCTATTTTGTTGTTTTTATGTTGGGTAAAACATGGTATTACTTGCATAGTTATTATTTAGCAGGAGCAATTATCCCCATGGAACTTACATTAGATAACGTATTCAACTTTAGTGCTGGCCCAGCGGCACTGCCTAAACCGGTAATGAAACAAGCGCAAGCAGACTTCATTGATTGGAATGGTTTAGGCACTTCCGTTATGGAAATCAGCCATCGCAGCAAAGAATTTATTCAAGTTGCCGATGAGTCTGAGCAAGACCTACGTGATCTTCTGAACATCCCAGACAACTATAAAGTTCTTTTCTGTCAGGGGGGCGCTCGTGCTCAATTCGCTGCTGTTCCTCTAAACCTTCTAGGTGACGCGACGAAAGCAACTTACATTGATGCGGGTTACTGGGCAGAAAGCGCAGTGACTGAAGCGAGCAAATATTGCGAAATCGATGTATTCAACGCGAAGACATCTATTGATGGCAAAGCGGCGGTTGTTCCGGCTAAAGATTGGAAAATCGACCCAGAAGCGGCGTACGTACATTTCTGTCCAAACGAAACCATCGATGGCATTGAAATCAGTGAGCTTCCTCAAACGGATAAGCCAATCGTCGCAGATATGTCATCTAACATTCTGTCTCGTAAGATCGATGTTTCTCAGTATGGTGTTATCTACGCGGGTGCTCAAAAGAATATCGGCCCAGCTGGTATCTGCATTGCTATCGTGCGTGATGATCTACTAGAACTAGCAAACGAAGTATTGCCGAGTATTCTGAACTACAAAGTACTTGCTGAAAAAGACTCAATGTTCAACACACCACCAACCTACGCTTGGTACCTATCAGGCCTTGTATTCAAGTGGCTGAAAGCTCAAGGTGGCGTTGAAGCGATGGAGTTGGTGAACAAAGAGAAAGCGGCGTTGCTTTATAATGCGATTGATAGCTCTGCTTTCTACAAAAACGATGTTCACACCGCAAACCGTTCAAGAATGAACGTACCTTTCCAATTGGCGAAACCAGAACTAGACGCAAAGTTTTTAGAGTTAGCTGATGCTGCGGGTCTGAAATCGCTAAAAGGTCACAGAGCGGTAGGCGGAATGAGAGCTTCACTTTACAACGCGATGTCTTTGGAAGGCGTGCAAGTATTAGTCAGCTTCATGAAAGGCTTCGAAGAGAAATACGCTTAATCAATAACAGAAGTTTGAACAATAAATAGCATCCTTGCTTTTGATTGTGTCAGATGTACTAAACGAGATGAATGCCGCTTTTGCGGCATTTTTTTTTGCCTAAAAAAGCATAAAGGGTATGATATGTTGCACTTTTTGTTCAGAGTTAAGTTGAACAAAAAGGTTTGGTTGTTATCGGGGGAGAGCAACTTGTATCGATCGAAAAAATGAACAGATAGCTTGGTTTTTCTGTTTGTTACTGACCTTTTACTATATAACGTCTTGCCCCAAAATAACGACAAACCCCAACAGCCAATGTCATCAGCATTCTTGATGATTTCTGGCGCCATTCGAGACATGATACTTTTCGCCATGAGGAATTAGGTGTGAGATTTTTGAGTATATTAGCGGCGTTGTTCCCCGTGGTTACTTGCGCCTCTACGCTCGAAATATGGGCCGGTATCAATTATGAAACCGCTGACTACGTTAAAGAACACATCGAATCGATGACTGATCATCGTGTTGAAATACGACCATTTGATATCAACAGTATCCGATCAGAGCTGCTTGTCGCAGATCCTCGAGACAATACCTTTCCTGATGTTATTTGGGTGCCTTCTGATTTCTTGGGGCTTACTGAGTATATTGAGCTCTCAACGTTACCTTCCGCTTGGGTCGATACTTCACGCTATGAGAAAAAAGCTCTTGATGCCGTAGTGATTAATGATGAACTTAAGGCGTTACCAGTAGGAATCGGTAACCAATTAGTTCTGTATTCGAACAAGCCGCAAGACCATGCCATTACTTGGGAAGAGTTGATTCAACGCTCATCTGATTCGAACCGTGCCACTATTTTGTTCCCAAATCCAAACATGTACTTCTATTTGGCTTTTTTCCAACTGTTTTCTCAAGATATGCTTTCATCGATAAACATTGATGGGGAAGGTTTGGTCTCAATTTTTGAGTTCGTCGATAAGCTTGAGAAAGCCAAAACCATTGAAGCGTCTTGCAATGAGACATGTGCGAGGCAACGTTTCATTGCTGGTGAAGTCGAGTTTTTGATTGATGGTGATTGGGCTTTTAGCGAACTAGATCAGGCGTATGGCGAGCACTTACATGTGAACTCTTTACCTACCTATCGCGACAAGGCGATGTCTTCATTTAGTGGTGCCAAGATTTTTGCGATCACAAAGAAAGGGATGAACAACCCGGAGAAAAGAGAAGCATTAAAAGAAGTTGTTCAGTACTTACAATCGAACAGTTTTACTTATTTAGCGCATTCAAACGCGATGATCTCGCCATTTCGTGAGGTGAACCAACGCCGTGTTGAAGAAGGAAACAAGACTTTCTCTAACATGTACGATGAATTTCAATCTTCGCAAATGATGTCGAGCGACTATAAAATGGCGATCGTATGGGAAGCTTCAGCACGAGCGTATGAGCGATATAAGTCGGGAATGCCGAAGCCAGAGCTGAACAAGTTTTACGATGACTTTGTAAGCTACTACTCAGCGAACATGGGGGCTGGCGATTGAAACTTTCATTGAAATACTCCATGGGTTTGGTGTTGTTGGCGTGTTCGTTATTCCCAGTTTATCTAGCCGGTCAACTGATACTGAATAAGCAGAATGAAAGCTCTCTTGAACAAAAAGAGATCAAGCTAGCCAACTCAACGGTAGGTATTCAGCAAACGGTGCAAGAGCAACTAAACCTTACAGCCAGTCTCACGCAGTGGTATTCGCAAGATCGTTCATTGATTAAAGCGGGTGGGAATATCTTTTTCTCTAGCGTTGTGTGGGACAAGATGGAGAGCTTTAACGCACTAGCCGATAGCGTGTCCGCAACCTATATATTGGATAGTAACTGGAAGCCCATTTATGACAGCAAAGGTAGCTTGTATCATTTTGAACAAAGTCAGTTACTTGAGGATTTGAAGCTTCCTCAGTCTGCGTACAAGCAAGGCAAGTTGTTTCACGCTGAGTTTATAGAGCCAGAGATCGCAGATAACGCGGATTCAGGTATCGTTTTTGTCGCGCCAATTTTGCCGTATCGGTTGATAGAGGGCTCAAGTTATACGCCGCAAGGCTATCTCGTCGTGCTGATGGGTTACGGCCGATTAGAGTCTAAAATGGCGCCTTTCCTGTATGACAATGAGTCAGTGGAGTTTGATTACTTGGCTTCGGTTAGCGATAAAACTGAACAAACAGGCTCCCAGTTAATCTCTAACGACAATAAGCTGTTTTCAGAAGCATTAACATTAGCGGTGAAACACCATGTATCGGACAGTGCTCGTTTACAAGAGATGCAGCAATCTCAGGTAGTGTTTGTTCGAATATTATTTGCGACATTAGCCGTCGCAATTGTCTTCGCGTTAGTATTGAATCGCGCCTTTTCGAGACAACTTAATTTGCTCACAGGTTCGGTGGAGTCCTACTCAAACAACCAGCCCCCTGAGCACAATCCAGATAAGCATCGTTTTACTGAGTTCACTGTATTCAGCCGTTTATTGGAAAAGATGTGGTCTCGAATACAGAGTCAATTGAGTGAACTGACGATACGTAATAATCAGTTGAGATCCGCCTATCAACAGATAAAAGAGAACAACCACAAGCTTGAAAGTTTTAACACACAGCTAGAGCAAACGGTTGAAGAGAAAACGAGTAAATTAACGCATTCATTAGCCCGCGAAGAGTCACAGAAAAACCGTATTCTTAAGATCGTTAAGTTTGCTTCTATGAGACAAAGTGTCGAGTATCGCTTGATTCCTGAGCTGGTGGATCAACAACTGGAATCGTTGCTTCCTGATAGCTTAATCCAATTCAGCTTTAACTCTGTTTCTGATGGCGACATTGCTGATAGCGACATGACTAGTCGCGACAAAGATTTAAAAGATTCAAAAGGCACCACGATTGGTTACTTCTCGTCTCAGGGTTTTGGTTTGCTGAGCGAGGAAGACTTATTGATTTTCGACCTATACCAAAAACAGTTAGCTGGTTGGATAGAGCTTGAGAACATTACTCGTATCAACATGCCAACAGGGTGCTACAACCGTAAAGCCTTCGATGAAGATCCGGATTTCTCTAAGCAGCGAGCTACAGAGTACAAAGACAGTTTGTCTTTGCTGATCATTGATATTAATGGACTAAAGACCGCTAACGATCAGTATGGACATGCGGTTGGTGATGAGTTGATCAAAGGCTGTACGGATGTGATTCGCAATCGGTTAAGCCATACCAGTAATCTGTATCGATTAGGTGGTGATGAGTTTGCTATTCTTACTTTGAAGTCTGCTGAGAAACACGCGCAAGGCCCTCACCAACTCGCTGAACAGCTGTATGCAGATCAAATCGATCAGGCTATCGAAACGCAAGTCGGCGTTAGCATACCGGTTAGATTCTCGATTGGCTTCGCGTCAACGGAATCGACAGAAGTCGAGCTACTGTTTTCTGAAGCGGATGAAGATATGTACCGCCAAAAGCGTCGTTATTATCAAGATCTAGCTGAAGTAGCAAAGTAGCGTAAGTCACCTTGTAAATTAGAATCAGGGTTTAAAGATAGGCTCTTACTACCTTCTTCGACCATTTAAGCGAAACTGCTGCGGGGTGACATTGAAGGAAGCCTTGAATGCTTTGATGTAGGACGAGTCGTTTTGATAACCGATTTGGTCGGCAATGCTTTGGATTGAGAACTCTTCATCGAGCAAAGACAACGAGTAAATCAGGCGGATTTGTTGTCGCCATAACTGAAATGACGTATTGAATTCTTTTGAGAATAAGCGCGATAAGGTTCGCTCTGATGCACCGACTTTCTCTCCCCATCTCTTTAGCGACAAATCTAACGTTGGCGTCTCTGTCAGCACTTCAAATATAAGCTTCAAACGCCTGTCTTCGGGTAGCAACAATTGATAGGTCTGAACGTTGTCTTTCATGATCTGATCGTGCAATACCGAAAGCAATCGAGATACCTCTTCATTACTCACTAATCCTTCGCACTGTCTGCGAATTTCCTGCAAGAGCTCATTTAAAAACGGCGTCAGGGTAATGGTTCGTACTTGAGGCTCATACTTAGTACCAAAGGCAGGATTAAGGTAAATACCGACAAACGTCGTATGGCTCAATGCGATAGATTCATGTTGAATCCCTGCAGGCACAAACAAAGCAGAAGTATGGGGCACAAGATGCTGGTAGTGCTCGGTTTTCGTTTGCAATAGGCCTTTGAGTGGGAAGATCACTTGATGCCACGTATGTTGGTGCATTGCATCGACGTAGCCCTTGGGCATATCGATGGTCTTCACTAACGCTGGTGAATTAGGATTGGCGACCATCATCTCATTTGAGGTGATGACTCTGGAGTGAGAATCTATTTGGCGGGTTGGCATGGTTAAGTGTCTTTATGTCCCTATTCTGACGTGGCGAGACTAGGCTATCATGCCCGGCAGAGTGAATGAAGTAGAGAGGGCACGCGTATGCGATATCAAGTTGAAATATCGAAAGAAAACCAACTACTATTCAAAGTCGATATTGAAGGTATTAACCAAAATAAGTGTGAAACATCGCTCGAAACGGTCTTGGCTAAGTTTCCGAAAACAGAAGGTTATCAGCGTCATCTATTGCTTTCGAACAGCGAAACGCGTTACTTAAAGAGCACAGAAAACCACATTGAAGTATTAGCAGCGGTTCCGGTATTTAAATCACTGGGCGAGCAATAAGTTGGCTTTAGCTCGTATAAAACAGCAAATAAGTTTAGGTAAAAGGGAAAGATATGAAGAAGTTAGGCTTAGTAAATAGCGTATTGGTAGGTAAAACTGTTGCCTTTGCACACGGTGCAAATAGCGCCATCAACAAGCAGGTTTCACCTGAGCGTCAGCATGCCAAAGAACTTGGTTTTACCAATGATGAACAAGGCGACCCTCGCTTTCACGGTGGTATTCAAAAAGCCCTTCATATTTATCCAAGCGAGCACTACCCAGTTTGGCAGGAAGAGTTAGGTGACAAAATCATCTTCCAATCTGCAGGCGCATTTGGCGAGAACCTAAGCTCAAGCGGCATCACGGAGCACTCTATTTGCTTGAAAGATAAGATTCGTATTGGTTCAACATTGTTGGAAGTCTCGCAAGGGCGTATGCCGTGCTGGAAGCTGAACGTGAGATTCGATCAAAATGATATGGCAAGAAGGCTGCAAGATACGCTAAGAACTGGCTGGTATTTCCGTGTATTGGAAGAGGGGGATATCGGTGCTGGAGATGAGATCATTTTATGTGAAAGACCTTATCCAGAATGGCCGTTAACTCGCATCATGGGGGCGGTGTTCACAGGTTGTTTGGATAAACAAGAGCTTAAAGAACTGGCGGAGCTACCTTTAGTCGAATCTTGGGGAGCACTTATAGAGCGTCGCCTTGAAACTGGCAAAGTCGAAGATTGGGAAATGCGATTAGTTGGTCCGACAGCGGAGTAAGCTTTTCCTAATACGCAAAAAAACGCTCACTATTTCGATAATGTGAGCGTTATGAGTATTAAGGTGTAAAACGGCTAATGGCTAATGGCTAATGGCTAATGGCTAACGGTTAATGCCTAATCGCTTCACGTACGATTTAAACAGTATTTAAATCTAGCTATAACCAGAAATCTTTAACCGGCATGTCAGGGCTAAAGTGATGTGCAATCTGCGCTTGTAGTAACTCTGCAGTCGCTATTGCATCCGTTAATGCATGATGCGGCGTGTAGTCAGGCAAGTGGTATCGACGGCGGCTCTGCCCTAATCTCACTGACGCAGGCTTCTTGCCTTTGAGCTTATTCCATAGGCCGCCAGCCAGTTTGTTCTGGATTTGAGATTCAATCTCGAGCGTGTCGAGGACTGGAAATTCGATCCCTTCACCTAATCTCACTTTCAGTGCGTTATCCAAAAAATCACGCTCGATACGACGGTAATGAACCACTGGGATGTGACCCGCCAGCGATTCTAATATCTCATCTAACACCTCGCTAAGGTCTGGCGCGTCAATGATGTCGTTGTGAGTGATGCCATGAATAACTACAGAGTCTTCTTCTAATTTCTGCTTTGGTCTCAGTGTCCAGTGTTTGGCTTGTCGTAAGTAAATACGATTTAGCGTAAACGGGACAAGGCCAATGGTAATGATGCCATCTTTGTTTGGGTTTAAACCCGTAGTCTCAAAGTCGACAGCTAAGAAGGTTACTTCTGATAATGGCGTATCAGGCGCAGGAAGAGGTTGGCTATAAAATTGCTTTAAGCGTTCGTCTCTCGCTCGTTCCAGCTTTTGAGCAAACTTAAATGGCCAATCGACCGCAGGTGATCTGAATAGTTTGTTCATAGGCCCTACTTAAACTTATTGCTGGCTTGATAACGGAACTTAAGGAAGTTCTGCGCATTACTTAATATTTGGAATGCGTCCTTTAGGTTACGTCGCTCGAAGTCAGATAGGTTCTCTGGCTCAATGTTGTTATCCGGTTCTATGTTGTTGTCGACATCGTGTGCCTGGTGGCGAATACGAACTAAGGAGATAAATTCCATCGCATCTTTCAAGTCTTGAGCTCGGCCTTTTGGCAGAATACCTGCGTCGATAATGTCATCCAAACGTTCAAACGAGTTCTTCGAGCGAGAGGCTACTGCCAAAGAGTGAACACGAATTAGATCGGCAAGTGGCGCGGTGCCACGACGTTTAAGGTTGATCGAGTTGTTGTGACGACCATCTTTCTCCATCACGAAATCTTTGAAGAACCCGAGTGGCGGTGTGCGGTTAAGCGCATTACGAGCAAGACATGCTAAGAAACGGTTGTTCTTACGTGCACGGCGAACAATAAAGCTGTTCAGTTGTTCCGCCCATTTTAAGCGGCCGTAGACACCGTCTAAATCAAAGAAGATAGAAGCGTTCAACAGCGCTTTCGGGTTTGGATCATCAATCCAATCGGCAAAGCACTCTTCCCATTGGCGACGAGTCATACGCCACGTTGGGTTGGTGGCCATGATGTCACCGGTACAGTACACATAGCCACACTGATCTAAGCCATCACAAATAAAGGTCGATAGCTCTTCAAAGTATTTACCGTGTTTTTTCTCGTCGTAGGTGTCATCAAGAATAATGGCGTTATCTTGGTCAGTGACGAGTAATTGCTCATCACGTCCCATCGAGCCGAGTGCAAGGAAACAATAAGGAATGGGCGCTTTACCTAATTTCTCTTCGCCTAGCTCAATAATACGTTGCTTAAAGCTACGGCCGATTACCGACATTGCGGTACCCACCATGTGCGCGTTGGCATCTTCGTTAACCAAGCGCACAAAGCTGTCTTTTACTTGTTCAGAAAGTACTTTAAGATCTTCAATGCTTTGTTGTTGGAAGATGCTGCTTACCAATAACAGTGAGTTTTGAGACTCGTAGCGAACAATATCGGTCGCTTCGATAATACCGATAGGTTTCTTATCTTTAAGCACTGGCAAGTGGTGAACGTTGTAGCGAAGCATGGTCATCATTGCTTCATATACATAGGCATTGTGGTCGAGTGAGATAACCTCTGGTGTCATCACACTGGATACTTCATCCGACGGGTCAAGGCCTTCGGCTAGAACGCGAGTACATAAGTCTCGGTCGGTAATGATGCCGATAACAGGTGTTGAATCGTCTTCATCATCTTCAACAATATCAGGGTCGATGATCAGTAGAGAAGAGACATTGTCTTCTGCCATCATGGTTGCGGCTTGTTGGATGGTGCGCGTTTTCTCGATCATCGGCGCTTCGCTGGTCAAGAGCGTTTTGACCTTAGATGTCGACAAATCGTTGGCGTCATTGCTGTCTGAGTTTGCTTGGCGAAGTCGCGCGTTATCTTCCACCTCGACAAAGTCGGCGAATGAATCATAGTTGTCGTAGAGCTCTTGGAAAATCGGCTCAGGGATGCAGTAAAGAAGGGTATCTTCGGTCGCTTTAACTGGGAAGCGAACTTTGTTGTTGGTCAGCAACCCCATTTGTCCAAACACATGCCCTTCATCAAGGCGATTATAGAGTTCGCCCTTACGACGATAGACTTCGACTTCGCCACTTCGAACGATATAGAGGTCATGAATTTGATCACCAAAGTGAATGATAGGGGTATCTTGGCGGTAATAAGAAATTTCCACACTACTGGTCACTTTCACCAATATCTCTTCAGGAAGTTCAGAGAAAGGGGGGTATTGTGCCAGAAAGTTTTGAATCTCTAATAACTCAGCATCCATAATGATCATCCATTGGTTTGTATGATTTCATGGTACAACATTTGATAATAATTTTCCGGCACAAATCAATCTGTGAGCTAAAACCTTTTTAAAGTCTTATGGATAGACTAATCTTTCAGTTAATGGAGTGACAGTTGAAGGATGATAGGAATGTCGAAGTGGAAGCTTAGTTTGGTACCTGCGGTTTTTATGTTTTCTCCAAGTTTGTCGGCGGACACTAACGCGGTGGATATTCTTGATTATGACCATGTTTATGCCACCGCGCATTCGGGCAGTTTAAATGAAGATGCAGGCAGTAATAACAATGCCTCGTCGTATGGATTAGGCGTCAGTTACGCGATGACCGATGATTGGCTGTTGTTAGGTGACTATAGTGCGCGCTTCATTCATCCAGATGAAAGTACCACTCGAATTGATACCTTAATGGCAGGGGCTGGGTATCGTTACAGCATCAAGAAAGATTTGGATATTGTCGCTTCTTACTTGCTGGGTATTACTAAAGGTGAGGTAGAGCTTAATGGCAGCAACGAAACCATCGAATCGGATACTGAATTTGTCCAAGGTGTAAAAGCCGAGCTTAACTATGGTTTTGCAAAGCGTTGGATTGCTAACGGCAGTGTACAAGTGAACCGAAGTGACCTGTTTGATGAAGAAATTTACCACGTGGGTTTACGTTATCTCGTGACCAATAAGTTTGCGATTGGTGGCTCTTATCAACACAGAGATGGTGAGGGTAGTAAAGGTGGAAGCGAGAGGACGAACGAGCTAGGTGTGGAATTTTTCTTAGAGTATTAACCAGCAACGCAGAGGCTAAGCGTTAGTACGCAGAGACTAAGTGTTAGTAACGAAAAGGCTAAGTGCCTTAATAGCTATTATATACATAGATATTATATACAAAGAGACAGACACAAAAAAGCCAGCTTAATCGCTGGCTTTTGTCTATCTATAGGTCGACAGATACAGGTTTCGCTTTTCGATTAAAGAACCGCAGCAAGACCTTTACATAGAGGACCCATGTTTGACTTAGTCATGCCAGCAACACTGATACGGCCAGAGCCAACAATGTAGATAGCGAATTCGTCTTTCAGGCGAGTTACTTGCTCTTTGCTTAGGCCTGAGAACGAGAACATGCCGTTTTGGCGCTCGATGAATGTGAAGTCTGCATCAACACCTTCAGATTTCAGTGTTGTTACGAATAGCTCACGCATCTCTTGGATACGGTCACGCATTTCTGCCACTTCCGCTTCCCATTCAGCACGTAGATCAGCATCACCAAGGATGTGAGTTACTACAGCACTACCGTGCGCTGGTGGGTTAGAGTAGATAGAACGGATGATGCTCTTAACTTGAGAGAACGCTGTCGTTGCTACGTCTGCAGATTCTGCAACTAGAGTGAATGCGCCCACACGCTCGTTGTACAAGCCGAAGTTCTTAGAGAATGAGCTAGCAACAAGGATCTCTTTGTTGTATTGAGCAAAAATACGTAGACCAGCTGCATCTTCTTCAACGCCTTTTGCAAAACCTTGGTAAGCAAAATCGAATAAAGGAAGTAGTTTCTTCTCAGCAACCAGTTTAGCCAGCACTTCCCACTCGTCAGTTGTTGGGTCGATACCTGTTGGGTTGTGACAGCAGCCGTGAAGAAGAACGATATCGCCTTCAGAAGCTTTCTCTAGGTCAGCAACCATGCCTGCGAAGTCTTTGTCTTTTGTTTCAGCGTTGTAGTAGCTGTATTGAGCTGTCTCGATACCCGCAGCAGCGAAAACGCCGTTGTGGTTTGCCCAAGTTGGGTTACTGATCCAGATTTTAGCATCGCCTAGTTGGCGCTTGATGAATTCGCCAGCAACGCGAAGTGCACCAGTACCACCAGGAGCTTGTGCAGTTTTCGCGCGTTGAGACGTTACGATCTCTGCGTCTGAACCGAAAAGAAGCTTCTGAACCGCTAGGCCGTACTCAGCTGTACCTTCAATTGTCAGGTAAGATTTGGTTTTTTCGCTTTCAAGAAGTGCAGCTTCTGCTTTCTTTACTGTTTTAAGTACAGGCGTTTGGCCAGCTTCATTTTTGTAGATGCCAACACCAAGGTTGATTTTCTCTGCACGAGAGTCTTTTTTAAACTCTTCAGTAAGGCCGAGGATAGGATCGGCGGGAGCAGCTAACACTTTTTCAAACATAATCTTCATCCATGTCAATTGAGAGGGGATAGTATCTATGGGTAGTTATACCTGTATGGAATTTTTAAGACAATACGAAGTGAACAGAAAGGCCAAAAAAAATCCATTTCAATCAGATTTATTGACTAAAGAGGGTATTTGATAACAAAACACCCTACGGATTAACCTATAGGGTGCAAGAAGTTAGTGGTTTTTATATAGATTAGGCTGGTTGAGCAATAAAGCTTTCACGCTCGAGTTCACTTGGTACATTTTTGCCATCTTTGTAGGTCGCGGCAATCGAAACAAACTCTTGTTCGACAGCCAGAAAAGCTTGGACAACTTGCGGATCAAAATGCGTCCCATTGCCCTCCAAGATAATCTGCTTAGCTTGTTCATGAGTAAAGGCTGGCTTGTAGACTCGTTTTGATATTAACGCGTCATAAACATCGGCTAATGCCATCAAGCGACCGGATAATGGAATGTCCTCACCAGACAGCTGATTTGGATAACCGCTGCCGTTCCATTTTTCGTGGTGGGTCAGAGATATCTCTTTCGCGACTCTCAGGAAAGAGCTGCTTCCTAACTGCTTTTCTGCAATAGATAACGCTTCAGCACCAATTGCGGGGTGACCTTTCATTATCTCAAACTCTTCGTCAGTTAATTTGCCCGGCTTTAATAACACGTTATCAGGAACGCCTACTTTGCCTACGTCATGAAGTGGGGCAGATTTGTAAAGCAGCTCTATGTAGTTTGGTGTTAACAAGTTTGCGTGGATTTCCGACTTACTGAGCTCTTGTGCGAGTACCTTTACGTATTCTTGGGTTCTCAGAATGTGAGCACCGGTTTCATTGTCTCGAGATTCTGCCAACGCAGACAAACTTACGATCGCAACGTCACGGGTAGTTTTGACTTCGTTTTGTGCCGTTTCGAGGCTATCAAGCATGGTGTTGGTCATTGATGCCATTGAGCCAAGCTCGTTGTAACCGAAAATAGGTAAACGAACGCCTTGTTCGCCATTGGTGACCTTGCTCAATGCACACTCTTGGCTAAGCAAAATGCGTTTAATCAGTTTGCTCCAAAGTGTCATGATGATGATTGCGTAGCCACCCAGCACCACTGCCAAATAAATGAACTCTTTGATCACGCTGATCTTGCCTGTTCCATCTAATAAGCGGTCAGGGTTATGTTCTAGCCAAAAGATGTCTTTGACGGCGATCATAGTTAGCATGGTGGTTAGTGTTACCAGAAGCACGATAACCAAACCAATCATTTGCTTAACCAGCGAACTCCTTTCGCCAATCAGTTGGAAGTCAAATTGCCCAGTCGCCTCCATTTTATCCATTTGGTTGAGTTGGGCGCTCAATTGAAGAATGGTACCGGTAAAGAAGCCAAATAGGCTCATGCCAAACAGTACTTTCAAATTACTGTCTATGGTGAATTCATAGCTTAAATTGTAGTAGAGCGCGAAAGGCACACTTGCAGCAAAAAATAGCAGGGTATCGAACTGCGCGAAGCGACCTTGTTTGACTAAGGTGTGTTGCGCTAATAAGTAACGACGCGCGAGCCATAATAAGACAAACACAATACTTACTTGTGTGAAAATCTCTAACGTCGTTAAGCTTTCGAGCATTGGGCACACCCGACTGCCGTAGGTGCCAAACAGCACGCCAGCGATGACGTATAATTTAGTCGTTAGCGATTGATTGTAATTTGAAGTATCCATCGATAAGCCTTTGTTCTCATTCTTATTAGATTTATGCATTCATTGATTCACGACTTTAGAATTACGAGTAATTAGCATAACTGGCGTGAATAAGACCGGAAATTCTATCGATAGCTTTCGTGGAATGATACAAGAAACTGGTTTGTGTTAGTGATTTGTTAGCTAGGTGGGGGTTATTGCAGCATTACTATGAAGATACTTGAATAGCCTCGTTGAGATTAGAGGCTATTCAGTCGGTATACTTGAGTGGAATCGCGAGTGATTGAGTTCGCTATCTACTTTAAAACAATTACTTTTTCAGGTTGATTTCAGCTTCGATAGAACCTGTTTCAATCTCAGGGTGAGACGCTAGTTTGTCTGATGCCCATTGGTTAAGGTGTTTCAGAATAGCAGACACCGCGTGTTTCTCATTTGGTGCTTGGTCTTGATCGACGTCGATCTTCTGCTTTGGATGTGAGCCTGTTGCATCTTCAGCGATATGTAGCCAATCTGGGTGCCAGTAATATGGCTGGCCACTCGGTGTTGTCCAACTATGAACACCGTTTGACTCTCCTTTATAACTTAATTGGTCTGCTTCTATTTTTTTCATTGTTATCTCGCATGTTTTTTGGGTTACATCAAATTATAGAGGCGTAGAACGAACTTGGCTCCCGCCTTGGTTACAAACTTAGCAAAGCATACAAAGTTATCTGTGAACCAATTCACACTATTATAGAAATTAGGTCCAATCATATGGATAGCAGCAATAGTTGTTAACGTTAGTGATAAAATCCCCGGCTTATTAGAATTTATCTAGGTAGTACAATTAGATGGCGCGTTATGAAGAGCTTGCAAAGGATATTCGAACTCAGATCGCTAATAACACTTGGCGATCCGGAGAGAAGATCCCTTCGGTACGCATGAGTTGTCGAAATTACAACGTCAGCAATAGTACTGTCTTACAAGCCTACCAATTGTTAGAAAGCGAAGGGTGGATCATCGCTAAGCCTCAGTCGGGCTACTTTGTTGCACCACGTGTGGACGGCGTTGATTATGAACTGCCGTTAGTACACAAAAAGAAAGCCATTAATGATCGCTTATTCGACTTTTTGAAATCGAGTTCAGCAGAGGGTGTGATTCCTTTTGGCTCAGCATTCCCCGATCCTGACCTTTTCCCATTACCTACCTTGACTCGAAACCTTGCCAGTGCTGGTAGAAAGATGACAGGTGCCAGTGTGATCAATAATCTGCCACCGGGCAGTGAGTCCTTAAGAAGACAAATCGCGCAGCGTTACCTGCAGCAAGGCATTACGGTTAACCATCAAGATATCGTGATTACCTCTGGCGCAATGGAAGCGCTTAACTTAAGCCTGCAAACGGTTACTAAGTCAGGTGATAATGTTGTGATTGAATCTCCCGCTTTCTATGGTGCTTTACAGGCAGTAGAAAGATTAGGACTCAATCCTATCGAAGTGGATGTTTGTCCAATCAATGGATTGAATATTGAGCAGTTTGAAAGAGCACTACAAAACCAAGATGTAAAAGCGTGTTGGCTGATGACGACGTTTCAAAACCCGACAGGGACAAGTTTGTCTGAAGAAGCGAAGCGCCGTGTAGTTCGGATTGCAGAACAACACGAAACCTACATTATTGAAGATGACGTATATGGTGACCTCTACTTTGAAGGGCATAAACCCAAGCCACTTAAAGCCTTCGATAAGACCGATTCTGTTCTGCTTTGTGGTTCGTACTCAAAAAGTCTGTGTCCGGGTTATCGGGTCGGCTGGGTTGTGAACACGCGTTTCAATGATGCCATTCAAAAGCTGCAGCTTCTTTCTACACTGTCGAGTAGTGCGCCTGTGCAACTTGGCGTCGCACACTTCTTAACACATGAAAGCTACGACAATCACCTTCGTAAATTACGTAAAAATCTTCTAGTGAGAAAAGAACGAT
Organism: Vibrio sp. 10N.222.47.A9; assembly: GCF_963872585.1. Taxonomy (NCBI): domain Bacteria; kingdom Pseudomonadati; phylum Pseudomonadota; class Gammaproteobacteria; order Vibrionales; family Vibrionaceae; genus Vibrio; species Vibrio sp. 10N.222.47.A9. The sequence goes on along the minus strand of NZ_CAWNBB010000043.1, from coordinate 149,782 downwards.
TCATTGAGGTCATCAAGCAGTACTTCCCGCATTCCGTCGAGATTGAAGAACCGGCTGGTGGTTACTTCATATGGATTCGCCTTTCCGCCAAATTCGACAGTCAACAATTTTACCAACTAGCGATTGCTCAGGGGATCAGCGTCGCTTCAGGCGATCTGTTTAGTGAGCAGGGCAGAGTAGATAACGCGATCAGATTGAACTTCTCTTATGAACTCACAGAAGAGAAAGAACAAGCACTAATCTTGCTTGGCAAACTGGCACATCAACTTACGCATTCGTAAAATCTTAAGTCACTCATAAAACAGAGCATGATTTCAACTGTACGGATTGTTTCTGGTGCAACTGTACGCCTTGTACAACAAAGAGTTGTGATTCAATACAGTTAGACCAAATATTGGAGATACCGTTATGTTGAAAATGACTATGGGAAATGAAGTTAAGCTGATTATCGTCGCGATTGTGTGTGCGCTTCTGCTTATTCTCGGACACGTATTGCTGGCAAAAGCCTTCGCTGATATGGCTTGGGCTGAATACACAACAGCGGCTATCCCGTTCGTTATGATGGCAATCTGCGGTCTCGCGATAAAATACGCTATCGACCAAGATGTCGATTAAGCCGATTATCCAGTCGAATTATTTTAAGCCCTGCCAGAAATTGGCAGGGCTTTTTCGTTTTAAATGACCTGAACTTTTGAATGATTGCATTAAACCTGAGCTCTGAAGGCTATCTCATACTTTAATGCCACAGGCTTTGTAAGTCTGTGTAAGCGAGAAATGGTGATTATTTGGAATATGCATCACCTTTAGTCAAAAACTTGGCTTATTGGTTGTGCTAGGAAATAACCAGAGCCTACCTTTCGCCGTTATATATTCACGTCAATTATTGGTCGCTATGCGATAAAAGTGACCAGAGTAAAGGCTTACAGTACCTTACAGGTTTAAATTTCCCATTTATTACAATTGGTTATGACTAATTGAGATGCGGGATTATGAGATTGAAATATACAAAAACAAACATGTGCATATTGGCTTTGTTAGCCACCAATGCTTCAGCAAGCGAACTCCATGTTGATTTGAATCGACTAAGTAATTTTTCGGAAGTTGGTACTAATAGACTGTCTATTACCAGTGAATTTATCGGCTATGAGCTTGATGAGGGAAAGTATCGTTACGCAAGAGATGTTGGCTTAAACGGCTTAGATTGGGCTTTTCTTTATGGAGAGCATCAAAGAAAAGATAAACCCAATAGTGCCTTAATTGGTGATGTGAAGGTTATTGGTGATTTAAAACAAGTCGCTAATTCAGAGACTAAAAATGCAGTTGGCAATCGTTACTACTGGCAAGGCGGCGACTCTACGGATTATAACCAAGAGCTGGCTTTTTCAGGTTTGCTTGTTGGTTCTAGTGGTTTCTCTTTTGACGTTCAGCCGAGTAAAGAAGGGCGATTTTCTGTAGAGCTTTATACGCATAATTGGCTGTCTTCTGCTGATGTGACGGCATGTATTAACAAGCAATGCATCACAATTAAAAATGACATTTCATTTCACATGACCAGTGTCAAAAATACGATTGTTTTCGAATCTCAATCGCCAGACGACATCGTAGAAATCTCATATTCACGCCAATATAGGCAGTTTGATTTTGAATCGAGACAAGGCTATCACGCTATTGAGGCTATCCAGTTGAGAGAGGTTGAGTAACATGAAAAGAATCATTCTAGCATCAGCAATTTTAGCGACTTTTTCTGCTCACTCAGGTCTCGGGAAAATGGATCGTTCGGTCACTCAACACAAAACGTTCGCTCTACAAACTCAGTTCGATTTTGCCTGTCATATGAATGCGGGTTCCGCGACCTTAATTGACCCTTACTGGGTGATAACGGCAAATCACGTATCAGGCTCTAAAAGTGAAGGGTATGAAAATGCAGTAACTTGTTCTTCTTATGAAAAAGATGAGGACGGTAAGTACAACGTTATTCATACATCACGTGCGACTACTGACCCTGATGGTGGGTGGGGGGAGTATGAATTTACCGATGGCATTTATGATTTCGCTCTGGTGCGCTTAGACACGCCAATAACCGGTATTAAACCCGCGAAGTTACCAGAGAAAGGGATGTTCGATCATTCACAGGTTTATGAAGTAAATAGCGTTGGCTTTGGTAACTACAACGGCCGTAATGGCGGGAAGAAATTTGTTAAGTACAATGACACAGACAAGAAATGGTTAGCTGAATATAAATATAACCCGGTGATCATGCCTCAAAGTGATTTGCAGTGGCTGATTATCCATGGCGACTCAGGTTCAGGCATTACGATTGAACGTGACGGCGAGTTTTACATTATTGGAGAGATAGGCCTTCAATACTATGGCGAGCTTGGTTGGCAAGATACCTTTGACGATGTTTTGGGGAGATTAGATTCCTTAAACAATGATATGAGAGCGCATGGGTTTAGTTACTCGAAGCCAGTAAATCTTGGTGATGTAAGATGGACGCCAACGACCCAGAACAGTATCGAAGATCTTCATGCCTTTTACAGCTACTGGAAAGCTGGAAGTATGGATTTTAATGGTACTTATTGGACGAAGGATGGCGGTATTTACAACACAGCTTATGCGCAAGAAGGTGAAACGTACACTTTTGAAACTGTCATTCCTGCAAACCCAAAAGCGCCCGCTTTTGATGTGTTTGTAAATGGTCGTCAGGTTGCTCATAACATTAAGGCGGATAAGGAGAGCTTATTCTTTAAAGTGAATGCTTTTGAGCAAAAGGGTGATCAGATGGTGATTGAATTTAAGCCGTTAGAACCGACGGGCGAGAAGATACTTTTAGATCACTTTTTGGTTCGTACTGTCGAGTAGACTGAGCTGTTAAGCTTTTATCAGAAGGCGCTTATCAATAGGGGCTTATGAACATACCCTTATAAATAAGTGCGTATAAAAAAACCTCCGTATATACGGAGGTTTTTATCTATTTAATTATCTATCTATACTGACTTCTCTGAAAGAAGAAAGCTGAGATTAGAAGTTAGCAGAGCGTGGTGTACGTGGGAACGGGATAACGTCACGAACGTTGCCCATACCTGTTACGTAAGACACTAGACGCTCAAAGCCAAGACCGAAGCCAGCGTGAGGCACTGTGCCGTATTTACGTAGGTCGCGGTACCAGCTCATGTGCTCAGGGTCGATACCCATACCAATCATGCGCTCGTCTAGAATGTCTAGACGCTCTTCACGTTGTGCACCACCGATGATTTCACCGATGCCTGGTGCAAGTACGTCCATTGCTGCAACTGTCTTGCCGTCGTCGTTTAAGCGCATGTAGAAAGCTTTGATGTCTTTCGGGTAGTTCTTAACGATAACAGGTGCTTTGAAGTGCTCTTCAGCTAGGTAACGCTCATGCTCAGAAGACATGTCGATGCCCCACTCAACGTCGAATTCAAATTTCTTACCAGAATCTAGTAGGATTTGGATTGCGTCAGTGTAGTCAACTTGTGCGAAATCAGCGTCTACGAATTGCTCTAGACGAGTGATTGCTTCTTTGTCGATGCGAGAAGCGAAGAACTCAAGGTCGTCGCGGCGTTCTTCAAGAACAGCAGCGAAAACGTACTTAAGCATGTCTTCAGCCAGTTTCGCTACATCGTCAAGGTCTGCAAACGCAACTTCAGGCTCAACCATCCAGAATTCAGCTAGGTGGCGGCTTGTGTTTGAGTTTTCAGCACGGAACGTAGGACCGAACGTGTAAACCTTGCTTAGTGCACAAGCGTAAGCTTCAGCATTAAGTTGGCCAGATACTGTTAGGAAAGTTTCTTTACCGAAGAAATCTTCGTTGAAGTCAACTTTGCCTTCGTCAGTGCGAGGCAGGTTTTCCATGTCTAGCGTCGATACGCGGAACATTTCACCAGCGCCTTCTGCATCAGATGCAGTGATAAGCGGAGCTGAAGTCCAGAAGAAACCTTGCTCGTGGTAGAAACGGTGAATCGCTTGAGATAAACAGTTACGTACACGTGCTACTGCGCCGATCACGTTCGTACGTGGGCGTAGGTGAGCAACTTCACGAAGGTATTCAATAGAGTGACGTGTCTTAGCCATTGGGTAAGTGTCAGCGTCTTCAACCCAGCCTACAACTTTAACGTCAGTTGCTGCTAGTTCGAAGTCTTGACCTTTCGCAGGAGACTCAACAATCTTACCTGTTACTTCAACAGAGCAGCCAGTTGTTAGCTTTAATACTTCGTCTTCGTAATTATTAAGATTATTAGGAACCACGGCCTGAATCGGGTCGAAACAAGAGCCGTCATAAATGGCAAGGAAAGAGATTCCAGCTTTGGAATCACGACGTGAACGGATCCAGCCGCGAACAGTTACTTCACTGTCTACCGCTAGCTTGCCGCCAAGTACGTCTGTTACAGGCGCGTAAGTCATGTTGATTTCATTCTCCATTGAGGGACAAATTCAACTCAAAGTCTCTAGCATTGAGGCAAATGAACATATATTTGCACAATAATTAGCCGAAACATTGAGTTGTATAAACTTTTTAAATCGATTGAACATATTACCTGTCATACCGACAGCTTCAACCTTTATTCTTGCTTGGTGAAAGAAATATTGTGTCTACTGACGATAAATAGGTTTGAGGGTGTGTTTTTTGTTCGATTTGGCTTTCTGTTTGGTATTTGTTTGAGTGCTAGGGAGGTGCGCTAGCGCTAATGGTTAAGTATTCTTCAATACCTTGTAAATCGATGTGAGCAGAGTGATTGAAACGACGTGACCTGACGTTGGTTACAACATAGAGCTGGCTGAAATCGAGACCGCTAGCGGTTTTTGGCCGGATTAAGAAGCGTTAATATTCGAAACCTTTGTTTGCAAGATTGGACGTGTGATTAAAGTAGCGCTCACTTTATATTGGCAGCCATTCAAGCTTGTGCGTTACCCGAGCTATCTGTGTAATACCTAGGTTTCCTTGTTTAATATCTATATTACCTTATGTAATGCCTAAGTTACCTAGTGCAATACTTACACTACCTTGTCCGAAACTTAAGTGACAAACACAAAGCACAAGTGTGAGTCCATCTAATAAACAATCACCCACTAGAGGAGTTTAATATTCACGTGTTAATTACGCCGCCTTAACCCCTGCATTCTCTCTACACCCGCACTTTTCGAGCGCTCGCTCATTCAAGAAAAACAGTCGATCAAATTATGTCTGAACAAGGCAGGACTGGCTGTACAAGTAAAAGAGAATTACATGCTTAATTATTTAAAAAAACACTGGTTATCAAACGTTAAAGGAGATTCATTATCTGGGATTGTGGTTGCACTCGCATTAATCCCTGAAGCCATCGCATTTTCAATTATCGCAGGCGTCGACCCTAAAGTAGGGCTTTATGCTTCTTTCTGTATCTGTGTTGTAACCGCTTTGGTTGGCAGTCGTCCGGGGATGATCTCTGGGGCAACGGGCGCAATGGCGCTGTTGATGGTCACCTTAGTGAGAGAACACGGGCTAGAGTATCTGCTCGCAGCTTCATTTCTTGCTGGCGTCATTCAAATCGCGGCTGGATACCTCAAGCTTGGTAATCTGATGAATTTCGTGTCCAAATCGGTGATTACTGGGTTTGTTAACGCGCTCGCTATTCTTATATTTATGGCTCAGATCCCTGAGTTGATCAACGTCCCTTCGAGCGTTTACGTGTTAGTCGCCTTGGGTTTGGCGATCATTTATCTGCTTCCTTATTTTCCCAAGTTTGGTCGTGCAATACCTTCTCCATTAGTCGCGATTGTTGCCCTGACTATTATCAGTTTGTTATTTGGTTTAGATGTCAGAACGATTGGCGATATGGGCAAGCTTCCGGATTCACTGCCTGTGTTCTTGATCCCTAATATTCCATTCACGTTTGATACGCTCACAACCATCCTTCCATATTCTATTGCTCTATCTCTTGTAGGTTTATTGGAATCATTGATGACGGCGACGATCGTGGATGACCTGACCGATACTGAAAGTAATAAGAACAATGAATGCAAAGGGCAGGGCGTTGCGAACATCGTGGCTTCACTATTTGGTGGTATGGCGGGGTGTGCGATGATTGGCCAGTCGATCATTAACATCAAATCAGGCGGCTTAACCCGATTATCCAGCTTGATCGCCGGGGTTGTTTTACTGCTAATGGTGGTGTTTGTTTCTGATTGGTTGAAGCTGATACCGATGGCCGCTTTAGTGTCTGTGATGATCATGGTTTCAATCGGCACGTTTTCATGGCGCTCTGTTGTTGAGCTTAAAGACCACACACTCCCAACCAATGTAACCATGTTAGCAACCGTGGCGGTGGTGGTGTTTACTCACAATCTCGCAATAGGTGTTGCGGTTGGCGTGGTGCTATCGGCTCTGTTTTATGCGCATGCTAGCAAGTCGATGGTCTTTATATCCGATGAAGTGGTGACTAACGAAATGCACACTACCCACCGAGTAAAAGGCCATGTCTTCTTTGCTTCTTCAGATGCGTTTGTCGATTTATTTGATTATGACAATGCGACCTCTTTAGTGACCATCGATATTTCGGATGCGTCTTTCCTAGATAACACGTCGGTTGAGGCGCTTGATAAGGTCGTATTTAAGTTCCGTAAAAAAGGCGCTTATGTAGAAGTCGCAGGAATGGATACCGTGAGTGCGAATCTGATATTCAAACACGCGATGTACCACAAGCATAAAGACTTAACCGCGGTTTCCATTACGCACTAATCATGGTTTAAGGTACTTTGAAAGCCTGAACTAGACATTGTTATGAAGATAAAGCGCTCATCATTGAGCGCTTTTTTGTTGATGTCGGTAGGGGAGTTCTAGCGACCTATGACTGACCTCTATCGTTGGTCTTTGAGTTCGATAAGGTGAATTGGTTGATAAGAGATTCAAGGTGATCAGACAGCTCTTCTAAATCATTACTGATTCCACGAGTCTCAGCCGCAGACTGCGATGTGTTATCGGCGTGAGAAGTGATGGTTTCAACCTTTTGTTGAACATCTTCGGTCGCGTGTGTAGTGGATTGCGTCTGTTGTTGAATATTTTTCGCATGAGCCAGCACTTGTTTCATTTCTTCAACGACACCATTCATTTCAACGGACAGTGCGTCGATATCTGTTGAGCTTTGATGTGCTTGTTCGCAAACGCGATCGGCAGAAGTCAGCGACTCTTCACTGCCTTGCTGAAACTGATGAATGATAGACTCAATACTGCCAGTTGCCTCTGCCGTTCGTGATGCAAGATTTCGAACTTCATCTGCCACTACTGCAAAGCCCCGACCTTGCTCTCCCGCACGAGCCGCTTCAATCGCCGCATTTAAGGCTAGAAGGTTGGTTTGGTCGGCAATGCCACGAATCACACTTAATATTGAAGAGACCTCTCCGGTTTGCTCATTGAGTGTCAGTATCTTGTGTTTCACTTCTTCTATGCTACTGACTAGGTTCTTTATCTCACTACTTGCATCATGTGCTTGGTTCGCACTTTTACAGGCCACATCAGCGGTATGATTGATGAGTTCTGACGCGGTTAAAGTGGCTTGTTCTACATTGACTTGTTGCGCCTGTATCCCTTCGATATTGTTTTGTACTTCAGCGGTTTCGTTTTGTTGATCGCTGGCGGCTTGCTCGGTAATTTGTGCAACACTGGTCAGTTGGTTGGCAGACGCATTCAGTTTGTGCGAGGTGTCTTGTACCTTCTCTAAGCTGTCGGAAACCGTGCCCATGAACGAGTTGATGGAGTTAGCAAGCGTGCCAATTTCATCTTTGCTTTGCTCTGGCAGCCGAGTGGATAGGTTTTTATCACTGCTGACTTGGGTCATAAAGCGAGAGGTTTGTTGAAGCGGGCGAACGATTATCTTACGAATCAATCCCATAGTAAGAACGAATCCGGCAAAGGAGATCACCGCCATGATACCGATCGCTGTCATCGTTTGAGTATTGATCAGCGAGTTGACATGGCTAAGGTTATATTCAAGTCGAATTGCACCTAATACTTCCCCTTCTGGCGCCATATGACATGCCACACAATTGGTGCCGCGATAGTTCTCGCTCGACTTCATTGGCAGAGCAATAACCAAGCCTTTTCCCCAATCGGCAGAAAAGGGTTCGATAACGGTTTCACCCGCTAGCGCTCGTTTATCAATATCATCCATAGGTGTTTGGTTGTCATTGCCAGGCCCGTATAACTTACTCACCGCATCAGCACGCAATACACGAACATTTTCAATGCCTTCTTGAGCTAACGCTTTCTGACGAAGGGTCTCTTTTTGTGCCATGGTGCCAGTGAGCATCATCATATTGAGGCTATCGAAATAGTTGCTCGCTTTATCGTGAAGCTGCTCACTTAACACTGAGTTTACAAGCTGCTTTTGCTGTGAATATTGAAAGTAGGTCGATAATACTAATAGAAAAGTGAACACGATGGCGAGGGCCACTAGGATTTTAAAGGTGATTGTTGAGCGCATAAGGTGTTTGTTTTTATTAATTATAATGACGCGCATACTTTACGTGTAAGAGACCCTACCACCTATGAGGTATAACCGATTGTGTGACCACACTCCGGTTGTGGTTATGTTTCTGTGATGTAGCGAGTTTGTGATGATGTTCTTTGGGCGAATGAAAGGGAGTTTATCGTTAAATTTGAAGAGTATGAAAAGCCCAAATAAACGTACATGACTTAAACAAAAATTACTTTCTAAAAGGCACCTAATAGATGCCTTCTTCTTCGTATTATTCAATCTGGCTTAACTGCTGAGTCAGTATCATTCCAGTGAGCTTTTACCTAGTTAGGTTTAAGCCCAGTTGAAGTGCCATGCTTAGCTCATTGCGTTCAACAATCTCCTCGACAACTTTGCCTTCATCATTGAATCGGAAGTAAGTAAGGCTAGTCCAAGTAACGTTTTTGCCATTCAGTTGGTAGCCTTTCCACTCATCAGCACCTTTAGCTCTGTGAGTGAGCGCAACAACAACTTGATGGCCGTCTTCTACGATTTTTTGAAACGTCGTTTCCAGTGATTCATATCGGTCAGTAACGTGAACTTTTAACATGGCTTCGAACTCAGAGAGGCCATTAATTATCTTATTGCAATCAGGTCGATGGATCATTGTATCTTCGGCGAAATATTCGCCAATACGGTGAGTTTGTTTACCGTCTACACAATGCTTAAAGTAGTCTTTTACAACCTGAACTTGTTTGCTTGTCATAGTTTCTATCCTTATGTCTGTTGAGTGCCAACAATCTAATGGAACGTTACTGTCTTGAGTAGAGCCCATTTTGTGGATAATCTGTCGACAATATGTAAACAGTGGGGTGAGGTCATGAACGTATTAACGTCTATTAAGTCATTTATTGTGACTGTTGAGGAGGGCAGCTTTACAGGTGCGGCTAAGAAGATCGGAGTGTCGAAGTCTTTGGTTAGTCGCCATGTAAGAGAGCTTGAGGCTTACCTAAATACTCGCTTATTGAATCGTTCTACCAAGTCACTGTCCTTAACTGAGGTTGGTCGTCGCTATTTTAATGAGGCTCATGGGTTGGTCGACGGCATTGAAGATTTAAATGATTCTTTGAGGTTTGATAGTTCAGAAATGGTTGGCTCTTTGAGTGTTATGGCGCCTCAAGGTCTCACTGAGATTATGTTGATGCCCTTCATTTTGACATTTTCAAACAAATACCCAGATGTGGCGTTAAATCTCATGCTTTCAGATGGTGTTCAAGATCTCGCGACGGTTGGTTATGACATTGCGATTCGTTCTGGTGATTTAGTTTCGAAAGACTTAGGAATGATCGCGCGCACTATCTTTGTAAATCAGAACTTGGTTTGTGCTTCACCTAAATACCTAGAAAATAATACAGAGATTACAACGCCAATTGATTTAGCTAATCACACCATAATTGAAGATCCAAACCTTAAGAATGATGGTGTGTGGAGGTTTGAGCTTAGTGGGCATTTTCATGATGTAAATCTGAAGCCAACACTCACGGTAAACAGCGTGCAAGCAGTGAAGGTCGCTGTTCGTTTAGACTATGGTATTGCAATGCTACCAAAGCAATTGGCCGAAGAAGATATAGAGTCTGGCGCAATTGTGGAAATTCTGCCGCAGTATGCGCTTAAAGAAAGAACGGTTTACGCACTTTACCGCGAGCGAGTGAATACGCCGCGCAAAGTGAAGGTGTTTATTGATGAACTATGTGAGCACTTCTCTTGCTGTTGAATATACTGGCCAAGCGTCATTATTAAAATCCACCTGCCAAAACAGGTGGATTTTTACTTTTACTTTTACTTTTACTTTCAATTGCCGATTGCCAGTTAGCTGACGGTTGAAAGGGGAATGGCGTCAGAGATTGATTTTTCTAATCTGATGGCGATAAATTTCGAGGTAGGGGTAAAGGTTCGTTCACCATAGCTGTCTAGAGGAACCAAAGGGTTGGTTTCAGGATAGTAAGCCGCCGCCTGACCCTGTGGAACGTCATAAGCCACCAAGGTAAACCCTTTCACTTTTCTCGTTACACCATCTTCCCAAAGCGACACCATATCGACCTTGTCACCCGGTTTAAAACCGAGCTTCAATATATCGGCTTCATTGATAAACAAAACTTCGCGCATACCAAAGACACCGCGGTAACGATCATTCAAGCCATATAACGTGGTGTTGTATTGGTCATGGGAACGCATGGTTTGCAAGATCAGATCGGGTTTATTACCCCCTTGCAACACCGCTTCATTAATCAGCTGTTTTGGTAGTTCATTGGAGCCAAATTGCGCTTTGCCGCTGATGGTGTTCCATTGACGATTTGCGGCAGGATTGACTAAATGAAATCCACCCGGATTTTCCAGTTTCTGATTGAAGTCAGTAAAGCCCGGAATCGTATCTGCAATGAGGTCTCGAATATGCCCATAATCTTGAATGACCCAATTCCAATCGATTGGATGGCTGCCCAGTGTGGCATTGGCAATACCCGCGACAATGGCTGGTTCAGAACGTAAATGCTCTGATCGAGGTTCGAGCTGTCCGTAAGAGATGTGAACCATGCTGAAGGTATCTTCGACGGTGATGCCTTGTGGCCCATTAGCTTGTGTATCGATTTCCGTTCGCCCCAAACATGGCAAAATCAAGGCATCTTGACCGGTAACAAGGTGAGAGCGATTGAGTTTGGTTGAGATATGAACGGTAAGGTCACAATTTTTCATCGCCAGATGTGTGCGAGGAGTATCGGGTGTGGCTTGCGCAAAATTACCACCTAAACCAATAAAGACTTTCGAGCGTTTTTCCTCCATAGCTTTAATCGCTTGTATGGTGTTGTGGCCTACATCTCGTGGGACATTGAAGTTAAAGCGGCGTTCTATGCTATCTAGAAATTGGTTTGAGGGTTTTTCATCGATACCCATCGTACGATCGCCTTGGACATTACTATGCCCCCTAACCGGTGATAGCCCAGCACCTGGCTTACCGACGTTGCCGCGCAACAATTGCACATTGGCTACTTCTTTGATGGTTTGTACTGAATGACGATGTTGTGTTAGCCCCATAGCCCAACACATGATCACCTTTTCTGAACGGCGGTACATGTCTGCGACCATTTCTATTTCGCTTAAAGCTAACCCCGATTGTTCAGCGATATGCTCCCATGTTGTCGCATCAACTTCTGCTAAGTATTCATCAATACCTGTGGTGTGTTCGCTGATGAATTGACGATCAAATATGGCTTTGCCTTCGGTTGCGAGCGCATCACGTTCCCATTGCAGCAAATATTTAGCCATCCCACGAAATACCGCCATATCGCCACCTAATGCTGGTCTTAAATAAGCGGTATTGGTTGGTTTTGAACCATTGCTTAACATTTCAACTGGAACTTGAGGATTTTGGAAACGTTCAAGTCCACGTTCTTTCAATGGGTTGAAACAGATCACCTGAGCGCCGCGTTTTACCGCTTCACGCAATGGTTCAAGCATGCGGGGGTGATTAGTGCCTGGGTTTTGCCCGAGCACAAAGATCGCGTCTGCTTGTTCAAAGTCGTCAAAAATCACGGTTCCTTTGCCCACACCGACCGTATCTTTCATGCCAATTGCACTGGCTTCGTGGCACATGTTTGAACAGTCAGGGAAGTTATTTGTTCCAAACGCACGGACGAAAAGTTGGTACAAAAACGCCGCTTCATTACTGGCTCGACCCGAAGTGTAAAATTCGGCTTGATGTGGCGAGTCGAGTTGCTTCAAATGCTTGGCTACGAGCGAAAATGCTTCGTCCCACGCGATAGGGATATAGTGGTCGGATGCAGCGTCGTACTTCATCGGATGGGTTATTCGACCTTGGTATTCCAGCCAGTAGTCTGTTTGTGATGACAAGGATGTTACGCTGTGTTCAGCGAAAAACTCAGGATCCACAAATCGATTTGTGGCTTCCCAGTTCACGGCTTTTGCACCGTTCTCACAGAAGTTCACTTTACTGCTGTGTGGGGATTCCCCCCATGCGCATCCCGGACAATCAAAACCACCGTTTTGATTCGTTTTAAGCATTGTTCGAATGTTTTTGATGGCGTTTTCGCTGCCCCACCAACTCTTAGTGACGGCTTTTAACGCACCCCAACCACCAGCAGGACCTTTATATTTTTTTATCTGTTCTTTTTGGCTCACAACTGCACTCCTCACACACGGGAACGGCAGTAAACAAGGGAACCGGTAAAAACAGGCGCGTTATAAAAATAAGGCGGGAGTAAAACGGTTTTGATTATTTGGTATCGATACCTGTTTACTGCTTTGAATATTTAGAAATAGACTGGCTAATTGTTTGCCATGATCTAAATCAAAGGTTATGCCGTTAAGGGGCGGTGCGTCCAATTGATATTGCCGACTAAGTGATAAATAGAATCTATCATGGCGAGTAAATATGGAAAGTGTCGCTTTTGTCACAGTGATAAATAGACTTTTCACAGTGATAAATAAAATTTATTAGCCAGTGCGATGTGAGCTCTATTTTACGAGGGATTTGTTGATCAGCCTTGATATAGCTGAGCCTCCTATGATAGTTGCTGTCTATCACGCTATAGATAATTTAGATTTGACCTATATTTAAATTAGGCATACTTTGATTTAAATCAAAAATGCCGTTGTTATTTTAGCTGTTGCTTTACAGATTGAGCCATTTCCCGTGATAGGTATTTTCAATCACAGAGAACCGTTAATGTACGACGAACGCGAAGAAGACGCTTCATTTCAAGGTTTTACTAATCATTCATGGATATAAAACAACTTAAGTATTTAATCGCTTTAGATCAAACGAAACACTTTGGTCAGGCTGCGACACTTTGTCATATTACTCAGCCTACGTTGTCGATGAGGATAAGGCGTTTAGAAGAAGAGTTAGACCTCGAGTTGATTTCAAGAAGTCAACGTTTTGAAGGGTTTACCGAAGCGGGTGAACGTATATTGGCTTGGGCAAAGACCGTCTTAGCGGCTCATGACGGTTTACAAGCCGAAGCGGCTAACTGCCGTGGTCAGCTGGTCGGCTCGCTAAGAGTTGGCATGGTGCCTTTAGCCAGTCAAAACCCGATGCAGTTGATTAAGCCTTTAGCAGAAAAATTCCCTGAACTTCGCTTTCAAATTTTGTCGATGACATCTGAGCAGATCATAGACCAGCTCAATCGTAACCAACTTGATTTAGGCATGTGTTACACCGACCAGATCAATACGGCTTATTTTGACGTTATAGAAATGAACTCGACGGATTTAGGCATTCTGTATGATAGCCGATTCTTTGATTTTGCTGAGTCGGAAGTCTTATGGGAATCACTCAATAGCATTCCTTTGGGGCTTTTGTCTAAAGGCATGCATTATCGTCATTCGATTGATTTGAGTTTCGGTAGTAAAGGCCTAGTTCCGCAGACTTTGATTGAAAGTAACTCTACGTTTCACCTGATCCAAGCTGTCACCAGTGGCCTGTGCTGTGCTGTTATGCCGCTTAACTCAGGATTGGAAGAGCTCAACGAACAACTGCGTATCGTACCGATAGAAAAAGCCGTGGTGCATTCGCCTCTCGGTCTACTTAAGCGTAAACAAGAACCTTATTCGGCACTCACTGATCAGTGCTTTGCTGAAGCAAAACACTTGTTTAATCAGTGATGTTTGTTTAACCAGTGATATTTATTTAATCAGTAACGTTTTCAGTCTGAGTCGATATCGTCAAGCTGACCGTCTTTCCGGGTGATTTTATGAGATGTATAACTCAATCCTATATTGAACTGCCTGATTTTAATCAAGCGCCTCCACAGCCCAATGCCATGAGCTATCGAGAGCTTACGGGCTATAGCATGGTGGTAGATGTACCTCTGGCAAACGAATCGGCATTGGCGATCAGTTATAACGGGATCAGTCAGGCGGTTATGATGGTGACGCCCGGTCACATGGAAGACTTTGTGCGCGGTTTTAGTTTAAGCACCGGTATCGTAAAAAAATTCAGTGAAATTCGTGATATTGAGATTGGTGGCAATGGTGAATCTCATTTCGCGCAAGTAGAAATCAGCAATCGCGCTTTTTGGGACATGAAAACTCAGCGGCGCAACTTGGCTGGAACCACAGGCTGTGGTTTGTGCGGTGTTGAGGCGCTTGAACAAGCACTTCCTGATTTGGTTCCATTGCCATCGTCATTACCACCCAGTCCACTGGTTTTTCAGGGGTTGAGAGGGCGAATTGCTGAACATCAAAAAGCAGCCAAAATATCCGGTGCTTTACATGCCGCTTTGTTTGCGAATTCGAAAGGAGAAATTTCACTTTGTCGTGAAGACATTGGCCGCCATAACGCACTGGATAAACTAATAGGGGCGATGGCTGTGAACGAGATCAACCCTAAGTCAGGGTTCGTGATTATGACGAGCCGTTGCAGTTTAGAGCTTATCCATAAAGCCGTGCGTGCCGAAATCTCAACCTTGGTTTGTTTGTCGGCTCCGACCTCACTGACGGTCGAATGGGCAAGACGTAATCGCTTAAATCTGATTCACTTACCCAACAGCAGTCCACCTCGTTTATATAGCCCTGCGCCATAAATGTAATGTTTTCGTTTGGATAAAAAGAGAGACCATTGTGTCTCTCTTTGGTTTTTATTATAAATGATTATTGTTTTACGCGGTTTGGTGGTTAATTTATATCCAAATGGCTGTTTTGTTCAATTTAATAGCAAAAAATGTGGTTATAGCGTTGTGTTTCAAAGCTCATTCGATAAGATGAAAACACCTCTAATGACAGAGGTAGGGCAGCAATGGATACGCTGCTTCAATTACTATGGAATGTGACTTAATTATTGGACACATGCATGAAATTCAAGATTACATCACCGATTATTGAACCTACGGAAGGTTCACCACATCAGTTAACGCAAACTCACGCTTCTCGTTTTACCTCTTTTAAGACAAGCTCCCCTTTGAACACCTTGTTCGACCACGTCTCTGCACGCTTCTTTACCGCTTATCGCTCCTATTGTTATTCGTTTTATAACTCTATTTCTATCTGAATTCCTTTGTCATCCGCTCGATGTACGAAGACTCACATCTATAAAAACTAAACAAATAAGTTAAAAACAATGAATATTAAAATGATGGGTAGCTCCCTAATTATCGCTGGTACCGCTCTCGGTGCTGGTATGCTTGCGATCCCAATGGTATTAGCTCAATTCGGATTGCTTTACGGCACACTGCTGATGGTACTGATCTGCTTCGGTACGACTTACGCAGCATTATTACTTCTAGAAGCGACCATCAAAGCCGGTGGCGGTCTAGGGTTGAACTCTATTGCTCGAAAAACCTTGGGTAAACAAGGCCAGTTACTGACTAACGGCTTGCTATACGCGTTATTGATTTGCCTATTGATGGCTTACATTCTAGGCGCAGGTGATTTACTGAGTAAGTTACTGTCTAACTTTGGCGTTGAACTCACCGCGACCACGAGCCAAGTCGTGTTTACGTTACTTGCTGGCGCTGTAGTCGCAAGTGGCACCGGTGTGATTGATAAACTCAACCGTGCACTGTTCTTCGTGATGCTTGCTAGCTTGTTCGCAACCATGGTGTTCTTAGCGCCGAGCATGACTCAAGAAAACTTGATGCAGGTAACCAGTCATGACCACGTTGATCTAATCAAAACCAGTGCCATCCTGTTTACGAGCTTTGGCTTTATGGTTGTGATTCCAACCTTGGTTTCTTACAACCACGAAGCGACAGACAAACAGCTACGTAACATGGTGATCGTCGGTTCTCTGATTCCATTAGTGTGTTACTTATGTTGGTTGTTTGCGGTAGTGGGTAACTTGAGCGAAGAGCAATTCAGAAGCTTCAAGAACGTATCAGATTTGATGGCGGCGTTTGAGGCTCAGTCTCCTTGGGTGGGTAACGTTCTGTCTACCTTCACTGGCTTGGCGTTGTTGACTTCTTTCTTTGGTGTGGCGATGGCGTTGTTCAACCAAAACAAAGACATGTTCAATCAAAATACAGCGGTAACGTACTGCATTAGCTTTATCTTGCCTTTGGCGGGTTCATTGCTTGCAGCTGACAAGTTCCTACAAGTGTTGAACTACGCAGGTATCATCTTAGTGTTCCTAGCTGTGTTTGTTCCTCTGGTGATGGTTCACAAGCAGCGCTTCATGAAAGTAGCGGAAGACAGATACAGCGCTGAAGGTGGCCGACCAATGATGCTTTTCTCATTGCTATTTGGTTGCTTCTTGCTTATCTCACAAGTGATTTAGCAAACCAATTTGGTCGGCTGAATAATTAGGGCGTGTTGACCCTTCGTGGTTAAATTTTGTTCGAGATAAAAGCGTTTTAATCGCGGCGAGGGGGAAGTAGCCTAGTCACTCTAAGCAAATCCCCCTCAACAAAGAGTAAAACGCTTATAGCCGAACCCTTCGGGCAGCGTTTGCTGGCCATTTCTACTACGTTATCGGCTTCTCATGTAGGCTAGCTACACATCGACGCCTCTGCCTTGTATAAATACCCAGCAACTCGCTGCAAAAATCAGCTCGAAAGATCAACACGCCCTAGTCACCAAGTTTCAGCTACAAAAACTTCAGATACAAAAAAAGGAACGCATTGGCGTTCCTTTTTATTATCTGCTCATTAAAAGCAGACTGAGTTAAGTGTTGGCTTGTTAACTGATGCTGGCCAATAAATTAATACGGACTAGCAAGCCAATGTTAACTAACAAACGAATGTTAATTAACAAACCACCTTAACTGCCAAACCACCTTGAGATGTCTCACGGTATTTAGCGTTCATGTCTTTACCGGTTTCTAGCATTGTTTCGATAACTTTATCTAGAGAAACAGTCGGAGCAGAAGAGCGACGAAGTGCCATACGAGTTGAGTTGATTGCTTTAACTGCAGCAATACCGTTACGCTCGATACATGGAACTTGTACTTGGCCAGCAACTGGGTCACACGTTAGACCTAGGTTGTGCTCCATGCCGATTTCTGCAGCCATACATACTTGCTCAGGGCTACCACCCATAAGCTCAGCAAGACCAGCAGCAGCCATAGAACATGCCACGCCAACTTCGCCCTGACAGCCAACTTCAGCACCAGAGATAGAAGCGTTACGCTTGTAAAGACCACCGATCGCACCAGAAGCCGCGAAGTAACGGATGTAATCTTTCTCTGTCACCGTTTGGATGAACTTGTCGTAGTACGCCAATACAGCTGGGATGATGCCACATGCGCCGTTAGTTGGTGCAGTAACAACACGGCCACCGGCAGCATTTTCTTCGTTTACTGCGAATGCAAACATGTTCACCCAATCAACAACCGTCATTGGATCGTTGGTTGTTTTTTCTGAAGTAATCAGAAGTTGGCGAAGTGAAGCTGCACGACGAGGAACACGCAGTGGACCCGGCAAGATACCTTCAGTATTCATACCGCGATCCATACACTCACGCATCGTTCTCCAGATGTTAGCGAAGTAAGTACGAGACTCTTCGTCTGAGTGGAAAGCCGCTTGGTTTTTCATAACCAGTGTACTGATAGAAAGACCACTTTCTTTACACTGATTAACCAGCTCTTCAGCTGTTGTGAATTCGTATGGTGCTTTAATTGGGTTTTCTTCTTCTTTGCCGAAGCTCTCTTCGTCAACGATGAAACCGCCACCAATTGAGTAGTACGTTTTTGAGTAAGCTACTTCGTCGTCAATCCAAGCATGAATGCTCATGCCATTCTCGTGTAGAGAAAGGTTCGAAGTATGGAAATTCATTCCGCCATCTTTCGGGAACGAAACAGTATGACAGTGCATACCAACAGGTAGACGTTCAGTTTCTTCTACGCGAGCAATGAAGCCTGCGATAGAGTCGATATCTACTTTCTCAGGAGTATTGCCAGCAAGACCCATGATGATTGCGATATCGGTGTGGTGACCTTTCCCTGTCAGTGATAGTGATCCATATACGTCCACGGTGATTTTAGTGATGTCGCGCAATTTTCCCATTGAACGTAGGTCATCAATAAATTCTTTACCCGCTTTCATTGGTCCAACTGTGTGTGAGCTCGATGGACCAACACCGATTTTATAGATATCAAATACACTAATCATAGCGATTACCTCAAAAAGAGAGCCTCCCAAGGGGAGTAGGGAGGCTCATTTATTATCATTATATTTTTTGTCTAATCTCGCGATATAAGATGGATGTCATCTTATAAAAAGGACTTGAGATTAAAGAGCGCCGTAGATTACAGAACTAATAGCCGCTAGACCACATAAAGCTGTAAAGATTTGCACAGGTGCTGATGTTTTGTACTTAGCCATTGCTGGTACTTTCTGCATCGCGAATACAGGCATTAGGAACAGGATAGCTGCAATCATTGGAGCACCCATTGTTTCAATCATACCTAGGATGCTTGGGTTAACTACCGCAACAATCCAAGTTGTAACAACGATGAACGCTAGAGATGCTTTCTCAATCGTGCTGATTGAAGAACCAGAGCGAGACTTGATTAGACCAACAAGACCTTCATGAGCACCTAGGAAGTGACCGAAGTAGCTAGAAGTAATCGCTGCGAACGCTACTAGAGGACCCATGTAAGAGATAAGTGGAGACTCGTGAACGTTAGCTAGGTAAGAAAGTACCGAGATGTTTTGCGCTTGCGCTGTAGCTAGTTGCTCTGGAGATAGAGAAAGCACTACAGAGAATACGAAGAACATTACAAAACCCATCAGCATCATTGCTGCGCCGCCAGTGATCGCGTCAGTTTTCTTAACTGCGTCTTCACCGTATACACGACGTTGCTCTTTAGAGAACTGTGAAATGATTGGGCTGTGGTTGAAAGAGAACACGATGATTGGAATCGCAAGCCAGATAATAGAAGGCATTGAAGACCATTCTGGGCTTGTTTCCATCATTGAAGTGTTCCATTCAGGAACTAGGAAGAAAGACAGCGCTAGTAGGACGAATACTAGTGGGTAAACCATTGCTGACGTTGCTTTAAGCATCAGTTCTTTACCGAATACAACACCTGCTGTCATAGCAAGGATCAGTGCACCAGAAAGAAGAGGACGTGGAATAGATTCCATACCCATTTGGTTTACTAGGAAAGAATCAACCGTGTTCGTGATACCAACACCGTAGATAAGAACGATTGGGTAGATAGCGAAAAAGTAAGCAAAAGTAATAATGTTTGCGCCAGTCTTACCGAAGTGCTCTTCAACTGTGTCTGTAATATCAGCTTCAGGGTTTTTAGCAGACAGTACGAAACGAGCTAGAGATTTGTGTGCGAACCAAGTCATTGGTGCCGCGATTAGAGCTAGGATAACTAATGGCCAAAAACCACCCGCACCAGCTTTGATTGGAAGGAATAGTACGCCAGCACCAACTGCTGTACCGAATAGTGATAAACACCAGGTAAAATCTTTATAGTTAAACTTGCTTGAATCTTTAACGGCATTTGCCGAAGAAGTTGTTGTGTTCATGTTAAATTACTCATTTTTTGGGAACAGGAAATAAGTTGGGGCTAATTCTGCAGAATTTTCTTCTGTAAAAAATAGATCTAAATCATGTAATGAAACGGCGTGTCACATGATATGCGAAAAACGGATTTTTGATCACGAAATTGGCGTGCTACAGGTGATTTATGTTCATGCTAGACATTAGTTTTTATTATGCGAATGGCGGGGGTGGTCAGATTTATACCAGGGAAACGTTTGCGTAAAATTGCATTAATAAATCTGTTCTATAGAAAGGATGGATTTTGTTAACAGAGATTAAACAAAACGTAGTTGCTATGTAATTTGTTGCACTACATGTCGCTGCAGAGATTGGATGATTTGTGCTGTAACGCCCCAAATTAGGTGCTCTTCGAAGGGCATCGCAAAAACACGATGCTTGATTTGTTTAACGTTAACTGTGTGGCTGTGTAACTTGGCTTGGTCTAAAACATAGGTGGCAGGCACCTCAAAAATCGAGGCCACTTCGTTCTCATCGATGATGGCTTCATAGTCAGGATCGACCATTGCAACAATCGGTGTCACAGAAAATTTACTAATAGTACTCAATGCAGGTAATTGGCCAACAATTTTAACTTGATCCGATCGAATTCCCACCTCTTCGTGGAGTTCTCTAAGTGCAGTAAATTGCATAGAAGGGTCGGAACGTTCGTGTTTTCCTCCAGGAAAGCTGACTTGGCCTGGATGATGCTTTAAATGAGCGGCTCTTTTAGTAAAAATAACATGTAAACCATCTTCTCGTTCCACTAAACCGACCACCACTGCCGCTTTGCGCAATTGATCGCCACTGATATGCGAAACACGCTCTACAGATTCGGGATGATAGCCAACCGTAGGGTTAAGCTGGAATTGTTGAAGGAAGTTTTCTTTATTCATATCAAGCCAATATATTGATTATTATGATTTTAAGTATAGGCATAACCGTGGGCTGATTACCAATTTTGAGTTTGTCGTCATTTACTTACCCTTAGTTCAGTCATTAACTAAGCATAATAAAGGGGAGGGGGCAGTCACCTATCTCCTTAAAACGAGGGGTTTTGCTATATTCAATATTTGTACATTTCCGAGTAAGCGTTACCCATGTCATAAAATTAGGTGATGAAACGTAGTTTTTTTGTTTAAGAATTTGATAACAATAACTTAGTAGACCATTCTAAAAAGAAATAGAAGAAAAGGTATGAGATGAAAGGAATCATATTCACCGAATTTTTAGAGCTTGTTGAAGACAAGTTTGGGCTAGAGCTTTTGGAAGAAGTTTTAGAGATGTCAGAAGACGAAGGGATCTACACGTCGGTCGGAAGCTATGACCACAAAGACCTTGTCAGGTTGATTATCAACTTGAGTAAGAAAACCGATATTGATGCCGCCAGTTTACAGCGTGTTTTTGGGCAGTCGGTGTTTAAGAACTTATTGGCCTCATTGCCTAATAAAGCGAGCCTTGCTCATAGCACGACCACCTTTCAATTTATCCAACACGTAGAGCGCTATATTCACGTTGAAGTGAAGAAGCTCTATCCGGATGCGGAGCCGCCTGAATTCAGCTTTATTACCACGACTGAAGCACAGCTTGTTTTTGACTATAAAAGCGCAAGGTGCATGTCTCACGTTTGCTTAGGGCTTATTGAAGGGTGTGCTGAATACCACGGTGAATCTATCGCGGTTGAAATGACGCCGCAAAATGATGACCAAAGCGTGGTTAGGTTTAATCTCAAAGTAGAAAAGTGATATGGATCCGGCATCTGCCATAGAGAAGAAACTTAAGCGTCAAATCGCGGCAAGAAAAGCGGCTGAAGCGTTGTTGGAACAAAAGAGCCTCGAACTGTTTGAGGCTAACCAACAGCTTGAGCTTGCTCTGCGTCAGTTAGAAAAGCGCTCTAACGCGAATATACGCCGTATTGAATTCCAAGAACAAATCGACAACCTGTTGATTGATTTCGGGCGCGCGTTCCTTAGAAATGATCTCGATGACGTCATGTTGTCACAATTGACGATGAATGTGACCAACAGTTACTTGATCGAAGCCAGTCGTTTGATTTTGCCTCCCAAGCTGATCCCGCAGTTACACACCTACGACTATGGTGACGAAGCCGTCGAGGTGATAGAGCAATACATTCAAGAACCTCATTGGCAAGGCAACCTGCTAACGGTGCCATTAGAAGTCGAAAAGGTCATAGTCGGCGCGTTAATCGTGAAGGTCAGATTGTTAGACCAGGACTACGAATTCATTCAAAGCCAACTGTTGTTAGTGACCGATCTTATCTGCAGTGCACTAACTCATCAGCTTGCTATCAATCGAAATGTTGAATCACGTAAACGAGCGGAAGAGTCCGAGAGGGCAACGCGCGACTTTGTGGCCATGATTAACCATGAGCTAAGAACTCCGCTCAATGGTTTGCTAGGTAGTGCAGAATTGATCAGTGATACCGAACTCAGCAGTTCTCAGCGTGAAATAGTGAATAACCTGAGCCAATCTGGAGAGTTTCTTAGAACCATCATTAATGACTTGCTTGATTTCAGTAAAATCAATGCAGGGATGTTGGATCTTATTCCTAAGAAATTTGCGTTGCATGATTTGAGAAATACGATTGAAAGTATCTTCGTCAATCGCGCGATTGAGAAGCAGATCGAATTTAATATCAGTGTCGCATCTAACGTACCTTCTCATTTCCAAGGCGATTTAGAACGTATCACGCAACTGTTTGTAAACTTAATCGGTAATGCGATCAAATTTACAGAAGAGGGGCACGTCAATGTCGATATTGAGTGGGACAAAAACCAGTTTGTCTTCTCAGTGGAAGATACTGGGGTAGGCATTGCCGAATCTGCACATAAGACGCTGTTTGAACCTTTCACACAAGCTGATAACTCAAGTAGCCGAAATTATGAGGGCACTGGGCTTGGCTTAGCGATTTGTCGCAAGCTGGTGGCTCTGATGAATGGCGTGATTGGGGTGACCAGTGTTGTTGGCTCAGGCACTACGTTTACCATCTCGATTCCTCTTCAGGTTGTCGATGTACCAGCAGAGAGTGATAGTGTCGCTAGAGGCTTTGAATCTGAAGTCGAATTGTCACTGCTTAAAGTGCTGGTGGTTGATGATATTAAGATGAACCAGATCATCATCCAACAAATGTTACGTAAACATGAGATTGAACCTGCTACCGCGAGCAATGGTGTAGAAGCTTTTGAGCTTGCTTCAGATAATGAATACGACATTGTTTTCATGGATTGCAGAATGCCCGTCATGGACGGATTTGAAGCGACAGAGAAACTTAGAGATAAGGGTTACGTTAGATCTATTGTGGCACTCACCGCCGGAACGACGCTGGAAGAGCGAGAACGTTGTATTCAGTGCGGAATGGATGACATTCTTAGTAAGCCTTACACAGCCAATGATCTTAAAGAAATGCTTAAGAAGTGGGGTCTCTCTGCGGTGAAGGTCGCTTAAACGCGCGAATAATGCGTTGTGAGCAATGCACTCTAGTTCAAAGACTAAAAAAGCCGAAGTGATCTTACGATCCTTCGGTTTTTGTTATTTCGGTTTCTTCTTATATAGAGCTTTCGCTGGCCGTTAAGCAGCGAAACTGTCAGTTAATGACGTTATGCTTAACATTCCTCAAGCACAGGTAGGATACGACTTAGTTTATCCAACGTCTCTTGGTACTCAGAAGCGCAATCACTATCAAATACCACACCACCGCCAGCCCATGCATAAAGCGTATTGTTCTCTGCCACTAACGTACGAATAGTAATGCTGGTGTCCATTCTGCCATTTCGGCTGATGTAGCCAATACTGCCGCAGTACGCTGAACGTCGATGCGGTTCTAACTCTTCAATGATCTGCATCGCGCGAACTTTTGGAGCGCCGGTAATCGAGCCTCCAGGGAAACAGGCTCTCAGAAGGTCAGTTGCAGAATATTGGTCATCAAGGTCCGCTCGTATCGTGCTCACTAAGTGGTGCACAGCAGGGAAGCTTTCAATATCGAAGAGCTTTGGTACATGAACCGATCCCGGCTTTGCGACTCGGCCAATATCATTACGAAGCAGGTCGACGATCATCAAGTTTTCTGCCTGATCTTTATCGGCGTTGACTAGGTCTTGTGCGTTGGCATCATCAATCATAGGGTTTTCAGAACGAGGGCGTGTGCCTTTGATCGGTTTTGTTTCAATGGTGCCACTATTAAGTTCTAAGAATCGTTCAGGCGAAACACTGATGATTGCGCAGTCGGTCAAACGGATGAAGCCAGAAAAGGGCGCCGAGTTGTATTGTTCCAATTTGTCATAGGCTAGCCATTCACTGCCTTGGTATTGGGCATTGAAACGCTGAGCCAAGTTAATCTGATAGCAATCGCCGGATAACAGGTACTCTTGAACACTATCGAATTTCGTTGCGTAGTTCTGTTCGCTCATGTTGGATTGCCAAGGTGTGGTTAATCCAAAGGGCGCATGTGTTCGGTTTGACCGAGCCACTTGCTGCATCAGCCAATCATGATGTTCATCGATATTGCTGCCGACAATACACGCCGTTTTTAATTGATGGTCAACGATCACAGCCCACTCATACAAACCAACCGCCATGTCTGGTGCTTCAATGTCTCGCTTTGCGAGTGAAGGAAGTGTTTCAACTCTGCGCCCCAAATCATAACTAAAGTAGCCCAATGCACCGCCAACGAATGGCAACTCAGCGTGTTCTTTAATCGCAGGTAATAACTGTTGCTGATATTGGTCGAGTAGTTCGAAAGGATCGGAGTCTGAAACCTCGCACTCTTCATTAACATTAACGGTCGTTTCTGCACCGATAGTTTCGAAGGTGGCGATGGGTTGAGCAACTAAAATGTCGTATCGACTATCAACGTGGCTTTCTGAAGCAGAGCGTAATAGCATTGCCCACGGTAGGTTTTCAATATGGGAAAACAGCTGTTTAGCTAAAGTTGATTGATATTCAAGCGGCTTGATTTGGATAGAGCGAAATTCGTTGTTATTCATTTGTTTAATTTGTGACAAAGAGTTCGATCACTGCATGGCGTGTGAGAGGAAGCAAGAGTATCATAAATTGAAAATAAAATGGGTTCTTGATTAGAACGGTGTAATACAAGTGGTTTAGTTTACAGCTATGCAAGCGATTGCTAAAGCAACTAAATACAGCTCAACACAATAAAAAGCTAAGCCAATTAGGCCTGAATAGTCAAACCATGAACCCACATGGAACCAGAACAATAAAGAGGCATGCAATGACGGTTATTCGTAAGCAAGATGTGATCAGCAGTGTCGCTGACGCACTTCAGTACATTTCTTATTATCACCCTTTAGACTTTGTCCAAGCCCTAGAAAAAGCGTATGAGAAAGAAGAGAGCCAAGCAGCAAAAGATGCTATCGCTCAGATTCTGATTAACTCGCGCATGTCTGCGGAAGGCCATCGTCCAATTTGTCAGGATACGGGTATTGTTACTTGTTTCGTGAACATCGGTATGGATGTTAGGTGGGAAACGGATCAAACAGTACAACAGATGGTTGATGAAGGCGTTCGTCAAGCTTACAACAATCCAGATAACCCATTGCGTGCATCTGTCCTAATGGACCCTGCAGGTAAGCGTATTAATACAAAAGACAACACACCAGCGGTTGTTCACATTAATATGGTTCCAGGCAACAAAGTTGAAATTCAAATCGCGGCAAAAGGCGGCGGTTCTGAGAACAAAACCAAGATGGTAATGCTTAACCCTTCTGATGATATTGCAGAGTGGGTAGAGAAGACGCTACCAACTATGGGTGCGGGCTGGTGTCCACCGGGCATGCTTGGTATAGGCATCGGCGGTACGGCTGAGAAAGCAGCAGTACTAGCGAAAGAATCTCTGATGGAACACATCGATATTCAAGACCTTATCGACAAAGGTCCAGAGAACGCAGAAGAAGAGCTTCGTTTAGACATCTTCAACCGTGTAAACAAGCTTGGTATTGGTGCACAAGGTCTTGGCGGTCTAACGACTGTGGTTGACGTTAAAATCAAAACAGCGCCAACGCATGCAGCTTCAAAGCCTGTTTGCTTGATCCCGAACTGTGCAGCAACGCGTCACGTTCACTTCACGCTAGACGGCAGCGGCCCTGCAGAACTAACACCACCTAAGTTAGAAGAGTGGCCAGATATTACTTGGGAAGCAGGCGCAAATACACGCCGTGTTAACCTAGATGAAATTACTAAAGAAGACGTTCAAGAGTGGAAGACTGGCGAAACGGTTCTTCTATCAGGCAAGATCTTAACCGGTCGTGATGCAGCGCATAAGCGTATTCAAGGCATGCTTGAAAGTGGTGAAGGTTTACCTGAAGGCGTTGACCTGAAAGGTAAGTTTATTTACTACGTTGGCCCTGTTGATGCGGTACGCGATGAAGCGGTTGGTCCTGCTGGCCCAACAACGTCTACTCGTATGGATAAGTTCACCGACATGATGCTAGAAGAAACCGGCATTATGGGCATGATTGGTAAAGCAGAACGTGGCCCTGCAACGGTAGAGTCAATCAAACAACATAAATCGGTTTACCTAATGGCCGTTGGCGGTGCAGCTTATTTAGTCGCGAAAGCAATTAAAAAAGCACGCGTGGTTGCGTTTGAAGATCTCGGTATGGAAGCGATTTACGAGTTTGAAGTTGAAGACATGCCGGTAACGGTCGCGGTTGACTCTAACGGCGTGAACGCGCACCAGATCGGCCCTGATACGTGGAAAGTGAAAATTGCTGAAGCTGAAAAAGCATAATTTACCGAAGTCAAAAGTCGTAACAGGCGCTAGCTTCAGCGTTTGAATTGCAATTCTTGACAGAAAGTTGAAGACAAAAGTGCAGCATTATTTGCACTTTTGTCTTATTATCAATGATATAGTGATAAACACATAGTTTGATATAAGAATATAGGAGAGAGGAATGCCTCGTTTTATTCAGATCCTACAGATTATCTTGGCAGTGGTGATTGGTGCTTTTGTTGGTTACGACCTGATCTTGAAAGGGATCAGCATCTTTGATAATAAATACGTGACAATTACTTGTGCGCTTTGGCTAATTGCAGAGATTGCACTGTTTGTTATCTACAAGTTGATTGAAGACGATTAAACGTCGGATATCGCAGAAAAATTCTAAAGCCCCTGATTATGAATGTAGTCAGGGGCTTTTATTCATCTAGCATTAAGAATGTGTATTGCATACTTATCACCATAAGCAAAAACATCAGTATTTAAGATATTCCGATTGGAATAAATAAGTAGGCTATTTTTCCAAATGATTGCGCTCTTGGTGAGTCAGCAATCCAGCCTAACTATCACGGAGTCGTTCAAATGAAACACCTAACTCAAGAAATGAGTGACTTTATAAGCAGAGGAACGGATTCTCACATTCGAGTAGCGGTCACGGGGCTTTCTCGTGCGGGTAAGACAGCATTCATTACTTCGCTGGTTAATCAGCTTCTTCATACGTCTACCCACAAAAATCTACCACTGCTTGCATCAGCGAGAGACGGAAGAATTATTGGCGCTAAACGCATCCCGCAACAAAACATGATGATTCCACGTTTCTCTTATGATGAAGCGATGGAATCTTTGAATGCACAGCCACCAGAATGGCCGGTGCCAACGCGTGATGTCAGTGAGATTCGTCTAGCAATCAAATATAAGCCTGCTAAAGGCGCAAAGAAGCTGCTGAGCAAGAACAGCACCCTTTATCTCGATATTGTTGATTATCCGGGAGAGTGGCTACTTGATTTACCTTTGCTGGATATGGATTTTGATACTTGGAGTCAGTCTCAATTTGCAGCACTAAAAGGCGATAGAGAAACCTACTCGCAACAGTGGAACGCAATGCGTGGTGACGTTGACTTGTTAGCCGAAGCAGACGAAAAGAAATTGGTCGCCATTGCCGATAGCTATACTCAGTACCTTCACACTTGTAAGGATAACGGGTTGCACTGGGTACAGCCGGGTCGATTCGTATTGCCGGGTGAGCTTGAAGGCGCGCCTGTGCTGCAATTTTTCCCGTGCATCGCACCTGAGGGCAAGTTCTCAAAAACAAGTAACTATGCGGTTTTAAAAGCGCGTTATGAAGAGTATCAACAGAAGGTCGTGAAAGCGTTCTACAAGAATCACTTTGCTACGTTCGACAGACAAATCGTGCTGGTGGACTGCTTACAGCCGCTCAATGCGGGCTATGACTCCTTCATGGACATGCGTGGCGCATTAGAGCAGCTACTAAAAAGCTTTAAGTATGGTCGAAGCAATATGCTAAGGCGCTTATTCGCGCCGAAGATCGACAAGATATTATTCGCCGCAACCAAGGCCGATCACGTGACTCCGGATCAACATCCGAACTTGGTATCGCTGTTACAACAGATGGTACATCCGGCTTGGCAACAGGCGGCGTTTGAACATATCGACATGAGTTGCATGAGCATCGCGTCTATTCAAGCGACCAGCGCGGGTTATATATCGTCAGGTTCAGACAATGTCCCTGCTCTGCAAGGTGTGACTTTAGATAATGCTCCTCAAACCATGTATCCGGGTGAGGTGCCGCGTAAACTGCCAAACAAACAGTATTGGGAAACCAACCAGTTTGATTTCACGAGCTTTAGGCCGATGGAGCAACATTCCGATGAGCCTTGCCAACATCTAAGAGTCGACAAGGTTTTAGAGTATCTCATTGGCGACAAGTTGAAGTAATTGAGGCAATCAAAATGAGTGAATTAAAAACAAAGCAGGTCTTTAATGAACCGTTGAAGACCTCTTTTGATGAGCAAGACAAGAGCGAAGTTAGCCCAGGTTTAGGCGCTCAACAACTGTTCACAGAGCAAGAGAAATTTGTTCCTGTCGCACCGCAAGTGGAAGCCGATCTTGATGGTGAAGCTGAGCAGCAATTGGAGCAAGTGATTCGACCGAGCAAAAAGAAGAAGTGGTTTGGAACGGGCTTACTTGTCGCTTTCTCTGGTCTGGTGGGCTGGCAGGCGATTGACTCTGTCATTACCGCGATTCAAACAGCAGACTGGCTTGCGTTAGGTTGGGCTGGCTTTATTGCTGCAATCGCTTCATTAGGCTTGGGCGCAATAGGCAAAGAGCTGTGGAAGCTACGCTCATTGAAAGATCATTTCAGCGTTCAAGAGCAGAGTGAAGAGCTACTTCAGAGCCAAAGTGTCGGTAAAGGCAAATCGTTCTGTGAACACATTGCGAAGCAGGGCGGTATTGTCGCTGAATCACCCGCTTATGATAAATGGCGAAACAGCATTAACCCTGCACACAGCGATGCTGAAGTCTTGGATATGTATGATGCACTCGTTGTTGCCCAACAAGATAAAGTGGCGACTCAAATTGTCACTAAGTTCTCGACCGAATCGGCCGCTTTGGTTGCTGTGAGCCCATTGGCGGCTGCCGATATGTTGCTGGTGGCGTGGCGCAATTTCACCATGATAGACAAGCTTGCTGATGTGTATGGCATTGAGCTTGGTTACTGGTCGCGTATTAAGTTGTTCAAGTTGGTGTTGATCAACATGGCAGCGGCAGGTGCCAGTGAACTCGCGATAGACGCTAGTATGGACCTCGTCTCGATGGATCTTGCAGGCAAGGTTTCAGCTCGAGCAGGGCAGGGGCTCGGTGTCGGTATTCTCACTGCGAGACTGGGTTTAAAAGCCATGACATTGCTGCGCCCTATGCCTTGGCATAATGAGCGAAAAGTAAAAATATCAGATCTTCGTAAAGCCGTCCTTTCGGAAATAAAGCGCATTACGCTTAAATAGAGTGAGTTGCTTATCAATAAAGCGCATCACGCTTAAACAAAGCGAGCTACTGATCAACAAAGCGAGCTACTAACCAACAAAGCGAGCTACTAACCAACAAAGTGTATGACATTGAGTCGTTTGCGAGTGAAGAGTAAACATATGTTTACTCTTCTTCTTGACTGAACTCAGAGCTTAATCCACACTACTGTCAACTTATCCTGACACCTATAATAGGACTATTTGTGCGTCTTGAAGTATTGTGTGAAGACAGACTCGGCTTAACGCGTGAGTTGCTCGATATCTTGGCCTCAAAAAGCATTGATTTAAGAGGAATCGAAATTGATGTTAAAGGCATTATTTACTTAAACTGCCCTGATATTAATTTTGATGCTTTTAGTGAACTTATGGCTGAAATTCGCCGAATTTCAGGTGTGAAGGATGTACGTAAAATCCAATTTATGCCAAGCGAAAGGCATAACACAGAGTTGATTGCTCTGCTGGCAAACCTACCTGACCCTGTGATAGCGATTGACCTTAAAGGCTCAATCGATATGGCAAACCACGCTGCATTGAATCTCTTTAACAAGCAAGAAGACGAAGTGATCGGTGAGCCGCTAGCGACGTTCGTTCCTAGCTTTAACTTCGCTCGTTGGATTGAAGGCGATGTAACGCGCCATCGTGAAGTTGTGGTGTTAGATGGTTTAGATTTCTCTATTGAGATCCTGCCGATTTACCTTGGTGGTGATGTCAACGAAGCGGTACTGGCTAGCGCGGTAATGACAATTCGTTCTTGCAACCAAGAGATGAACACGCCAGACGCAATCCCTGAACAGAATAACCTAGGTTTTGAACACTTTGTTGGTGTCTCTAATCGCCATAAAGCCTTGATCAGCCAAGCTAAGAAACTGGCTATGCTGGATCAACCTCTGCTTATTGAAGGGGATACAGGCACGGGTAAAGAGATGCTGGCTAAAGCGTGTCATAACCGTTCGAACCGAGCGTCATTCCCATTCTTGATTCTAAGCTGTGCATCGATGCCTGATGACGTAGCGGAAACGGAATTGTTTGGTCATGCACCGGGTTCATTTAACCATGAACAAGGTCATAAAGGCATTTTCGAACAAGCGAATGGCGGTACCGTATTTTTAGATGAAATTGGCGAGATGAGCCCGCATCTACAAATCAAACTGCTGCGTTTCCTACAAGATGGTTCATTCCGTCGTGTTGGTGAAGAAGAAGAGATGCACGCGGATGTTCGTATTATCGCATCTACGCGCCATCGTCTATCCGAATTAGCCGACTCGGGCTCGTTCCGTGAAGATCTGTTCTACCGCTTGAACGTGCTGACTTTATCGATTCCTGCTTTGCGTGAACGTTCAAACGATGTTGCCCCATTACTGGAGCTATTCGTTGCAAAGTACGCACAGCAATTAGGCATGTTGAAACCAAAGCTGACTCAAGAACTAATCGACCAATTAGGTAACTACCAATGGCCGGGCAACATTCGTCAGTTAGACAACATGGTTCTACGTGCTCTAACAGAGTTGGATTCAGATACGTTAACGGTTGAGCAATTCCACCTGCCACAGCTTGAAACCATGACTGCTGGAATGGCGAACTTGAGCTTAGACGGCTCGCTTGACGAGATCATGAAAGACTATGAATCTCAGATTCTAGAGAAGCTCTACCAGTCTTTCCCATCAAGCCGTAAGCTTGCAAAACGTTTGAATGTATCTCACACCTCAATTGCGAATAAGCTTCGTGATTACGGTATTAGAAAGAACTGACCGAATAAGAACAAGATTATGGAAGATTTGAGTACACCGGAGCGCATTTGTAAGCGTGACGGTAACCTGATTCTGAGAACGGCTGAAATAGACGACGCAGCGATGATCAGTGCGTACTTTCAGGTTAACAGAGAGTACCTGAAACCTTGGGAACCGATTCGCGAAGATGCGTTCTTTGATAGAGCGAGTTGGGCGCAGCGACTGATTAAGTTAAACGAGCTTCATAAAATGGGGCTAGGCTATTACTGTTTACTGATTAATGCTGACTCTAATGAAATGTTAGGCACCATATCGTTCAGTAATTTGTCTCGTTTCCCGTTCTACGCCTGTAATGTCGGTTACTCATTGGCGCAAAGTGCACAGGGCCACGGTTACATGCGCAGAGGCTTGAGCATGGCAAAAGACTACATGTTTGATGTGCAGAACATGCACCGCTTAATGGCGGGCTACATGCCTCACAATGAACGCAGTGCGGGTGTCTTGGAACATCTTGGCTTTGTTCGAGAAGGCTTCGCCAAAGATTACTTACAGATTAACGGTAAATGGGAAGACCATATACTAACCGCGTTAGTTAACCCTAACTGGGAAGACAAACGCAATGTCTAGACTAAATAGTATCTAGGCGTAAGAACAAGTAACGAATTTAAAGGCAGCGAATATCAAGCGATCTCTAATCGCCGCTGTATCAAAAAGAACATATAGGCATGGTAGAACCATCAGCCTGAGAAGATATTTGAGGAATTTTGATGTCATACACAACTTTGGACGAATACCAAAGAAAATGGATTTTCACTCACCAGTCAATGCCGCTGCCGGCAGAGGATTTGGAAAAGATTAAACCAATGACACAGGCGAGAGCATCTCAGTTCTGGAAAGAGAACGTGAGCCCTCAAAGCCCTGATGCGGAAAGACTAAGCTCGCAAGACTGGCCAAGCAAAACATCGAACTGGAATGAAGAGATCAGCTGGATGGCAAATTGGGAAGCGGATGAGCCTGAAATGCCAGAAGAAATTCTAAACTTCATTGATTGGCAAGATGACGTAACTGTTTATTTTTGTTATGAAAAATACAATGTTTTAGAAACCAAATGGTCAGTTTTCAAGAAACACTGGAAGAACTTTTTGTTCTACGATGATGGCCCGATTCTACTAGGTCGCCGCCGTTCAGAAGCACTTTGGTTTGCTACAAATGGTACCGTTAAAATTGGTAACCGTGCTTAAGTTCGGTGTGATTTAATCGAGCGAATGTTGACGATCCGATCAACAGATAGACAGACAAAAAGCGAGCATTGAGCTCGCTTTTTTTATGCCTAGTGATCTTCGAAGATCATCGGAAAGAAACGATTATTTTACCTCAGTTGAGGATGACTATTTTTACTGACATAGAGCAGTTAAATTTCGAAATTGAGATCGCTATCTCATTGGACTAGTTGAAGTTTTATGGGGTTGAACTATCTTTATATTACTGCCTTAGTGGAGGTGAAGTATTATGATTTGGGATACTCTCGAACGTGTAAATAAACTTCGCAAGGAAGC
The DNA here is from genome assembly GCF_963872585.1 of Vibrio sp. 10N.222.47.A9. Lineage (NCBI taxonomy): Bacteria > Pseudomonadati > Pseudomonadota > Gammaproteobacteria > Vibrionales > Vibrionaceae > Vibrio > Vibrio sp. 10N.222.47.A9. Next base: position 116,746 of record NZ_CAWNBB010000043.1, on the reverse strand, counting down.
AATGGAAGATCCAGAGTTTTTGGATTCAGCAAAAATGCATGAGGAATGGCTTTTAAGCGAAACTCATAATCAATCGAACAGAGGAGCTAAAGAGAAGAAACCGAAAAAGTTATCTGATATTTATGAAAATACGGATTTTCCTATCAACCCAACAGGAACGAAACATTAACAATGATGAACTGCAATACGGCTAAGGCTCTTAACCAAGAAGCGATAAGTCGACTAAACATACCAGCCTTAAGCCACCAATAAAAAAGCCACTTTCAACGAATCGAAAGTGGCTTTTTCTTTACTAGTTAGCACTCTAATCTAATGAGCCCTGAAACTAGTTATTAATCAGGCTTAACCCGCTTGGTAATGCATCACCAAACACACGCTTAGATTCGCTCTCAGAAAGTTCAGTCACTTCACTCACTAGCGTTAGCCATGAATCAGGTACCTTGCTTTGCTTTAGCTTCTCAATCACTTGATTACGATAGTCGTCAGAGATATCAAATTGACGGTCACCGGTTTTACGACAAATCATTACAGCAGCGAAGGCGATCATCTGCTCTTTCTGCCAGTTCTGTTCAAGCAGTTTTGGTAACCACTGTTCAGCTTGCTCTCTAGGAATTACGTTGTGTTGGCTACCATACAAAGGCGTTCTTGATGCTAGTCGACCTAGCGCCCACCAGTGAGCCTGTTCAAATTGGTTATGGTTAATCGCTTTGCTCAAGAACCAGCTTGCCAGCAGAACTTTGTCTTCCACTTCAAGTTGCTCAAGTGACGCCGCCAAACGAACCATGGCTTCATAGCCATTGTCTTGTGCATCTTTGGCTGTCTTAGGGTTTTTCATTGCCCCTGGATGAAGGTATTTAGCGATGTCAGCCAAGATACTCTCTTGCTGCTCTTGGTTTAATCCACCGGCAACACGACGCCAGAATACCCACCAGTCCGTCCAACCTTGGTGGTTCTGGAACTGAATGTTTTGTTGGTAAAGGCCCCAAATTTGTTCGATACGCCATGAGTCAGTCGGATCGCCAAAGCCTGGACGCAGCGAGTAGCCCGCCAAACGCAGCCAGTTCTTCTCGTGTGCTTCTGAACGACGACGGCGTTTACGACCTAATGAAAAGGTATCAAACAGATGGCGAAGGGTCGTGAAGTCCCATTCATCGCGCTTACCAAGTCGCTTCTCAAGATCTTTCGATAGTGTTTTGATCTCTTTCGATTCAGCACTCTTCTTGTTGCCGCTGTACAGGCGAGAAATCAATTCCTTACATTCATCCAGTCTTGGGTGAAGTTTAGCGGTATCAGACTCATCGCCTTGCTTGTTTCTAACTTCGAACTCAAGCAACCAACGCTTGGTGTCATCTTCCGTACTCACACACTCCATTTTCAGTGTGCCGACTTCCGTTAATTGACACGCGAGCAATACTTCAACGCGCTCTTTTTGGTTGGCTTGAAGCTCTGCAGTGCCAGACCCTTCCAGCGTAGAAATATAAGGTGGAAGAGGGGAGAACAAATCAGCGTCGACATTGACCATCACACCATTTTGAATAGCGGTGTCATGAGCAATTTGATCGTGTGTTGAAGTCAGAAGATTAAATCGTACCGGTTCGCCTAAAGTCAGCGAGAAACGACGGCTGTTCAAGCGTATCTCTTGGCCTTCTTCGGTTCCTTTGGCAAGCAGACAAAGCGCTTTACCCATCTTGTTCTTCTCTTGCAGATGCAGGAAGTAAGAACGGGCAGCACCGCCACCGATTTTCAGTTGTGCACCGCGGCGTGCTTTACCAAAAGCTACTGCACCAAGGGCTACAGACCAATCTGGATGAGGGTTATCAAGCACTGTGATAGGAGAACCGTTCCAGTTGTCCAGTAGCTGAGTAATTCGCTCTGTTACCAGCTCACTATTGAACACACCACCATTGAGTAGCACACCAACAGGAATTGCAGGTTTGGTGTCATCAAACTCAACAGAGTCTGACTTTTCCAATGCGGCTTTAGATACTTGCTGATGTGTCGCTAAGAATTCGGCAACGTGCTTACTTACCGCAGGATCTGCTGCGTAGGGTAGGCCGAACTCTACCACCGCGCTACGTCGTTTGTCGGGTACTTCCGTAAACTCAGAAAGCGGGAAGAAACCTTCCAGTGCAATCTGATGAACTTCTTGTTTCGTTAAACCAATACTCTTGGTACCGCCAAGTAGCTTTGAACCGCTGCCCAGCATGGTGATCTTTACATCGTCTGGCGCGTTAACAGAAAGCAGGCTCTCTTTTGCGGCGCGAGTCTGTTGAATCAGTTTGGTTAGGCTCGAAGCATTCAGCTTTTTGTTTTGATTGAAGCGTTGCTCTGCAAGGTGGGCAAGGGCTAAATCTAGGTTATCACCACCGAGCATCAAGTGTTCGCCAACGCCGATACGGTCGAGTGCGAGTTCTTGGTCATCGCCATTGTTTGAGTTGAAGCTTGCTTCGATCAAACTTAAATCGGTGGTACCACCGCCGACATCACACACTAGAATCAGCGGGATCTGTTGAAGCTCATCGGCTGCGGTTTGTTGATGACGGGCATACCAGTCGTAACACACAGCTTGAGGCTCTTCGAGTAATAGAATCTTACCTAAGCCAGCAAGTGCTGCCGCTTCAAGTGTCAGCTTGCGTGCTGTCTCATCGAATGAAGCAGGAACGGTGACTACAACGTCTTGGTCTTCAAGCTTGTTGCTTGGGTTACGGTAGTTCCATGCTTGGCGAATGTGGTTGAGGTAGCTTGCACTAGCCACAACTGGCGATACTTTATCGACGTCAGTTGCGCCTGCCCACGGCAGAATGTCGGAGTTACGATCAACCGCTTGGTGAGATAACCAGCTTTTTGCACTGGATACTTGGCGGCCTTCAACTTTGGCGCCCAGTTCGCGTGCCCATTCGCCTACGATGACATTTTGAATATCGCCTTCAACTAAGCTCGGTTCCCAAGGCATGGTGAGATCGGAAGGGGAGATCTGACCTTGTGCGGGATGATAACGAAATGATGGAAGTAGTGGCTTGCGAACCACTTCACCGGGGCCGATGAGTTGGTCAATATCGAAAAGAGAAACGGGAGCATGTTGTAGGTCGTCGTTGATTTCACAGTAAGCGACAACAGTATTGGTTGTGCCTAAGTCAATGCCGACTAAAAAACGAGGAGATGCCATACAAAACCTTATTCTGCCAAAGTGATGACCAGTTAATGGATAATCTTGGTCTTATTATTGTCTTTGGAATGCTTTTAATACAGGGCTAGGGAATCGCATTGATAAAGTAACGGCACCCGTTAAGGTGCCGTTGATTCATTATGCTTCTACGTTTGAGTCGTTATTCGAGTCTTCACGAACGTCGAACTCAACATGCCACTTCTGACCATTGTCAGTCGCAATGGCTTCTAGATATAACGTGCCTAGTTCAGTAACGCGAGAAGCCAAAGTCACGGGAACCACTTCACCTTCGCGACGACCTTCAGAAACAGGCAGTGTCACTTGGATTTCAGGAAGCTCATCCAGATCTTCTGGAGCCCAGTGATCAAGGTGCGTACCCGCTTCATCTTCACGACGTGTTGTTGAACCGAAGAATTGGAAGTGTACTGGCTGGCCAATCACTAGACCAAACTCTTGGCTAGGCACTTGAACGCTTGAGCCTTCTTCCATGCCAAATGGTGCTACACACAATGCTTCCATTGGAGGCGCCATACCTGGAATTGCTGGCATCGCGCTCTCAATTCCTACGTAGTAAGAAGAAGCGATACCACCGCGGATACGAACGCCTTGGCCACGACGTACTGCGCCGTAGTAAGAAGCGCCACTTGCAACCGCTAGGTCTAAGTCTAAACCTGAAAGTTGTTTAGCAAATTCAGCGTCGGCATTAATTAGCCATTCATTGATCGTGTCTGAAAGACGATCAGCAAGTAGATTCGATTTTAGAACACCACCATTGAATAGTACTGCTGTTGGTTTGATGAAGTCTGCCGCTGGCGCTTCTGACCCTTGCGCTTCTGTAGCGGGCATACCGGGCATGTTTGCAAACGGGTTGAAATCTTGCTGAGCGGTTTCGCTATTTCCAGAAAGCGCGTTCGCTTGCTTAGAAAGGAACGCGGCAATGTGACGAGTAATACCTGCGTCTTGAGCGTAAGGCAGACCCATTTGAGTCAATGCGCCACGCGTCTTTTGTACTGGGTGCTCAGTCACCGCTACTTTCGGGAAGAAGCCATCAACCAATGTTTGTTGTACTTCTTGCTGAGTCAGATCTGTTTTCAGTGTTGCGCCCAGTAGTTTAGAACCACGGCTTGGAACAACGATTGGCACAGATTGAAGCTCAGCATCATTAAGCAATGCTTCTTTCGCATCACGACACGCGTGAGTCATCGCTTGAACCTGCCAAGGAGCCAGTTCTTTGCCTTCTTGAGCCAGTTTCATCTTAAGACGGTAAGCGAGAGCCAAGTCCATGTTGTCGCCGCCCAGTAGGATATGTTCACCTACAGCGATACGGTTCAGGCTTAGGTTGCCTTCATCTTGTGTTACTTCAACCAACGAAAGGTCAGTCGTACCACCACCGATATCGACAACAAGAACGATGTCACCAACGTTTACTTCATCACGCCATGTGTCGTTGCTGTTATCAATCCAGCTGTAAAGAGCCGCTTGTGGCTCTTCAAGAAGCGTCAGGTGAGTGAAACCAACATTACGCGCAGCTTCTGCTGTTAGGTCACGAGCCGCAGGATCAAACGAAGCAGGAACCGTGATCGTTACATCTTGCTCTGCCAGTTTGTGTTCTGGGTTAGCGTGGTTCCAAGCATCTTTAAGGTGCTCTAGGTACAACTCAGTTGTCTTAAGCGGAGATACCTTTTCAACTTCTTCAGGGCTGCCTGCAGGAAGGAACGCATCACGACGGTTCACACCACCGTGGCATAGCCAAGATTTTGCACTTGCTACCAAACGGATAGGGGTTTTCGAACCTAGGTTACGCGCAATCGCACCGACTAGCGCTTTTGGCTCTGAAGACCAAGGAAGAACGCGAGAGCCCGCATTCATTTCATGTTCGTGCGGCTGGTATAGGAACGAGCCAAGTTGGCTGCGAGTTTCTACTGTACCTGGAGCCGTCAATTGAGGGATTTGCATCACCTCTACGCGAGCATCTTCATTGCTTGTGTCGATGTAAGACAAAACGCAGTGTGTGGTACCTAAATCGATACCAACACTGAACTTAGGCGCTTGCTCTTGTGAATGCATCTGCGGCGTATGTTCTTGAGAAGAAGACTCGTGCGATGATGGCTGAGTTTGGTGTTCCATTATAGCTCTACCTCTGCCGGTGCAATTACAGATGCATCGTAGTTTTCAGCAAGCTTAGGCAGGTTCATGTCAGTTGCTTTCCAACCTTTGTGAACCAATGTGCCATTGAACGGTGCGTTACCCGTTACATTGCCAGTTAGGCGAATTTCTTGTGGGTTGAAGCCTTCAACAACCGTGATACGTGTTTCTTCATCTTCAGTGCGGATGTGAGAAAGCGTTACGTAGTCTGCTAGTACTTTTTTACCGCCAGTGTGAATAACACGTGCTGCTGCACCAACTTCTTCATCAGAGAATGATGTTAGGTCTTCTTTTAGGAAGTCGATTAAACGCGCTTCTTGTTGCATTATAGACAGAAGTTGCATTGCAGAATCTGTCGGCGCTGTTGCTAGCTTAGATTCAACCTCAACGACTTTCTCGATCACTTTTTCTACTTCAACAACTTTCTCTACTTCGACAATTTTTTCAACTTGCTTTTCAACTTCAACGATTTTCTCTACTGGTTTTTCTACGACTTTCTCAACCACTTTGGTTTTACGAGAAACGGCAATTAGCAGTAGTAAAACGCTTGATGCAGTTAGGCCTGCGTGAAGCATATCAAACGTTTGTGGGATTAGGTTCAAATCAACGATCATAGTGATTTCTCTTTAAAATTGATTTAACGGTATATTCGTCGGTTTAAAGGAATATACAGGTTGGAAAGAAACTCAATGGCATAAGGCCGAAATGGTCACTTTCAAGCTATAAATATGGGTGGATACTAGCATATTCAAGGTTTAAGGGCTTTATTTAATGTTTTCAATAAACTGGCTTTTTGGTGAGTTAGCTTGAAAGTTAATCGAGATTTGTTGGTTTATTAGCCGTAAATGTCCATGGGTTGTAAATAGTGTTAGTTTTATCCCATTGTGAGAGTCAAAGATAAATAGAGCCTAGCATTCCGGCAGTGTATACTTTCGACTCAAAATAACATCATATGGGAAGCTGTATGCCCCACACTACCGACCCCATAACAGGGTTGAAGAAACGAACTTTGCCGTTAGTTGTCTTTTTTGCCACATTTTTGATGACGGTGTTGTGTTTTGTTTTGGTTGCGGCGAATCAAAATAGGTCTTTGAATGAGAATCTGGATAGCTTTGCTCAGCATCAAACGCTCAGTTTAAAAGCGTTTATTGATAACGATGTTGCTTATATCGGTTCCGGTGCGAATTTTTTCTATTCTAATGATGTCGATAGTCGGGATCGATTTGATCGTTTTGCTCAGCAAACGATTAACGGCTCGAAAAGCCTGATCGGATTGCAGTGGATGCAAAAAGTAGCGGTAGAAGATCTTGCCGAGCACACCGCCAAAATGAAAGCTCAATACCCATCCTATAGAATGTTTACTATCCCTAAACATGGGCCAAAAACTTATGGTTATGTCTTGGATGGCGAGCCCGTATTTATCGCGACAGATATTTATCCGAATGATCCAGTGAACAACGGTGTTTTGGGTTTTTACTCTTCTCGTGAGCGGTTTAATCTGATCATTGAGAACATTAAAAAAACACGTGAAGCGAATATTTCAGACAAAGTTAGTCTATTGCAAGATGGTTTAGACAGCAACACACCTAAGAGCGGAATGTTGGTTTACCACCCTGTGTTTGATGGTCAAACGGACAATTTGTTAGGGGTTGTGATTGGTGTTGTTCGTACCACATACTATTTTGAGAAACTTCTGGCGTCTACTGTCGGCGATATGGACGTTTATGTGCGTGTTACCGATAGCGGTTTTGAAGCTGAAGATGCCCCGATAATGTTCGAAACCAATGGTTATGAAGCGGTAACTGGGCAGCACATTACAAAGACGATTACATTAACTAACCGTGAATGGATCATCGACTTCAAGATAGATGCATGTATTTCATTTAATGGTTACTTAGTGTTGGCGGGAATCGGCATAGTTGGTACCACTATCTCATTACTGCTTGCTTATATTGTGAACCTGCAAATTCGAGAGAAAGAGCGCTTGTATCGAATGATTGATGAAAGAACAGAAGAGCTTCGCTTTCTTGCCAATCATGACAGTTTAACGGAAATTTATAATCGCCGAGCTTTTAATAAGATGCTTGGTCAATCGATACAAAGTGATAAGCCGTTTAGCTTAATAGTGTTTGATGTTGATAAGTTTAAAGAGATCAATGATAAGTTTGGGCACCCAGCCGGTGATGCGTTACTTATCCATGTGATTAAGGTTATCTCAGTGAGCTTGAAGTCTGGAGATAACCTATTCCGGATGGGAGGGGATGAGTTCGGTATCATTTCGAGCATCACCGAACATGACTCATTGTCTCGCTATTTAGAATGTATTTTAGATACGGTGAGTGAGTCTCATTGCGAGCATTCTAGCCAGCTATTGAGTTGCACTCTAAGCATCGGGGCTACCATCCGCACTAATGAAGACATTGAAGCGCTCCTTCAAAAAACTGACAGCATGTTGTACCTAAGTAAGTCAAATGGCCGAAATCGAGTCACAATTGCAGGCTAAATGAGCACTTGATGCAACTGGGGTCGAGTTCTTTATTAGGCTCATGTACAATTTCACGAAATTTTTGACGAGAGAATTAGGCGACGTATGAATCACAATCGAGTGGTGTGTTTCGATTTGGAAATGTGCTGTTGGAGCGAAGACGGTGTAGGAACAACAGGGGAGATCATTGAAATTGGTCTTGCTGAGATCGATCTTGTATCTGGAACCATCGTGAAGCGCGCGCAATATTACGTTAAGCCCGAAAAAGACGAAGTCTCTCTATTCTGCGCCGAGTTAACGGGCATTACACCTCGTAAAATCGAAAAACAGGGTCGCCCATTAGAGTCTGTTATCAAGTCGATGATTAAGAACTTCGGTGGCCCAAAGAAAATCTATGCAGCATGGGGACGTGACGACCTTATCTTACATAAAGAGTGTATTGAGAAAGGCATTGAACCTCCGTTCAGCGAGTTCTTGAATATCGCCACGCTTTATCGAGTTCAGAATCGATTGAAAGAGAAACGTATTGGTCACCGTGCTGCTCAAGAAGCGAAAAACATTGAGTGGGAAGGTCGTCAGCACTCGGGTTATGTCGATGCTTATAACTTGGCAAAGCTTGCGCTGACGATGTTGTAATCGTTTGTGTTTCAGAGAGGCGCTTGGTTAAATACTGAAAAGTTAAACACTTAAAGTTAGCCTGAATTTTGTGAGTTATTAAAATGAAGAGCCACCTACTTATTAGGTGGTTTTTTTGTGCCTGTTATTTGAGGGCAATGACGATCCAAATTGAGGGCAATGACTATTCACGCTGAGGGGAATGACTACTCACGTTAAGGGCAATGACTATTCCAAGAAACCTAATTTCAACAAGTGGTTTATCAATAGTGAATGGCTACATCGCTTATTTTACGAGTGAATAATATTCGTTTGAAATTTAGCTTTTTAATTAATATTAAATCTTAGGTCTCGACCTTGATTGGGTAGGGCTAGGTGGTAGCGTTAGCTCACCCAAAACAAGGAGAATAGGATGAAGAACATTATTAAGTATGGATTGGCACTGGGGGCGCTAAGCGTAAGTGCGTTGGTTTCGGCACAACCCGTTGTATTGATAAACACTTTTTCAGTCGAGCAAGCCCATGAAGCCGCTACGTTAACGTATTGGGAAGATGCGCGAGACGTATTGGTGAAGCAACCTGGATATATCTCTACCAAATTGCACCGCTCTTTAAGCTCGGATGCGACATACCGTTTTATTAATGTTGCAGAGTGGGAAAGCAAAAAGCATTTCCATGATGCGATACAGGCGATGAGAAAAGAATTACCACCTTTAAAAATTGAAGGGGTTTCTGCTGACCCTAACTTGTATGAAATTATTCGCGACTAATTAGGAAGCCACCATAATGAAAACAACTCTAGGAACCTTTTTAGCTATTTTTAGCTTTCTATTTTCAGCCATTCTTTTTTCAACCCATGCCCACGCAGCGGCATACGGCGTGTCAGTGGCTTGGAAAACCGATGACGCCCAAGCCGTATTTGAGGCAATGCCTCATCAGAAAAAAGCATTTGCCAACCTGATTGATGCGGGCTTGGTACACGATATGTTCGTATCACAAAGCTTAATTGGGGATAAAAAGTTTCCGATGATTAAGTTTGTGATTGAAGCGGACAGTGAGCAGCACGTTAGAGACTTGATTGGTAACTTACCATTCCAATTTAAAGAGCTTGTAGAGGTGACTGAAATCAGAGACATCGGTAATAAGTGGTTAAACACGGATGTCGCTTTCACAAACTACGCAGTAGAACTTGCTTGGAAAGAGCCTGAGAATCAATTCATTGTCGATGAGGTTATTAGCAAAGATTTGCAAATGGTTGTCGATTGGAGTGCTCAAGGTGTGATTACGTCTGCTTACTTAAAACATCAAGAAATAGCAGAAGAGAAGCCAAACCAAAAAGCGATGATCAGGCCAGTCTATTCAATGGCAATATTGGCTAAAAACGAAGAGCAAGCGCGCGAAGTTGCTAATCAGTTGAATGCAGTAAAGCTAGGCTTCGCTGAAGTTATGGTAAGTGAACTTGGATTCAAACTGGAACTCTAATTTCGCTAGAACAGAATTGTGACCTCGTTTTCAGATTGCGTAACGACGAGGTTTTAATATAGGGCCATGACCAGTTTAGAGTTAAACCTTGGCTATGTTCAAAGGTGAGTGAGTTTACGTGACTGACTCACCTTGTTGTTATTTTATATTGTTACTCACTGAGCCTATATTGTTACTCGCTGAGCTTATATTTAGCTTAATTATTGGCTAAACTTATCACTACTCTTTTCTATGTATGGTTTGCTATTAGTTCGACCAAACAAACACTTTTTTGATGACCTTTTTATTTATGAACACCTCGCCGAAATGAACGCCAATAGCCATGAAAAAATCACCTTAGACGCTTCGGGCATCGAATTGATTAATAACACACTCATTGATTCGGAATCTGGTAAGCGGGTCACCTTATCCCCCTCAGAAGGTCTGATCCTTGAGCATCTAGTGAAGAACAGCCCAAAAGCCGTTGGTCGAGACTTTTTACTTGAGCATTGCTGGCCGGGCAGGGTTGTGACGGGCAGTTCACTTAATGTCGCGGTTAAGAACATTCGCACGGCATTAAATTCGTTTGAGTGTGATTGCAAAATCTTAACGGTTCAAAAGGAAGGGTACAGCTTCAATGGTTTGAAACAGGTCGGTAGTTATTTATCGATGCCAACACCTACCGCTGAAGCGCATGTTGAAGCTGCGTTTTCAGAGAAAGCTGGCATCGTTTCGGAGAAAACCACCATCGTTGATGAGTTAACATCACCGCCACCGTTTAAGCTTTCAGGCATGAACCAACAAGCTGGGCAATCAAAGCAACAGGCTCCACAATCACGTCAGTTCAAGGCGAAGCACTTTATCGCTCGTCACCAATCTCGTATTGCCGGAATGGTAGTCAGCGCGCTTCTTCTCATGCTGTTTTATCAGTTTGCTTTTTTTATAGATAAGAGTGCCTACCGAGGTATGGATGTTTATCACGACAGTTTGAATTTTGATGAAGCAGTTATAAAAGAGCTGGATGCCGTGTCAGAGCTCGGTGTTGATTCGCTCTATCTGCATCGCATTGGTGTTGGGTGTCAAAATATCCAAGCCGTCGCCTTGATAAATGGACATTGGAAAGAGATAAGCCATCAGTTTAAAACTGTCTCTTGCGAAGTCGACAATAACAATGAGCGAGGGCAATAAGTATGAATCGTAAGTTTTTGATGCCTATCTTATTGACGCTGTTTGTGATTCTAAATGTAGGCCTGATCTCTGGGCTCGCAACCAAAAGTACCTATCGATTTTCTGCGGAATACCCGATGGTCGGGTGGGAGAGAATCTCGCTCCGATTGGAAAATGGTCGAGTCAAAATGCAGTACATTGGCTATGACATGGATGGGAATGTCGCTCAAACCAAGCAAATGTTTGGTGTGTTCTTGCGCTGGGGGAATCATTACTACCTTTATCAATTGGACCAGGATCAGGCCCAAGATAAGCAGACATTCAATATCAAGCACTTATACATTCAACAAACGCAAGGCAAGCGCAGTGTGTTGGTATCAAATCAGCGCGGCCTTTATGTCACTAAGAAGGGCACGCCGTTAGAGCTCAAAGGCATCATGCATGGCGATCGATTACGCTAATACAGAGGCTTAATGCTAGTAGAGAGCCTTTGGTTAGCTTTTACCGAGTACGTTCAGCTTAGTCTTGATAAAGTCACTGTGGTCAACGTAGAGCAGCTCCGCTGTTTTACGGATCACAGAATCTTCGATAGGGTCAATTTCACCGTCTGCGTGCGCCACTTCCCACATCGCTTTGATTAAGTCGATTCGCACTGGCTGAGACAGGTCTCTGAGTTGAGATGTAAAGTCATACAGCGAGACTGATTGCTCTACTTTCGGTTCTGCTTGCTCTAGCAGCACCTTTGCTTGTTCTTCGTCTAAATCCAGCAAACGTTGCAGAAGCTGTAGCTTAGCGACTCTTTCTGATTCATTGATCTGATGGTCGGCTCCCGCGACTTCACACAATAAACTCGCAATGGCGACATTAGGTGATGTGCCTTGGTTTTTGCTTAGGTCCTGGCCTTCAATCAATTGTTTAAACATTGATGTGAGAGAATTGAACATAACGAGCTCCAGTTAAAAATTTTATCGGGTTCCGTAACGCTGATAGCTATCAACTATAACTATTGGGTCTACAGAGTGTGATCGCAAGCGTCTTTACTAAAAACTGACATTACGGATACGCGAGCGATAAGGAGCACTTCCTAGTCCGGTTCCGGAAAACGCGTAACCTTACCATCGCCGCTCAGGGTGGTGATCGATTGCGGTTTCCCATCAGTGTCTAGCCTCAACTCCCCAATCGCACTGCGGTTTGAAAGGCGATAGAAGGTCTGATTATCAGGGCTTCGCTTCTCGATTTTTAAGCGCTTACGCTTAGTGAAATAGTTCAAAACTGAGCGAGGGCTGTATAACAGGCGGTCCCACACATCGCAGAATTTAAGCAGCGAAGCAGGGAACTGATTTTTAATGCCACTGCAGGTAATTTGATAGATGTTCGGACTGTTGCGACGATACCTAAGCTTGATATCGTAAGCAAAGGAGTAGTGAACATCACCAGAAAGCACCACGAAATTGGTCGGTGTTTTGGTATGGGTAAAGATACTGATCAGGGTATTAGCACTGCCCGGATGCGCCATCCAGTTTTCAGCGTCAATCACTAATGGCTTGCCGATTGTGGTCGCCATCTTTTGCAGTGTTTCAATAAACTTCACGCCAAACATCGGTGCAGCAGAAACGATCACCACTTTATCTTGATTCATTAACTGATGTTGAAACTCAATCAAGGCTTCCCAGTCCATTAAACCTGAAGGCTTATTCATGCGAGACTCTGAACGCCAACGACGCGTACGAGTATCCAACACAATGACTTTGGGTGAGCTATCTATTGTGTAATGCCACTCTTCAAAGCGACTCAGCATGTCAATAAAGGCTTGATGCTTGTCTGGCTCGATATTGCTAACAGAGTCAGTAGTATTGCTATCATCGGCTTCATTATGCGCTTGTTCTATATTCTTATTTTTTTCAACAATATGCGCTTGTTTAGTAATGCGCGGTTGATCGACAAAAAGCTGTTTTGCTTGCTCGATGAACGCTTCGTCGAAACTCTCCGGTTTGTTACCCCAGCCCTGACACATCCAGTAAGCCGCAAGGCCGTTACCTATCACTTGAGTGGCGAACTGGTTTTGGTCGACGGTATGTTCCCAGCCTACGGTAAGGTTCCAATCATCAGTCACATCGTGATCATCGAAGATCATGTAAGTCGGAATATGAGCGAACAGACGCTGCACTTGCGGTAAGCCAGCAATGAAATCATCCATGATGATGCTTTCATCACGCCACTGTTGCTGCTTAGTCGGTGTTAATTGGCGTCCACCTTGAGTGAAGTTATTCTCAATTAAACGCTCTCGATTGACGCATTGCCACAGTGTCGGAGACCAGACCAACAAGTACATCGCAATAAATTCAGACAGCGTGACCAAGTGGTTTTCGCAGTCGGTAGAGCTAAAAATCGGCACGCCACGATTCGGGAAGAACTTATCGAGCATGGATTCTGAAGCGGTGTGGTGCGGCAAATAGTGATGACGCTGATATAAGTGATATTCACTGCTATACAGTGCGTCACTGCTGTTGATTTGTTTAATTTGCGAGTCAGTAGGTAAGCTCTCACCTACAAGGCCAAGCAGTTGAATCACCTGCTGAATAGCATCAAGTGTTGGCCCCGCCACATGGTCGGCGTAGATCTGATCGCCGCTCATCATCAGCATGTCGGGTCTTTCAGCGACGCTTTGCTCGGCAATCTTGTTATCGGCTGCGACTAAGCTGTCTTTGCTTGGATGATGCGGGTTACGGCAAGAGCCATGCAGAATGTAATCAGCCGAGGTCGATATCTTAAACTCAACGCGAGATTTACCGTTGTAAACCAGGTGAGGGGCGAGCTCTTTTAGTGAACCTGACTCTGTGTGAATGTCATATTCAAGAAGCGTATTAGTCGGGAATTCACCTTGTAAGCGAATTAGCGTTACCCACGCATGTGTACCGATTTGAATGGAATCATGCTCTTCAAGCGATGAGGTATAAAACGGTTGGTCTTGTTCTGCTTCAGGATGCTCTTTTTCGTTAGAAAAGCCTGTTTCTCGACTATGTTCAGTTTCACGAATGTGCTCAGTTTCACTAATATAAAGATCAGCCCGGCCAACAAGGGGCGAGCTGGTGGCTAACCAAAGTACCACTTCAGTCGCGGTGGTTTTTCTTAAAATGGGTCCGGCGAGTAACAGGGGAAGAGATGATGTCGTAGAGGGTTTCAATACGGTACCTAAAATCATTGGTGGTTAGTCGTCGTGGAGTTCTTTTGCTTCGTGTTCTACTAATTCAGACTCGGTTACTTCTGACTTTGTGATCTTGAGTTCTGTCATTTCAGATTCAGTAGCCTCAAGCTCCGTCATTTCAGATTCTGTTGATTCAAGCTCTGTTGATTCAAGAACTTCGATAACTTCCGAGCTAGAAAGTTCATGACCCATTAGAAATATTGCCAATAGAGCATCGGCTTTTGTCTTGGTATCGGAAGGCTCGTCTAACAACAGTTCGAGCTTATCTCGAATCATAGCAATCTCGTGCTCAACAAAGCCACGGCCTTCTTCATCCCCTTGATTGTCTTCAGGGGCATTATCGAATTCAAGAAATAGCATGTCGCCGTCTAGGTTGGTATCCACCAAACGCTCGGGCAGCCACGCATCACCCATAACAATATCTGGATCGGAATCTTTGGGTAACTGATCTATAATGTTTTGTAATTCGGAGACTTTCACAATACTTTCATTTAACCGAGAATATTCTACATTGTAACGGTCAATGCCGATCAAACCTAAAAATAGTTAGCCGTCATGGTTAATAAATGTCTATTCAGTAACACATTATTTATTACAAAGAGTAATTACATAAGAATGAAGCTCAAATATTTACCGACTCTCACTTCAACTGGAGTGGTTTTACTAAGTAGCGCTTTCCTAAGTGCTAATGCGTGGGCTGCTGAAGAGCAAGAGTGGGGCATCGCTGCAATGTTCCGTACTGCGAGCATCCCTTATGACACGTCTGGTGGTGACCAATCGGTTAACTCATTCGTGCCGATGCTGTTTTTCAAGAATGACTATGTGTTCATTGATGGTACCGAGATGGGGGCTTACCTCTATCAAACAGATGACGAGAAATGGTCTTTTAATGCTATCTCTCGCATGCGTTTTATTGATATTCCAGCTTCTGAACAGAACGCAATTGAGGGTGATACGGCGGACTTCGGTGCTCAACTGACCTACCAACTTGATGGTCCTTGGTCTATCGAGACGGAATTGATGAGCGACAGTGAATTCAACCTCCACGGTAACTTACGTGCTAAAGCCAAGTATGAAACCGGAGATTGGGAGTTTTACCCAAGTGCGACACTTCGTTACAAAAGTGCTGACTTCAATAGCGAGTATTACTCAGCGTCTAATGAAACCATTGGTGCAGGTGTAGATCTGAATGTCGGCGTTGAAGCGCGTTACCATGTGGTTTCAAACTTGTACTTATTGGGCTCAACCAGTGTGACTCGATTAGACGATAATGCCTACGATTCGTCGATAGTCGAAGACCGTTATCAAGGTGAATTGTACCTTGGCTTTGGTTTCTTTAACGACAAAGAGAAAGCACCAAAACCTAAGTTGAGCAATGCGCCGTATTTACGTGTCGCCCACGGTTGGGCTACGCCATCCAATATTGGCGACATAATGAAGTTCAATCGAGAGAAAGACGAATACAACAACCAGTTGACCTCGTTTTTCTATGGCCACCCATTAACCGATGAGATCTTCGGCTTCCCATTGGACATCTACCTAACGCCAGGTATCGCACACCACTGGAGTTCAGAGGTTCAATCAAGCAGCACTGAATACATCATCGCAATCAAAGCGTACTACACCTTTGATTGGCCAACTCAGTGGCGTGTAGGTGTGGCAGAAGGTATGTCTTACATCGATTCGATTACCTATATCGAAGGATCTGAGATGGACCGCAAAGGTTACACAGCAAGCCATCTGTTGAACTACTTAGACTTCTCATTCGATGTGAACGTCGGCGACTTGATTGGTAAGAATGACTTGAACAACTTGTGGTTCGGCTACTCATTGCATCACCGTTCTGCGATCTTTGAAAACGCATCCCAGTTCGGGCGTATCAAAGGCGGCAGCAACTACAACACGGTTTACTTCCAATATGAGTTCTAAGCGCAGTTTTTAACGTTAGCTTTAAGCCAGAGTTTACTAAGTACGACTTACATTTGACCTCGCTTCTATAGCTCCTGCGAGTGTTAGCGAGATTAATCAGCCTGATAGCAAAAGGTTTTCCCTTTGCTGTCAGGCTTTTTTGTTTGAGACTTGTGATATAATCGCGCGAGTTTAATAAGTACAAGAATAGGACACGCTTTGACTTCGTCTCCGGAAAAAGCAGACAACAACAAGAATGCAGCACAGCCGAGTTCTCCAAAGAACGAAGCGAAATCGAATAAGCCTGCATCGAACCGACCTGCTAAACATTTAAAAGCTAAACAACCAAAAATTAATCAACCAAAAGCTAAACCTGCCGATCATTCAGCAGCAGCCAATACAAAAGCATCTCAAAATAGCCCAGCTTCTCTTCGTAAAGCGCTCAACGAATGTATGATGCGCGATCGCTTCCGTCTGAGTAAGCGAATTGCTGGTGCGAGTAGAATTAAAAACGAACAATCCAAGAACGTTGTCTTCGATGAGATTGCGTTAGATATTGCCAAGTCTATGATGACGGCAAATCAGCGTGCCTCGCACAAACCAACCATCGAATACCCAGAGATTCTCCCAGTTAGCCAAAAGCGCGATGACATTGCGAAAGCCATTGCTGAAAACCAAGTGGTTATCGTGGCCGGCGAAACGGGCTCGGGTAAAACCACTCAGTTACCAAAGATTTGTTCTGAGCTTGGCCGTGGCCGCATGGGCTTAATTGGTCACACTCAGCCTCGTCGTCTTGCGGCACGTTCAGTTGCCAACCGCATTGCGGAAGAGATGGAAACACAGCTGGGTGATTTTGTCGGTTATAAGGTTCGTTTTAACGACCAAATATCTGATAAAACACAAATCAAATTGATGACCGACGGTATTCTACTGGCGGAAATTCAGCACGACCGTTTCTTAAGTCAATACGACACCATCATTATCGATGAAGCCCACGAACGTAGTCTGAACATTGACTTCATCATGGGTTACCTAAGAGAGCTTCTGCCAAAGCGTCCTGATCTTAAAGTTATCATTACATCAGCGACCATCGATCCTGAGCGTTTCTCGAAGCACTTTAACAATGCGCCGATTATTGAAGTATCAGGTCGAACGTACCCAGTTGATACGCGTTACCGCCCACTAGGTGGTGATGAAAGTGATTCAGATCGTGACCAAATCGAAGGTATCTTTGAAGCTGTTGATGAACTGTGTGATGAAGGCCAAGGCGATATCTTGATCTTCATGAACGGTGAACGTGAAATTCGTGACACTGCCGATTCTTTAAGTAAACGTAACCTGCGTGATACTGAGATTGTTCCGCTGTACGCGCGTCTTTCTGCTGGCGAACAGAACCGTATCTTCCAGTCTCATACTGGTCGACGCATCGTTCTGGCAACCAACGTGGCAGAAACCTCGTTAACGGTTCCGGGCATCAAGTATGTCATCGACCCGGGTACGGCGCGTATCAGCCGATACAGCTATCGTACCAAGGTACAACGCCTACCGATCGAGCCAGTGTCTCAAGCGAGTGCGAACCAACGTAAAGGTCGTTGTGGTCGTGTTGCTGAAGGTATCTGTATTCGTCTGTACTCTGAGGAAGATTTCGAATCACGTCCAGAGTTTACTGACCCAGAGATCCTTCGTACTAACCTAGCATCCGTTATCCTTCAGATGACAGCGTTAGGCCTAGGCGACATTCAAGCATTCCCATTTGTTGAAGCGCCCGATAAGCGCAACATTCAAGATGGTGTAAGACTGCTTGAAGAGCTCGGTGCGATCGCAACAGCTGAACCGGCTGCGAACAAAAACAAGAATCATGGCGACGACAAGAAGAAGCTAACCGCGATTGGTCGCAAGCTCGCTAAGCTGCCGATTGATCCGCGTTTAGCGCGTATGGTGATTGAAGCGCCAAGCAACCGCTGTCTGCACGAAGTGATGGTGATTGCGTCTGCGTTGTCGATTCAGGATCCGCGTGAGCGTCCATCAGACAAGCAACAATCGTCTGACGATAAGCACAAGCGCTTCTTTGATAAAGAGTCAGATTTCATCACGTTTGTGAACCTTTGGGATTACGTTAAGCAGCAACAAAAAGAGCTGTCGAGTAACCAATTCCGCAAACAGTGTAAGCAAGATTACCTGAACTATTTACGTATCCGTGAATGGCAAGATGTGTACTTCCAAATTCACCAAGCAATGCGTGAATTGGATACCAAGCTGAACACCGAGCCGGGCAGCTACGACGGCATTCACATGTCACTGCTATCAGGCTTGCTTTCGCACATTGGTATGAAAGACCAAGAGAAGAATGAATATCAAGGTGCTCGTAATGCGCGCTTCCATATCTTCCCTGCGTCTGGCTTATTTAAGAAACAGCCTAAGTGGATCATGTCTGCTGAGCTGGTGGAAACCTCAAAACTTTGGGGTCGTGTTATCGCGAAGATTCAGCCTGAATGGATTGAACCACTAGCAAAACACCTGATTAAGCGCAGCTACAGCGAACCACATTGGTCGAAGAAGCAAGCGGCGGTAATGGCACACGAAAAAGTGATGCTTTACGGAATCCCAATCATCCCGAAACGTTTAGTAAACTACGGTGCTATTGATGCAACCGTCAGCCGTGAATTGTTCGTGCGCAGCGCTTTGGTTGAAGGTGAGTGGGAAACCAAACACGCCTTCTTCAAACAAAACCGTAAACTCCTGCAAGAAGTGGAAGAGTTAGAGCACAAGTCTCGTCGTCGTGACATCTTGATCGACGATGATGAACTGTTCGACTTTTATGACCAACGTGTTGGCGAAGAGGCTGTTTCAGGCCGTCACTTCGATACATGGTGGAAGCAAACCAGCCAGAAAACACCAGAGCTGCTTAACTTCGAAAAGTCGATGCTGTTCCGCGGTGATGCAAGCCACGTTACTGACTTGGATTATCCGAACTTCTGGCACCAAAATGGTATCAAGCTGAAGCTGAGCTACCAATTTGAGCCGGGCGACGACAACGATGGTGTAACGGTACACATTCCGCTGCCTATCTTGAACCAGATTGACCAAAACGGTTTTGATTGGCAGATCCCAGGCCTACGCCAGGAACTGGTGATTAGCCTAATTAAGTCGTTACCAAAAACGCTACGCCGTAACTTTGTGCCTGCGCCCAACTACGCCGATGCGTTCTTGGCTCGTGTGACACCACTTGAAGCACCGTTGTTGGATTCTCTTGAAAAAGAGCTGCGCCGCATGACGGGCGTGGAAGTGGTACGTGATGACTGGAAGTTAGACCAGATACCAGAGCACTTAAAGGTAACATTCCGCGCTGTAGATCATCGCAAGCGTAAGCTGAAAGAACAGAAAGACTTGCATGAGTTGAAAGAGAGCCTGAAAGACAAGGTTCAAGAAACACTTTCTAAAGTGGCAGACGATGACATCGAACAGCAAAACCTGCATACGTGGAGCTTTGGTGAGTTACCAAAAGTCTACCAACAGAAGCGTGGCGGCTACGATGTTAAAGCCTTCCCAGCGCTGGTGGATTCTAAAGACAGCGTAGAGATCAAACTGTTCGAAACCGAGCAAGAGCAGATCTCGGCAATGAAATCGGGTCAGCGTCGTTTAATCCTGTTGAACGTGCCATCGCCGATCAAATATTTGCACTCGAATTTGCCGAACAAATCGAAACTTGGTTTGTACTTCAACCCATACGGACAGGTGCTCGATCTTATCGATGACTGTATCGCTTGTGGTATTGATAAGCTGATTGAAGAGAAGGGCGGTTTGGTTTGGGAACCAGAGCAGTTTGAAGCACTGAAAGAACACGTACGTGCAGAGCTGGGCGACAGCGTTGTTGAGATTGCTCAACAGGTTGAAACCATCCTAACGACCGCATTCAGCATCAGTAAGAAGCTCAAAGGACGTGTCGATCTTTCAATGGCATTCGCACTTTCTGACATAAAAGCTCAGGTAGAAGGTTTGATTTTTAAGGGGTTTGCCACAGAATGTGGGTGGAAACGCCTGCCGGATATTCTACGCTATATGAGAGCGATTGAACGCCGCATGGAAAAACTGCCGATTGACCCGAACAAAGATCGCTTGCATATGATCAAAGTTGAGTCAGTAATGAATGATTACAAAGAGCTGCTGAATAAAATCCCAAAAGGGATCGCGGTTCCAGAAAATGTAAAAGAGGTGCGTTGGATGGTAGAGGAGCTTCGTGTAAGCTTCTTCGCACAGCAGCTCGGTACGCCTTACCCAGTATCAGACAAGCGTGTTAAAAACGCTATTGATGCTTGCTAAAGGAATAAAACTAGACGCAATGGCAAGGTTTGGGTATAAATCTTGCTTATTGCTATACTAATTAAATAGTTACTACAAAAAGGGCGACTTGGTGGCAATTTATTACCACGCAAGGCCTGCCACTAGGACGAAAAGGTCGAATATGAAAAAAACGTTATTGGCACTAGCACTGCTAGGTGCATCTTCAACAGCAATGGCTGACTCTTGGTTGTACGGCGGCGTAATGGGTGGTCAAAACTCATTTGCTGGTGAAGATGAAACGGCGATGGGTATCCACGTGGGTACTGGTATCCTTCCATTAATTGGTGTTGAAGCTGGTTACTGGGATCTTGGTTCTTTCGACAACGTTAGCTACGGTAACCGTGCGAAACAAGGCGTTGACGTAAGCACAGCTTACCTAGCGATCAAACCAAGCATCGATTTCGGTCCTCTACACGTATACGCGAAAGGTGGTCTTCACTCATACGAAGTGAAAGGCGATAACTTTAAGCAAGACGATGTGGACGTAATGTTTGCAGTTGGCGCTGAGTACTTTATCTTTGGTCCACTATCTGTTGGCGCTAGCTACCAAAACTTCAAAATGAAAGATGACGACTCTGGCGTTTTCTCTCTAAACGCAACTATCCACCTACTGTAATTAATCAGTAGGGCGATCGTAGATAACGGTCGGATAGTCGTTAAAGAGTTCGTTAGAATTCATAAAAAATGCCAGCTTGATAGCTGGCATTTTTGTATCTGTAGAATAGTAATGTCGCTGACTTAAGCGGTATAAGTTAAGCGAGCAGCGCTATTTCTTACTGTTTAGAATCTTCTGAATTCTTGGGTTAATCGCTTTGCCGTGTTGGCTTTCATACTCTTCGCGTTTCAAGTCGTTCAAGTTCTTCACTGAGTTAGCGGCAAGAAGGAACTGCGGCAATTCTGTTTCCAGCATGCCTTTCTCATCTAAACGCTTTGCTTCCAAGTAGTATTTCTTAAACAGGCCATCGAGCTTGTTTTCAGCCGTGCGCTTCAAGTCGTACAGTTTGTTTTGGATTAGCCATTTTTCAATGTTGTTAACAGCTGCGCGCGACAACACACGAATACGGCTATCAAGTAGCTCTTCTTCAGTCAAAGAATCTTTAAGGATCCAAAGCTCACCCATTTGCGGTGGCCAACTGTTGCCAAGTTGAATACGCTCATGGCAGTGCATTAGCACGCGGTTAAGGCCGTCTGAGTCAACAGAGTGGGCAAACTCAAGAAACTTACCGCTCGGTTCACTACCGTATTGGTATTCCCACTGAGTTTCGTACACGCTCAAGAAAGAACCGAACACATGGATACACCAATCCGTTAGCTCAAGCTCTGCTGGATCTTGATCAACAACAGGCACTTGTTGAGATGCACCAGAGCCCGCAGCGTTTGGTGTCGCTACTTTTACTTCTGTACTTTGTGCTTCAATCACTTCAGATGCGTTAGGCTGTACTGTAGCGTCAGGAACAACAGGTTGAGCTGGCTCAGAAGGTTGGCTTTTTGCCTTTTTGAATGAGCTGCTGCCTGAAGCGTTCAGATGGGCTAAGCTTTTGTCTATACCCATTTCCTTGAGCTTGTCCTGCATTTCCTGAATATTGAGAGGTCTTCTGCTGTTGTTGTCTTTCATTTTGCTTCTCGTTAACTAGCCAGTACTGCAGCTTGGATTCAATCCGAGATAATGGCATTAATTCATTGGCTTTGGCTTTATACCAGAGGACAAATTTCTTCCATACTAAACTATGGTCACCGGTCAAACCGGAGAATTTAAACGCACGTTCTGCCCATGATGGTATCTCTTCTTCGTTGAGATCATGAGTAGATACGGTGTTGCTGTTCATTGAGCCTCGACCTTGTGGGCGAGGGGCCTGCTGCATGTGTTGCATTGGTGCCGGAGCAGGCTGAAACTTGGGTGCAGGTGCAGGTGCAGGTGCAGGTGCAGGTGCAGTAGAGTAGACCGGAATACTATTGGTCGGTTGAACCTCAACGTGCGCCGTAGCTTGCTCTTGCTCAATGAGCATTTTGAAAACGTGAATCTCTTTCTTATCTCGATAGTCTACTTTCACCTTATCGAGGAAACCTTGGTCGACTAAACACTTAAGGCAGTCGGCTAAACCAAACGTAGAGAGAGCACAAAGCTGACCTGCCGTTTGCAGGCACACATTGGTGTAACCGAATTCATCAGCACCATCTGCAAGCATCAATAAAACCAGCTTTTCTGCTGGGCTAGAAGTATTCACTTGCCAAGCTAAATAAGAATATTTGGCGCTCAATATCGTGTTCTCAAAAAAGGTAAGTCGTTGTCACTATTGTAAGTCACCCCTTACCGAATTTATAGCAACTTAACAGAAAACGACATTAGTAAGCCAAATATTGACCATAAGGAGAGGTCTGCCCCAAAAAGTAAGCCTACACTCATTCATTCTAGGTCAGAAGGTGGCTAAAGATGGGGTTTACGGCCGTCTTTTTCGGGTCTGATTCTGCACCAAGGCTTAAAATAACGTGGTCTATTAACGTTAAGCATGAGCTTCTAATCTTTCGTGTTGTCTTCATGAAAGCGCTTATCTTTCCTCTCTAGTGACTGTTGATGATTTCTTTATCTACTTATTGACCTATTTATCCATCCATTCATAAGTTGTATTTAATTTATAAAACACCTTGATATGATCAATATTTGCGCTATTATGACGATAAGTCAGAAATGACGAAGCGTCACAAAATGGTTAACCACATGAATTTACTATTCGTGTTAATATATTGGACAGGAGCGTTTTAAATGCTGATTAAGCTTAGGTAATAGCTAAGCTCAAATACGGACTGAAAAATTATGTTTGGCTTTGGTTGTAAAGGCGATAAACAAAGTATCTTTGGTTGCAAGGCGGTGCTGTCTAAGAAGCAGCAATCCATAGCCGACCGAGAAGTAGAATTGATGTTGTTAGCAAAAGATCTGGTTCGAGAACAAGGGTTCGGAAACCTGACGATGGATAGGCTAACGGCGGCAAGCTCTTATTCTAAAGGTACGATATACAATCACTTTTGCAGTAAAGAAGACGTGGTTTTAGCGTTATGTATTCATTCTTTAAAGGCCGAGGCACTGTTGTTTGCTCGTTCTGGAGAGTTTGAAGGCAACTCTCGCGAAAAGATTGTCGCATTGCACGTTGCGTACCGAGTTTATGCTCGTATGGAACCGGTATTATCAACTTGCGCGATTATGGCGAAAAGCCCATGGGTACTAGAGAAAGCCTCCAGTGCACGCGTGGCCGAGATGAATCAATTAGAAGAGATCGTTATCGAACAAGCAGATCTGCTCGTCAATCAAGCAGTAGAAGCCGGTGACCTAAAGTTCTCTTCTGGCGTGGGTTCAGATGCCATTGTATTCGCCAACTGGTCAATCGCATTTGGTTCAAATGCTTTGTCTCAGAATGCTTCAAACAGTCATTGTATCAAGCGGTTACAAGACCCGTATTCAGTATTACATAACGCGAACATGATTTTAGACGGCCTCAACTGGCAGCCCCTTTCGAGTGATTGGGATTACCGCAAAACCTGGCGCCGTGTAGAACAAGAACTGTTCAGTGAAGAAGTCGCTTACTTAGAGTCAGTAGGTCGATAAGCTTCAACTAAGCCCACCTATGTGGGTTTATTAATAACCATTAGTGACGATTCGTCATAAACTTAAGTTTAGCCTAGTGTGGTTTTGGTTTTCTTGAGTATATGACTAAGAATTGTGTTTTTGTCAGCTTCGGCTGGCTTTTTAAAACACAACTATGACGAATCGTCACAAATGGAGACTGTGATGGAACATGACAGCCAGAAGCCCGCTTTCGATCACCAAAATCGAGATAACCGTAATGTCGATAGCGTAAACGGGGATCTAAATAACAGTTGGCACTCAATACCGACCAAGCATTCGTTTATCGTTCTGCTGGTGGTTTTTTCGATCATCATGCTCTCTGCATTAGGGGCGAAGAACCTCTATTTTAGAGGGGACTACAATATCTTCTTCGAAGGCACCAACAAACAGTTGATGGCGTTCGATGAAATCCAAACCACCTTTGCGAAAACCGACAACCTCGCGATTGTCGTCGCACCTGAAGGCGGTAATGTCTTCACTCCAGAAACCCTCACTCTAATTCAAAACCTCACGGTCGATGCGTGGCAGATCCCGTACTCAAGCCGTGTCGATTCGCTTGCCAATTATCAGCATACCGAAGCCGTTGAAGATGACCTCTTAGTGGAAGACTTGCTGTACGAAGAATACGAGCACACACCAGAGCGGATCGCCAAAGTAAAACAGATCGCGCTCAACGAACCACTGCTTAAGAATGCATTGGTATCGGCTTCTGGTGACGTGACCATTGTGAACGTGACGGTGCAATTGCCCGAAGTGGACAAAACGGCGGAAGTGCAAGAAGTCATTGCGGCCATCAACGCTATGATTGACCGCTACGAAGCACAATATCCCAACGTCGAATTCCATAAGGCGGGCATCATTGCCATGAACAACGCCTTTATGACCTCGGCTCAAGAAGACAGCTCAACACTGGTGCCATTAATGCTGCTAGTTGTGTTGGTGTTCCTGACCTTTATGTTGCGCTCGTTCTTTAGTGTGGTGGCTACCTTAGTTGTGATTATCTCTTCGATTGTCGCGACCATGGGTTTGTCTGGCTGGGCAGGGATGTTCCTCAGCACCGCAACGGTCAACGTGCCAACCTTGGTATTAACCCTTGCTGTCGCCGATTGTGTTCACGTGATTGTGACCATGAGACAAGCTATGCAGCGCGGGATGGAGAAAGCACAAGCCATTCAATACAGCATCAAGTTGAACGCGATGCCAATTTTGATTACTTCTGTGACCACCGCGATTGGCTTCTTGATGATGAACATGTCGGATTCTCCCGTATTGCGAGACTTCGGTAACTTGTCGGCATTGGGTGTGATCATCGCGTGTTTCCTATCTGTGACTATGCTTCCTGCGCTGTTAAAACTATTGCCAGTTAAAACTCTGCCAACAAATGAAGCCGCGGAAAGCAAAGTAACCTTTATGGATAAGCTCGGTGACTTTGTCGTTGCTAACCGTAAAGCACTGCTGCCTATTTCTACTCTTGTGATTGTTGGCGCTGCGGCGTTAATTCCGTTGAACAAAGTGAATGATGAATCGGTGAAGTATTTCGATACCTCAAGCGAATTCAGACAAGCAGCCGACTTCATGGAAGAGACCGTAAGCGGCATGACCACCATCAGTATCGCAGTCAAAACCAACGAATCTCAAGCGATTGCCGATCCTGTGTTCTTGCAAGCGATTGGCGACTTTACTGAGTGGCTACGTGTTCAACCAGAAACCGACCATGTCGCCACGCTTTCCGATGTTTACATGCGTTTGAATAAGAACATGCACGGCGATGACGACAGCTATTATCAATTGCCGCTTAACCGAGAACTTGCCGCGCAATACCTGCTGCTTTACGAGATGTCTCTGCCGTACGGCTTGGACTTGAACAACCAAATCAATGTCGATAAGTCATCGATCAAAATGGTGCTCACGGTGGACAACCTAGGCAGCGTGGAGTTGGTGGAACTCGAAGAACGTATCTACTCATGGTTTGCAGCCAACGCGCCTCAGTATGAAGTGGTCGCATCGAGTCCGTCACTGATGTTTGCTCACATAGGCGAAACCAACATGGCGAGCATGCTATCAACTCTGCCTATCACCTTAGTACTTATCTCTGGCCTGATGATCTTTGCATTGCGCTCGGTTCGCTTAGGTTTAATCAGCCTAGTGCCAAACATTGCCCCAGCGATTATCGGCTTTGGTTTGTGGGCGCTTATCTCTGGTGAAATCAACTTGGGTCTGTCAGTCGTGGTCACGCTCACACTGGGTATCGTGGTCGATGATGCAGTGCACTTCTTGAGTAAATACCAACGCGCCAGAATGGAAGGGAAATCAGCGGAAGAAGCGGTGCGTTACGCGTTCCACACCGTTGGTCGCGCACTGTGGATCACCACGGTCGTGCTTGTGGCGGGTTTCTCTGTACTGGCGATGTCGAGTTTTAGACTCAATTCCGACATGGGCTTACTCAGCGCGATTGTGATTTTCATTGCGCTGGTGGTCGACTTCATCTTGCTACCGAGCTTGCTGATGATCTTCGACAAACAGACTCATTATTCAAACAAGCCTGACACTAAGTCCCAGCCTAGCTCGACTGGCGAACTGTCTACTTCGACCAAATAAGGAATCGTCAGCCTGCTGCGGTGGGCTGACTCAAGGAGAAATTTATGAAAAGCGTTAAACAAACTCTCGTTACTACATTATTTACACTGAGCACATTCGCCGCTTTCCCTGCGTTAGCCGACCCCGCGAAAGGCTTAGAAATTGCCGAGCAACGAAAAGCCGTTGATATGGGGTGGGGCGATTCAGTTGCGACCATGGAAATGCTACTTCGGAACAAACAAGGCGAAAGCAGCTCGCGCCTAATGCGATTGAAGTCGTTAGAAGTGGATGATGATGGCGACAAAGGGCTGACCATTTTTGATGAGCCGCGTGACGTAAAAGGCACGGCTTTCTTGAACCATTCACACATCTCTAAATCGGATGACCAATGGCTGTACTTGCCTGCGTTGAAACGTGTAAAACGCATCTCTTCGCGCAACAAATCGGGCCCGTTTATGGGCAGTGAATTTGCTTACGAAGACTTGAGCTCGTTCGAGTTAGGAAAGTACACCTTTAACTACATTGAAGACGCCAAAATCGAAGGCGTCGATACCTTTGTTTTGGAGCAGGTTCCGACCGACAAAAATTCCGGCTACACCATGCAAAAGGTATGGCTAGACCAACAATATTACCGCCCCGTTCAGGTTGAGTTTTACGACCGTAAAGGCGCATTGCTGAAAACCCTTTCGTTCCAAGATTACAAACAATACCTAAACCAATACTGGCGCGCGCACACTATGTCGATGCAAAACCACCAAACAGGCAAGAGCACGGTACTAACCACGACAGATTTAGCGTTCCAGACAGGTCTTAAGGACAAAGATTTCCAGAAAAACACACTCAAACGTGCAAAGTAAGGCAAGAATATGAAAAGGATTGTGTTAACAGGAACGCAGTTATCTTTAACCTTGGCAGCGACAGTCGGGCTCATGCAAGTGTCGTTGCCATGTGTGGCGGCAGGCTTTAGCTCTGAGTTCGTAGAACAGGTCACCCCGGAGCTAGCAGGGCAGGTTAACCTTGAACACAGGCAGTTCTTTAGCGACGGCTTGCAAGGGCAAGATAAAGGGCAAAGCTCGCTGGTGTTACAACCAGAGTTTTATTGGGAACAACAAGAGGGCAATGGCAGCTTTACCTTCACGCCGTTTTACCGCCTAGATAGCGAAGACGATGAACGAACCCATGGTGACGTTCGCGAAGCTCTATACCTAACGTATTGGGATGACTACGAACTGCGAGCGGGTGTCGGCAAGGTGTTCTGGGGCGTAACCGAATCGGCGCACTTGGTGGATGTGGTAAACCAAACCGATGCCATTGAATCGGTCGATGGTGAGTCGAAGTTAGGTCAGCCAATGGTCCACTTCACCTCGATAAAAGACTGGGGAACCATCGATGCCATGTTACTGCCGTATTTTCGTGAGCGTACCTTTGCAGGGGAAGACGGTCGATTAAGGCCAACTGTGCCTGTATCGGATGATGCGCTTTACGAATCGTCGAGAGAAGAAAAGCACGTCGATGTGGCATTGCGCTATAGCCAAATGTACGGCGATTGGGATGTGGGATTAAGCTACTTAGGCGGCACAAATCGCGACCCTTATTACCGTGTAGAGGGCAATGAACTCAAGCCGTATTACGCGCAAATGCAGCACTTCGGACTCGATGTACAAGGTATTGTGGGTGATTGGTTATGGAAGCTTGAAAGCATTTATCGTGACAGCTACGACAACCACACCGGCGTGGTAACAGGCTTTGAATACACATGGGTTGGGGCGCTTGAATCCTATTGGGACATCGGATTTATTGCCGAATACCTGTATGACAGCAGAGGTAACAACGCCCAAACCATCGGTCAAAACGATGTATTCCTTGGAGCGCGTTTCGCCTTGAATGATGAAGACGGCACCGAAGTACTTACAGGCATCACTCAAGACTTAGATAACAGCGATGTCTACAGTGCTAAGTTGGAAGCATCAAGCCGCATCAACAACAATCTCAAGTGGCGATTGAACGCTTGGTTTTTTGAGAACGAAACCCCAGAAGACTTGTTGTTCTTCGCTCGAAAGGATGATTTTGTTGAGGTAGCGTTGGAATATTATTTCTAATGTTGGTTTGGTGGGGCGCTCTTGCTAAAGGGGGCGTCTCAGATTTAAGAAGCGCAATATTTAGAATGTTCAATGTCATCTTTTTATAAAATAGAGCAAATAATCGAATAGTCCCAAAGGTAAAATGGTTGTATTTTTCGAGTATCTATAACCTCCGAATATGCATGTAAATCGTGCTGGTGGTATCGGCCCTAAGGGATTTATGAATTTATTTAATTGGGATAAAAACTTTGAAACAGGTATTGGTGTTGTAGATGAACAACATCAATACCTTGTTGGTTTTATCAATCACTACGGAAATCTTTTGTCAGAGAATACTATCTCTATAGACGACATTAACATCGCTTTACTCGAACTCGCGCGCTATGCAGAATTTCACTTTAAAGAAGAAGAATCTTTGATGAGAGATTGCGGTGTACATGAGTTACACATTGAAGAACACATCAAAGTGCATCGTGTATTTAAGCAAGATATCTACAGTATGCAAGCTTTCATCTTAGAAGAAGATCAGGTGTCAGCACGGCAGTTATTGGACTTCCTCATCCATTGGCTTACTTATCACATCCTCGGCATCGACCAAAACATGGCGCGACAAATGGTCGCCATAGAAGAGGGTGCAACACCTCTACAAGCCTTTGAAGCAGAAGAAAAGCAGCAAGACTCTTCGATTGTCCCGCTGTTGGCGGCGCTTAATGGCCTATTTGAACAAGTATCTGAACGAAACAAACAGTTGTTACGCTTCAACCAGTTACTCGAAGACAAAGTTGAGGAACGGACTGCAGAATTGAAACGAGCGAGTAAGAAACTTGAAGAACTGTCGTTAACAGACTCACTCACTCATTTGCCTAACCGCCGTAGTGCCTTTAAACAGTTAGCGCTACATTGGCAAGACTCCAAAGAACTTGGTATGCCTTTAGTGTGCATTATGATTGATGCCGACCACTTCAAGCGCATTAATGACACCAGTGGCCATGATGCAGGCGACTTGGTGCTACAAACCCTCTCGCGTGAACTGAAAAACACGTTCCGTAATGATGATATTGTGTGTCGGTTAGGGGGCGATGAGTTCTTGGTTATTTGCCCTGACACCGACCTCAAAGGTGGCATGCACATCGCGGAAACGACTCGACAGAAAGTGTCTGAATTAGAGGTTGAAACCAGTCATCAAGTTTGGATTGGCAGTATTAGTGTCGGTGTAGCTGAAATAACCCAAGAATTCGAGTCCATGAATGAGTTGGTTAAAGCCGCTGATGAGTCCGTTTATTTAGCGAAAAACGCAGGCAAAAACAGCGTTTGTTCGATTCAGATTTAGAGCTCGATTTACTCGAGTTCGAGAGTACCGTTCACTTCAGATCTAGAACACCGCTCGCTTTAGTCTTTGAGCGCTACTCACTTTATTTTTTGAGCGCTATTCGCTTTAATTCTAGAACCTAGTTCACTTTAGTTTTTGAGTGCGACTCACTTTAAAATAAACAAGTGGAACCGGTATTTGTTCCACTTCTTCCTATTCCTCATTAATATCCTGTTAAATTTGCCGTGTTTTTAGTCAATAACTTGCTCTTTTAGCGATTCAATTTGGCATTGGTAGCGTGTTTGATTACTATGTGTAGCTATCTAAAAAAACTAATCATCCGATACGGACACTACCAACTGGTAGATGAGGAAATGATGCAACATCTAGAAGAGATCATTGCTAATGCAACGACTGCTATTGATACAGCAGATTCGTTAGTCGCACTTGATGAAGTGCGAGTTCAGTATTTAGGTAAGAAGGGTGAATTAACTCTTCAACTACAAAGCCTAGGTAAACTTCCACCTGAAGAGCGTCGCACTGCTGGTCAAGAGATCAACAAAGCGAAAGGTGCTGTTCAACAAGCGATCGCAGCTCGCAAAGACGCACTTCAACGTGCAGAGCTTGAAGCGAAACTAGCTGAAGAAACTATCGATGTGAGCCTACCAGGTCGTCGCATTGAGAACGGTGGTCTTCACCCAGTGACTCGCACAGTTGAGCGTATCGAACAGTTCTTTGGTGAGCTTGGCTTTAGCACTGAGTCTGGCCCTGAGATCGAAGATGCATTCCACAACTTTGATGCACTAAACATCGCAGACGATCACCCAGCTCGTACTGATCACGATACTTTCTTCTTCAACCCTGATCTAATGCTACGTACGCACACTTCTGGTGTTCAAATCCGTACGATGGAAAACGGCAAACCGCCTTTCCGTTTCATTGCTCCGGGTCGTGTTTACCGTAACGACTACGATCAAACTCACACGCCAATGTTCCACCAAGTGGAAGGTATGTTAGTTGATGAGAACGTAAACTTCGCACAACTTAAAGGCATTCTTAACGATTTCCTTTGTAACTTCTTTGAAGAAGAAGTTGAAGTGCGTTTCCGTCCTTCATTCTTCCCGTTCACAGAGCCTTCAGCTGAAGTTGACGTGAAACGTAAAGATGGCAAATGGCTAGAAGTTCTAGGTTGTGGCATGGTTCACCCTAACGTACTTCGCTCTGTTGGCATCGACCCTGAGAAATACTCTGGTTTTGCATTCGGTATGGGTGTAGAGCGTCTAACGATGCTTCGTTACGGCGTAAATGACCTTCGTGCGTTCTTCGAGAACGACCTTCGTTTCCTTAAACAATTCAAGTAATCCGGGGCAGTCAAAACTATGAAATTCAGTGAATCTTGGCTACGCGAGTGGGTTAAACCTGCAATTAACAGCGAAGAGCTAGCTCACCAAATCACTATGGCTGGTTTGGAAGTTGACGATGTAGAACCTGTTGCGGGTGTTTTCACCGGCGTTAAAGTAGGTAAAGTGGTTGAGTGCGGTCAGCACCCAGACGCAGACAAACTACAAGTTACAAAAATTGATATTGGCGAAGAAGAGCTTTTAGACATCGTATGTGGTGCATCTAACTGTCGTCTTGGCCTAACAGTAGCAGTAGCAACAGTTGGTGCAGTACTTCCTGGTGACTTCAAAATCAAGAAAGCAAAACTACGTGGCGTTCCATCGCACGGCATGCTTTGTTCTTTCTCTGAGCTAGGTATCGACGTAGAGTCTGACGGCATCCTTGAGCTGCCAGAAGGCACAACGCTAGGTATGGACGTTCGTGAGCTTCTTGAGCTTAACGACGTAACTATCGACGTAGACCTAACAGCAAACCGCGCAGACTGCTTCAGCATCCGTGGCCTTGCTCGTGAAGTTGGCGTACTAAACCGCGCAGACGTTACAGAGCCAGCAGTTGAAGCTGTTGCAACAAGCATTGAAGACACAGTATCTGTTGAAATCAAAGCAACTGATGCTTGTCCACGTTACCTTGGCCGTGTGGTTAAGAACGTAAACGTGAAAGCGGAATCTCCAATCTGGATGCAGGAAAAACTGCGCCGTTGTGGTATCCGTTCAATCGACCCAGTTGTAGACATCACAAACTACGTGATGCTAGAGCAAGGCCAACCAATGCACGCATTTGATCTTGCTAAGATCGAAGGCGGTATCGTGGTTCGTCTAGCAGAGCAGGGCGAAAAGCTAACACTTCTAGATGGCAACGAAGCTGAACTTAACAGCAACACACTTGTTATCGCAGACCAAAACAAAGCACTAGCAATCGCTGGTATCTTTGGCGGTCAAGATTCTGGTGTTACTACTGAAACAACAGACGTACTTCTTGAAGCAGCATTCTTCGCACCGGATCACATCCGTGGTCGCGCACGTGCTTACGGCCTTCACACAGATTCTTCTCTACGTTTCGAACGTGGTGTTGATTCAACACTTCAAGCAGCAGCAATGGAGCGTGCAACACAGCTTCTAGTTGAAATCTGTGGTGGTGAAGTTGCGCCAGTAAACGGCAGCGAATCTGAAGCTGATCTTCCTAAAGTAAACGTAGTTGCTCTACGTCGCGCTAAGCTAGACAGTCTACTAGGTCACGAAATCCCATCTACAGACGTAGTGGAAATTCTTACTCGCCTAGGTTGTGAAGTTGAAACGACAGAAGCTGGTTGGACGGCAACGTCTCCATCTTGGCGTTTTGATATCGCAATCGAGCAAGACCTAATTGAAGAAGTAGGTCGTATCTACGGTTACGATAACATTCCAAACCAAGCGCCTAAAGCGGCACTTAAAATGAATGACCACAAAGAAGCTAACCAACCGCTTAAGCGCGTTCGTGACCTTCTTGTAGACCGTGGCTACCACGAAGCAATCACATACAGCTTCGTAGAACCAGAACAGCAAAAACTTGTTGTACCTGGTGTTGAGCCGCTAATCCTGCCATTCCCAATCTCTGCGGACATGTCAGCAATGCGTCTTGGCCTAATCCAAGGTCTTCTAAACACAGTTGTTCACAACCAGAAGCGTCAACAGTCTCGCGTTCGTCTATTCGAATCAGGCCTACGTTTCATCCCTGAAGCAACGGCTGAAAACGGCATGCGCCAAGAAATGATGCTTGCGGGCGTTATCTCTGGTACTCGTGGCGAAGAGCACTGGGACATTGCAACTAACACTGTAGATTTCTTCGATCTTAAAGGTGACCTAGAAGCCGTTCTTGAGCTTTCTGCAAACGAAATCGCATACAGCTTCAAATCTGCTAAGCACCCAGCACTTCACCCAGGTCAAACTGCGGCTATCGTAGTAGACGGCAAAGAAGTGGGTATCATTGGTACTGTTCACCCAGAACTAGAGCGTAAGTTTGGTCTTAACGGCCGCACTATCGTATTCGAAATCGAATGGGCAGCTATCAACACTCGCGTGCTTCCAGAAGCAGTAGCAGTATCTAAGTTCCCTGCAAACCGTCGTGATATCGCCGTTGTTGTTGATGAAGCAGTCGCTTCTGGCGACATCGTAGAAGCGTGTATCGCTGCTGGTGGCGAATTCCTAACAGGCGCTAAACTGTTCGACGTATACGTTGGTCAAGGCGTTGAAGAAGGTAAGAAGAGCCTAGCAATCGCACTTAGCCTACAGTCTGTAGAGCGCACACTTGAAGATGCAGACATCGCTGGTTCAGTAGATGCTATCGTAGCTTCAATCTCAGAGAAATTCGGCGCAGCACTTCGCGACTAATCTCTTCTGATAGATAGAAAACCAAAGGCCTCGCATTGCGAGGCCTTTTTGTTTTTGCGGTTAAGAAGTAGGGCACTAGTTTATAGCTGGGCTAAACCCGATAGTTGCGTTGTAAAGGTCTAGAGCTGGTCCTACTACTTCCTATTTGCAGCTTGTATTTTAGCTTGCATGCGTTGTTCAATAAATAACTTATACATTACTGCTGGCTTTGCCGTCTTGGATGAATCGTGTTTAGTTGAAAATAGGTTGTAGTATTTTAAGAATTGCTCCCGATCATCGCTATATATTTCTTTCCAAAGTGACTTAATACCCTCCTTCTCGAGTCTTTTTCTATCATCCCTATTTCTTGGGATCGGGTAAGTGCGGTTTAAGACTTCTTTGTATGCCATGTTATTGATATCTTTTAAGATTGAACGTAAGTTTCTAGCGATCAGTTCCAAAGAATTGTTATCTAGGCTTAGCGGTTTTTCCAGTAAATTACTATGACTGTTTATGCCTAGGTTCATTGCATTCTTTGCACCTAATTTACCAAATCTATGGACGCAACAATGACGAAGTTGACAGATGTTGTTGAATTCATTAGCTGTTTTTTCATTAATGGGAAGGTTTATGCCTAACAAGTTTTTAAAGGTGATTTTTATGTTATCCATATGTACGAAAGAGTCTTCGTCCATCAGGGCTTCAGCTAACAGTTTTTTATTGTGATGCATTGCTGCACCAAATTTGATTTCTTTGGAGGAAGCGTGGTTTTGAGAGTATATGTCTATCTGGATTATACCTCTGACTAAAGCTCTAATATAGCTTTCAACGGCAGACATATAGCCAAGGAATACAACTGTTGCTAGTTCTCTAGTTATATTTTCGTTGCTTATCCAAAGTAAATTTAATTGATTTGAGTTCAAAAGAAAGCTATCGATAGGTGATCCTGATCCTTCTTTATAACTCTTGTCAAAGAGATCGTGTGTTTGAATTGTTGTCGTGATTGCTTGTACTTTGACAATTTCATGAAAATTAACGTTCATATAAGGCTCCATCACTGCAAAAATTCATCGACAAAAGTTGTAGCTAACAAAATGATTTTTTCAGCTCTTTTTTGTCCGATTTGTTCTGCTTGGCGAAGAACTTTACTTGGATCTTGGCTTGTTACAAAGTCCCCGATAGTTTCGAACTTCGGGATTTCGTTCTTTATTTTGTCTCTCATCCAAGGAGTTAAGCCTGTTATATCAGCAAGGGGTATAGACATACACTGGTCAAATGAAGAAATATCAATTAGCTCGGCTCCACAATTGTGGCAAAACTTTTGATTCTGACTTATTCTTTCTGTATTACATGATGAACAAGAAGGGAGGTTGAACTTCAGTTCATCCACTCCAGAACTTTTTAAAATTGAGTCTTTTGTTCTTCTAATTGGGTGCTTTGTAGATTTAAACTGCAATCTTTCAAGAGCTATTTTTGCAGACGAAGCTGTACCCTTTGAAAGGAACGTTTTAATATTTAGTAATGCAGCTATATGTGGAATGAAACGTTTGTAATCCCTGTCCTCTCCATGAGATACATCAGACTCTATTTCATATAATAATCCGGCTTCTACCAATAGGTTAAACATGCGTTCTACATATGGATCATTATCAATTCCGGTTATACCAAAAAGTAGCTGCTTTAGTTTTTCTTCATTTTTGGAATCATTTACTTCTTTAAGGTCACTACATATTTTATTGAATACTCTATCACCACTTTCTATTAATATTTTTAATTTCGGTGATTTTATGGCGATGGATTTAAACTCATCGACTCTGGCGGTTATATGAGACTTTATTACACTGTTGAGCTTTTGTGCTTGGGATCTACTAGTTTTGTTATCTATATAGTCTTGCAAAAGAGAGAGGTATGCTCTGGGTACGCCAAAAGCTGCATATTTTAGCAGTTCACGAATTGGTTCAGGTATTTCACTAAAGTTTGGAATTCTTTTAACGGCAATAGCTTCCATCGTTTCACTGTAGCTCTCGTTTTCTATAGATAGCCAAACAGACTTGAACACTCCTTCTTGTGTTGGGTGGAACCGAGAACCATATTCAGTGGTTCCTGGATATACTGAAGCTTTAGGTGTAATAAATTGTGATTTTAGCGTTCTAAATATTTCGAAGAACTCTTTCATATACTCTGGAGTTAGAGTTAATGCAGCGTCATCCATAAGAATCAATATTCTTTTTCTTTTTGATAGTTCTTTCACTTTCATCAAGAAATTTTTTGTCATTGATATGGAAATATAATCAGCAGCTTCTTGTTCTTCACTTGATAATTGCACACCTTTTTCTATTTTTGCAATTATGCTATAGAGTATCTCGATAGTAAAAAAGCCACCTATTTCTTCTAATATAATATTATGATTATCTATGGTGGTCTCTAAAGTTTCATATGCAGCAAGTATAATTTGAGTCAATGCCCAAGTGTGGAAGGTGTTAATAGCGTTTATGTCAGAGGTTAACATTGGTTCAAGACGGTAATATCTATTGAATGTAACATAGACGGAGAATGGCTTCGTATCATCTGAATTACATTCCAATGCCGTATATCTCATCATATGAGTTTTACCACAGCCTCTTGGCCCGACGATAAGTGTGGTTTGTCTATTCGTAAGGCTTTTTATGACATCAGAGAAAAAATCATTCATAGAGGTGTTGAGCATAAGTTCGTCACTTTTGATGTAGTCAGCTCTTCTTTCTATTGTATTGTCTAAAAATTCTTTTTTTTCTCTACTCATTAACTTTCCCTTCCTCTACTGGAATAGATATTTTTAATAACTTTGATTTGGTGATGTATCTTGCGCTAGCCCCAATTATATTTGAGGCTAGTTTTTCTCTACCTTTATCACTAACTAAATAATTAAAAACTAGTTCTTGAAATTTTTTTGGAATTCTTATTTTTAATATGCAGTCAGAAATGATTGCGTTTCCACTATCAACGATAACTATTTTTCTTGGTATGTTTTTTCCTACTCTTGCAATTAAAATATCGCCTTTTTGTGCAAAATCTATTACCGAGCTTTCTTTATTATTAAATGAATCTTTTTTGAAATTAACTCTATTTTCATTTGGTTTAAAGTTAGTTGTGTGAAATATATTCTCTGATAGCATCCTGCATTGTTTTGAATTATATTTACCTCTAGATATTGTACATCCAAGATCTTCTAAAGTTAGACTTCTTGAACTTTCTTTAGACGTCGAGTTAATGTCATAATCAAGAGAGTCTACTCCTAACGATTTTTTTATTATGATTTTCGGTCCAAGCTTTCCTTCATTGTATTTATTTATATTTATCTCATCTGAGAGCTTGTTCTTTATAAATATTACTATATGAGCTTGAACATCAGTTTTTTCAAATGCTGTTCTCGGCAGTTTTATAACTTGAGATATTGTTCCCTTTTGCGTCAGGTATTCTCTGAAGTGTTTATACTTTTCTCCGGTAATGAAACCATCAGGAACGATTAATCCTAATTTTCCACCAGTCACTAGCGCATTTATTGCATGTATAACAAAAATAATTTCAGCTGATATTTTTGCTCTTTTATGCATAATCTTTGAATAACCATTCACCTTTAAGAGGTGTAACAATTCTTCGTTTAGGGTAATGTCGATGAAGGGCGGATTGCATACGACAACATCGAAGCTCTGTTCCTTCAATTGGTTTTTAACAAAAAATTGAGGATCAGAGACATCTTGTTTGTAGTGAGTATGGCCTGAATACTTTGTTGGAAACTTTGTATCAGTATCCACATCAACAGTAATACACTTTGCATTAGGAAAATGCTCCATCAATGGTTGTGATAATGCCCCTTCACCACTACCTAGGTCTAATATGCTTGAGATTTTTTTGCATGATAGTGCGTCTCTTAAGACTACGCTTATCTCATGTTTTGTGTAGTAACGACCTAGTCTATCTGAAGTTGTGTATTTGTATTGCTGCATTTTCAATAATTAAAATTTTCTAGTTTCTGAATTTTATAGTAAATCATTGAATTCAACAAAGCTTATTCGGTATATATCCGATGCTATAAGGTAAATACTGCACGTCTTTCTTTTGGTATGTTCGGTTAACGTTACTTGTAAAATCATGTTTTCGTCTTATAGGTGCTTGGATTTTAATGGGGTGATCCACCCATCGTCGATGAATCGAGCGTGATGTTCTAGCTAAATGCAGTTATTGATATTTACCTACATTTAGTGGTGCCATGAACAATACTGGACACATCAAAGCGAAGTTCTCGAAGGAGATTTGGACCAACGGTTAGCGAGTTTGTTCGAAGCGTGCGAGCGAAGGTTTATCTATCATGGTGTTTTTGACCTTTGTATTGATGGGTTAAAATCTGTACTAGCAAAATCACTACATAAATGATTACAACATTGAACACTCATGCCACTTACCAATGCTAAAGCAGCCACAGCAGTTCAACACAACGTTGATGAAAGCGGTGAAATCAGCGAAGTAGGGCAGTTGTACGTTAGAATAGGCTGATAATCCCCTCCTAACCTCCCCTTGGTTTACATCTCCAATCTCTTGTTGGTCATGGGAAAGGGGAGGAAATGAATACCGATCGCTACATGTGCTGCTATATGTTCAGCGACAAAGAATGTTCTCCCCCTCATTCTTATATCTCAAGAGATCGGGTCACTCCATTCGAGGGGGAGCTAGAGGGGGAGGCTTTGGTCTACTAGAACCATTCACACAATGTTGATGAAAGCGGTGAAGTAGGGCGCTGTAGTCGTTAAAGGGTGGATGTAATCATTCTATAGATAAAACTAAGGCCTCGCGTGTGCGAGGCCTTTTTGTTGGTCGGAGGTTTTGCTAGCTACATTCATTTCCATTTGCGAGTGATGTTCGCATCGTTCACTCGTTTATGGTCCTTAAACGAGTACCTCATAGTTATATAAATGCTCTACCAACCACCCCTAGATACGTAATCAGCACCGCTGTTATTAGTAATTGCTGACCGAATCTAGTGGTGCTTTCTACTGATAATAATTTTAACTATGTGTTTAGGACGTCCTGCTATGGCTAAGAAAATAATATTCATTCATGGTCGCGCTCAAAAGCCCGATAAAGCTCCCCTTCAAGCACTCTGGTACGAGGCCATAGAACATGGCTTGCAGCGAGATTGTGGAGACTCAAGTTCATTACAAGCTTTTAAAGATGTCGATAAACGGTTTGTCTACTACGGTGAACTATCAAACACATTGTTAGATAAACCAACGGAAGACCCAGCAAGTCGACAGCAAGCGCTGTCTGAACTCAAAAAGTACAAGACAAGCCAGTTCAATAAAACAACGTATAACAAGGTATCTAAAATTGGTTTTCTAAAAGAGGCGTTAGCAGATACTTTTTCATCGCTATTTGGAAAGCTGGGAGTGGCTGAGACACTCATAACCAAGGTCGCGCCGGATATGGAGCATTATTGGTATGAAGATACCTATTTTGGTAGCGATGTCAGGCATAGGCTAATGGTTGAGCTGAAGGAAGCGTTTGATAATCAGGATGATGTGATGATTGTGTCGCACAGTCTAGGGTCGATGATCAGTTATGACGTGTTATGGAAGTTGTCTCATTACGGAGAGTATAGGCACGACTATGGTGCGGACAAGAAGGTCAACTTATTGCTTACGCTCGGGTCACCGTTAGGCGATGAAAACGTAAAAGACAGGCTAAAAGGGAGTCGCTTGAAAGATAAGAAGAAGTACCCTTTAAACATTGATCAATGGATAAACATTTCGGCAGAAGATGATTTTATCTCTCATGACAGCAAAATTAGAAATGACTTTAAGGATATGCTTAAACTGGATCTGATACCCGGCGGAATGAAAGACATCCACCCAGTCTATAACCTCAATATTCGCAATGGAAAAAGCAATCCCCATGCTTCTATCGGTTATCTCATTAATCCTAAATTCATCAAAGTATTGGATGAATGGCTCTCGAGTTGATTTGGTTTTATCATCGCCAATTGCTTCGGTGTTCGTTCGTTGAAACTTAGATAAAACAAGGCCTCGCGTGTGCGAGGCCTTTTTGTTTGTGCTTAAGAGGCAACTAACTTGGACAATATTAACTACTCTGTGTAGATCGCGATTCCATTAACCGTCTGTTCTGAAACAGGGATTAAGTACTGGTAGTCTGTGCCGACGCCTCCCAATACTACAGAGCTGTTGCTTCCTGTCGCTTGAAGTAAGACCCCATTAGCTCCTAGTTTGGCCGCTTGATTTTTTAACTCTTCGATTGCATAGTCGATGGAGCCTTGTTTAGTCATACCTGCATCACTAGATGCATCAACTAAAGCTATTTTTTCATAGTCCTCAGGCGCTTCGAGATACAGTGTTACTTCTAGAGGTGTAATTGGGTCTCTGGCTTCACCAACTAATATTGCTGAACCAGATGCACAGCCAACTAAAAATAGCGTGATAGAAAGAGCTAAGGTTTTAAACATATTCATTGGTATTAGGTCTGTTTCTGGAGTTAGGCGCGGAGTATAGCGAAATAAGACCATCCTTTAATTATGGGCATTGTAACAAATTGCGTTATTGCTTTTGAATCAATTGCATATGAGGCTTGACCGATAATCCCCTCCTAACCTCCCCTTGGTTTACATCTCTAATTTCTTGTTGGTAACGGGAAAAGGGGAGGAACTGAATACTGATCGTGACAAGTGCTGCCATGTGTTCAGCGACAAAGAATATTCTCCCCCTCGATCGTATGTCTAAAGAGATCGGTGAACTCCATTTGAGGGGGAGGACTTGGTTTACTAGAACCGTTCACGCACGTTGATGAAAGCGATTAGGTCAGTGAAGTAGGACGCTGTAGTTGATAAAGAATAGCTGTAATGGTTCGATGGAAAAACTAAGGCCTCGCATGTGCGAGGCCTTTTTATGTTCCGACTAAAACTAAATATTAATCGAGGTTAACGAAAACTCGGGATAATCGCCGGTATGCCCGGCAGAAGACCAACCAACGCCATTACGCCACTTAGCACAATAAACATAGTGCCAGGCAACACCCAGCGGCTCATTTTACTCAGTTCACTACTACGTTCTTTACAACCGACTAAGCCTAAGTTATCCAACAGCATGGTGAGAGCCCAACCAAATGCAGGGTTAACGAGCGCTGAAGAGAACACAACAATAGCAGCCGACTGTGTGGTTTTTCCTTCACGCGTCATTTCCATTCCAGCTTCTAGCAATGGAA
This sequence comes from Vibrio sp. 10N.222.47.A9, assembly GCF_963872585.1. Lineage (NCBI taxonomy): Bacteria > Pseudomonadati > Pseudomonadota > Gammaproteobacteria > Vibrionales > Vibrionaceae > Vibrio > Vibrio sp. 10N.222.47.A9. The sequence continues at coordinate 75,674 of NZ_CAWNBB010000043.1, read as the reverse complement.
CAAATACCCCAACAATCAGCGCCACACACAGTACAGGTTGCCAGATAGCTAAATCCATCGGGTAACCCCAAACTGCGGCGATGATACAGAACAGAGCTGTGAGTAGCGCGCCAGCAGGAATAGGGCGTTTAGCAATCGCCGCCGGTACGATGTAAGTACCCCATGAAGACGTAAAGTTAGTACCACCGAGCAGAGAACCGAACGTTTGACGAATTGAAGCCGTGGTCATGGTGTCGTCGATGTTCATGTGTACTTTTTCGGTACGCTCTGGGTAGCTGATCTTTTGGAATACTTGATGGCCTAAGAAATCTGGAGACCACATAGCGACAGCCAAAATTGCAAACGGCAATACCACCATGAAGTGTTCAATCGTCGGTAGGCCTAGCATCCAACCTGTATCTTCTCCCCACCAATACATAGGGTTCATGTTAGGCAAGCCTGGCTCTGTGTGGAAAGCAAATGGGGCACCCATGGCAAATGCAATCGTACCGCCTAGCAAGCAACTAAGAGGGACGGCTAACCAACGTTTACGGAAGTGTTCCAATAGCGCGTACAAAATAATGGTGCAAAAGATCACGACAAAAGCAATGTGGCTCATGCCAATTCCCTCAGCCCAAGCGAACAGCTTTTTCACTTGAGAAGCGGTTCCAACAAAGCCAAGGTAGAGCAATAATCCGCCACATACGCCTTTACTGGTGAGGTTGGCCAACATGCTGCCACCTTTACTGATGGCTAAGATGAGGCCAAAAGCGCCAATCAATAACCCAAACGCCATAGGGTGTCCGCCTGCTGCAACCACAATTGGAATTAAAGGGATGAGTGGGCCGTGTGTACCTGCGAGGTTCGCGGTCGGCAACAGGAAGCCAGAGAAAATAATAATGAAAACAGAGGCGATGAGGAGTTCATAACGAACGTTTTCTAGAATGAAGTCTTCATTTAATCCGAGAGCCCCAGCAAAGGTGGCTGCAATAGCGCCCACCATAACCACTTTACCAATGGTCGCCGCCATCGCTGGGATGGTGTCTTCTATCTCAAATCGATAATCTTTAAACGGCAAATTTGGACGCCAGCGCTTAGGCGACATGATTTGTAATTCATGTTCTAAATACTGTTCTCGGGAATCAAATTCCGATCTTGGTTTATGTTGTTGTTCATAGGTGAGTTCATCCTCATTGGCTTGAGGCTTCTCTGTTTGTATATGTGCGGACTCTAAAGTAGTGCTCATTTTGATTCCTTTCGTTCACACTCTGAGGTGTGTTATTCCAACAAACGTTGTTGACTCACGGCATGAAGTGTAAACAATGCGTCAACTTATAATTAAAAATTCATTAACATTTAGTTGTTAGTACCTTATACCAAACCAAAAAAAACAAATAGACTCAGTCGGTTAGACATTAGTCGTAGAATCGGACGACGAGTATTAGACCCTGTAGGTAGTATGTGTCTGTTTATTGGTAGGCTCTTAATTTCAGGAATAACAAAGCCACTTTCAACAACAAATGGTTCGACTCTAAAGGCCCAGAAAAAAGTCCAACGACTTACGTTTGGCTGCATGCTTGGTTGCGTTCTGGTGTGATTTGATAGTGACATCTGGTCCGGTTTTATACTTGATATAATGGGGCGATAAACAGGGGTAGGGATTGCCTCTAGTAACTCAATTTCTCCTACGTTTGGCCCCTGATAGTGTTAGAATCTCCGCATCAGAATTATCGAGAAATTAGGTATTTATAAACAATGTTTATCCATCACGTAAACGGCATCGACTGGCTGGTGATTACAGCTTTTGAAGAACTGAAACCGATGTTTATCGAAGATGCTGGTCCCATCCCAGCTTACTTCTCTACCACCAGTGAATTGAGCCTGATTGATCAAGCCAAGCGTAGCTATGGATTTTTGCCTAAACTCCGCGGTGTGATCACCGATACCGGCACGTATCAAAGTGAAAATCTTGAAGAAGATTTGAACCCACAGCTAGCGTGTATAGTGGAAGGGCGTGGTCGGGTGTTTATCTATCACGGCGACTATGTGGCTTTTGTGGATGACGAGCAAACCTTCATTACCCGTATGGACTGATAGTGACTCAGTGAGTTGAGATCTGCGAATTGGTAAATCGGCGAGTTAGCTCCCCTAGAATTAAAAACTAAAGGATTAATACGATGGCAAAAACGGTCTCATTGGTACTTGGCAGTGGTGGCGCAAGAGGCTTGGTTCACGTTGGAATCATCCGTTGGTTAATCGAGCATGGCTATCAGATAAAATCCATCTCTGGCTGTTCAATTGGCGCACTTATCGGTGGTGTCTACGCTGCGGGCAAGTTGGATGAATTTGAAGAATGGGTCACCAGTATCGACCAATCGGATATGGCGATGATGTTGGACTTTTCATGGCAATCGAGTGGTATCTTCAAAGGGGACAAGATCATCGACACACTGCGTGGGCTGATCGGCGAGATTTCAATTGAAGATCTGCCTATCCCTTATACCGCAGTTGCTGCCAACGTCGCCGAAGAAAAAGAGGTTTGGCTGCAATCCGGCTCTCTGTTTGATGCCATTCGCGCCTCCATCTCTTTGCCACTGTTCTTCACTCCACATGTCATTAATGGTGAAGTGCTGATTGATGGAGGAGTGCTCAATCCCGTACCGATTGCGCCTACTTTTAGTGATAAGACAGACTTTACTCTGGCTGTGAACTTAGGTGGTGAACCTGAGATGCTTCAACAGGAAGTGATACCGGTTTCCCTACCTACAAAAGAGAGCAATCTGCATGAGAAGGTTGTTCACTTTATCGATAATCTCGGTAGCAGTGTAAAAAGTAAAATGAGCTTCAATTTTGCTGCTTACGACATTGCCAACCAAGCGTTTGATGCGATGCAATCGACCATTGCTCGCCAAAAACTGGCCGCTTATCCCGCCGATATTACGCTTGAGATCCCACGTAATGCTTGTAGCACCTTAGAGTTCGATCGCTCACAAGAGATGATAGACAGGGGCTACCATTTGGCACAGGCTAAACTGGGCAACCGACTTTAATGTATTTTCAGCTGAATGAGGGTATTTATGGAAACTGAACTAAAAGAGCTTGAACTCAACGAGCTTATGGCAACAAAAGATGTCATCGTGCTCACCAGCTCAGAAGAAGCTGCCGTATCTTGGCTGATAGAGTGCCATCAAGAGAGCGCTGATATTCAGATTATCGAGAACGCGCACGAGTTAGATACCGAAGCGGTTTTAGCGCAATGTCGAAACAGCCTGAGTGAAAGTAAAAAGGTCATACTTACCGCGCAGTTTCGCAGCCAGCTGCCTATCATCAATCTCGCTTCACTGTGTAATGAGAAGCGCAAGTCATTGACCAATATTGAGTTATCCGGTTGGGACGAAGAAAAACGCCTTCCTCACTCTTTTAGCAGTTTCTAGGTCATAGTAGCTTCTAGCTTCTAGCGGTTTCTTGGTAACAGCAGTCGCTAGTCTTTTGAGTTTCTATGTTGACGTAAGCCCACATGATATGGACTTCACTTCAAATGCCTGCCGCCATCAAGGTGTAAGGTTCTTCCTGTCATGTAGTGACTGGCCAACACATATTTGATGCCATCTATTATTTCCTCAAAGCCCGCTTCTGTCGGGATCAGAGCTTTCTGAAGAGCTTTGGTTTTGTATGCCTCATCGTCATGTTCATTGAACTTAATCATGGCTGGAGAGAGGGTATTTACTTTTACTTTGGGAGCTAACATTGCTGAAAACGATAGCGTCAGGTTGTTGAGTGCAGCTTTACTGGCCGCGTAAGCGATGTGTTTTTTACTGCCTTTTTCCGCAACGTAATCACTGATGTGGATGATGTCTGACGTTTTATCACCAGACATCAGTTGGTCTTTGAGCGTTAAATTGAACAGATAAGGCACGGTGGCGTGAATCGTCATCATCTGGTGCATGATTTGTGAGGCATTGTCACTGGGGTTTGTCTTGTTCTCAGGCTTCCAGTCTGAAGCGTTATGTATGATGGCTCGAAGTGTCTTATATTCTTGACCAACGTAATGAAGAAAGCCCTCTAGGCTGCTTTGTTGATAAAAGTCTACCTGCTGCAAGTCGGCTCCACTGTCGCGCAACAGTTGCAGTTGAGGATAGTCGCTGCGGTAAGTGCCAACTACTTTGTATCCATCCGCTAAAAGTTGCTGCGCCAGTGCGAATCCGAGTCGCTTTCCCACGCCGGTTATTAGTATCGTTTCGCTCATCGTAAAAACTCAGCTCTGGTTTGAGGGTTAGTTTTGAAAATACCACCGAGCGCGGTCGTTGAAGTTTCAGAGTTTGCATCCATGACACCTCTGGATTTAACGCAGTAGTGAGTGGCTTTAATCGTCACGGCCACGTTTTCTGTTTCGACTAGAGTTTGTATCGCGACCAAGATTTGCTGTGTAAGGCGTTCTTGCACTTGAGGACGCTGAGCAAAGAATCGAACAATACGATTTATTTTAGATAACCCGAGTATCTTGGTTTCAGGTATATAGGCCACTTCTGCTAAACCATCGATGGTAATGAAGTGATGTTCGCACGTCGACGTTAAGTCTATGTTCGACACCTTGACCATTTCATCAACCGACATTTTGTTTTCTATAACGCTGATTTTTGGGAAGTTATCGTAATCGAGCCCTGAAAAGATCTCGTGAACGTACATTTTTGCAATGCGATGAGGTGTTTCAGCAAGGCTGTCATCGGTTAAATCCAGTCCAAGCGTACTGACCACTTCCGTCAAAAGTCCTTTGATGCGGTTGTACTTCTGGTTGGGATTCATTTCGCTCGGTGTCATTGGGGTTTCAAGTCCTTTTGCGAGCAAAGCTTCTCTTACTTTTTCGGCTTCTGTATTCAGCATGACTCTCTCCTTATGAGTTAATTTTCGAGCTCTGCTTCATAGCTAAGCGTGAGTGAAACGGAGTCGGCAAAACGTAGGGCATGAGGCTTATCAATTCTCACTTGAGCGTATCGTACCCATGGATGATCGATACAAATGCCGAGTACGTCGCTAGTTAACTTTTCTAAAAGCAAAAATCTTCCGGATTCGACATGTTGAATGATCTTCTTGCAGATGTTTTTGTAGTTGAGTGCGTTCTCCACATCATCTGAGAGGCAAAGGTTGTTAGCGGGGTAGTGGATCTCTGCATTGATAACGATGTCTTGCTGCTTAGACTTTTCTTCTTCGTTGAAGCCGATGAAGGTTCTTAGTCTCAGGTTTGTAATGGTGATAATGGCGTTGTGATTCATAACAGTGTCCAATCCTTAGAGAGTAAAGTCAGGTACGTGCTTGTTTTAAGAAAAGATCAGTAAAGCTCACGCGATTAAGAGTTCAGTTGTTCCTTTCGCAGTTGTTCCTTTCGCAACTGTTCCTGTTGCAGCCGTTCTTTTTTCAGTCATGTAAAGGCTAGGTGAAACTGATATCGAAAGGGATGGGTTGGGTTTTCTGACTTAACTGATCGAAGTTTTCCCAGAGCTGCTGATATGAGATGTCTAGAGTGGGGTGACGTTCTTGCGCAGCAATATCGACTAACGGCCTGAGCACAAAAGCGTGCTCGGTGATTTCGCCTCTAGGCAGCTCTACGCCATCGATAACGCCCACTTGATTACCACAAAGAAGGATGTCGATATCCATTGTGCGTGAAGCATAGGCTTTGGTCTGACGCTTGCGATCGTTCTCTGATTCGATTTGATGTAGAACCTTAACCAGCTCTGCGACAGGAAGATCACATTCGAACCCAACGACTAGGTTAAGGAAATTGTCCCCTTTAAAACCGACAGGCTCGCAATCGTAGAATTTAGAAATATGTAGGGGCGCAAAGCGGTCATGCAATGCTTTGAGAGATTCTGTGACGTGGTGTTCGCGGTTAATATTGCTTCCGATGCTGACATAGACGGTGGCCATAGTCTTTCCCTCCTTTTAAACAGCCTATACGTCCGACTTGCTATGAAGATCAGCTATGCGTCCTTTTAATGGCAGGGCGGCAAAAGAAAAATACGGTTCTGTTACAAGTTTTGCCCGTTTTGAGCCCGACAAAAGGGCACCTGTGAGCTAGAAAGTGCCACGAGTAAAAACTCAGCCGATGAAGGTATTGGACAAAAATGTGTGTGGGAAAAATTGAATATGATCGGTCATGAATAACTAAAGGTATGGAAAGTCGCTTAACGTAGCGTCCAGTATTGATGGTGACGACCACTGACAACTATACGGACCTTCATGACAATATGCTTTTTCACATATTTTAAGTCATGCTCTCTAATGCCTATCAATAAAAAAGCCCAAACAAAGGATTGGGCTCAATTCAATAATCATTAAACCATTGTCATGGTGGTTATATTCCGATTAATTTCCCCAGATTTGGCTTACAAACTCTGGATGGTCAATAAACGGATTACGATTCCCTTGGAAATCATGTACCGCCTTGTTTCGGTCGATTTCTTTTTGGCTTACTGGATCTTCAGAATGCCAACGCTTTAGCATAGTAAGTAGCCAAGGTTCAAAAACGGTTGTATTGGTTCCATCCAGAACAGCATCCGAGCTTGTAGAGTTTCCTTCCCAATTAGCGATTTCATTTTCATAGCGTGTTGCCATGTAGAAATATGCTCTTGCGAAATCACCTTTAAACTCATCAACTGGCTCAAACACCGTACCTGCATAACCAAGAGAGTTTGCTGCACTGCCTAATTTAGAACCATTGCTTGATGTGTATGTTGCACTACTTACCTCACCAAATGGCCAATTACTACGTTTCGAGTTAACGTAGCCGTCAGTGGCAAATAAATGGTGACCGTCAGAGTTCATTGGCTCGACTTTCCCACCAAACCAGCTTTTCGGGAATGAGTGCTCACGGTTGTAGCAATCACCTTCTTTGCTGTATTGACCACATTGATCGGCCACCTTAGTAAATTGGATTGAATCTGAGTCTGAAGGTTTCTCCGAATACATATCGAGAATCGACCCATCAGTGTCATAGTATGCGTCTAGGTCAGCCTCAGACACTAACGTCCAAATAGCGGTGTAACCCTGACTACTATGATTATCAATAATTTGATATAAGGCCGTTTTTAAGGCAAAGCCCACTTTGCCTTCAGCGTCTTTGTAATACTCACCTAACACTGGTGGTTCAGTTGGTGGTGTAGTCGTTGAGCCACCAATCGTAAATTCTGTACTCTGACTTGCTTGGAAATCACCACCAGATGCCACAACGGTTCCGTTTACCGACAAACTGTATGAACCACTCCCCACACTGCAGCACATTCCATCTCCATAAGAGTCTGAGACTTCTAGGGTGTAGCTACCATCTGCTAAACACATTTCCACTTCATTGTTGGTGTTACTTTGATAGTCTGAACCAGAATAAAGAGTTTGAGATACTGAGTTTTTGAGAGACCAACTGGTTTCAGAGCCATAGTTATCCGTCACTAGCGTGAGTGCGGCACTTGTGTCATTGCAGCTTTGTGTTGGTGGAGCCTCCGTAGGCTGAAAGTTATCTAAATACACCACTTCCGAACCATCAAAACCTGCATCATCATAAAATCGTATGCCCACAACGATATCTTTAGTGCTCGTAGCGCTGTACGAGTGAGTCAATGCTTGCCACTGATTCGTTAAACCATTATTCGAGTAGCCTAAATAGCCATCAACAAAAAGGCGAGCTTTCACGTTACCTTCAGTGTGATAAACATCGACAGAGAAATCATAAGTTTTCCCTTGTTCAACACTTATCGTTTGAAGAAAATCGGTATTACTTTGAGTACTTGTATTCACTGTGACTTGTGCAGAGAAACTGCCGTTATTTACAGGATCGGTAGAGAGCGAAAGTGCAATGCCGGAGTCAATCACACTCCATCCAGATGGTACGTTTCCTTCCCAGTTTTCGAAACTTCCATTTTGCATTTGCGCATGCGCACTCGCTGAACAAAGTAATGCAACGCCACTTAGTGTTATTATTCTATTTATCATATAACCTTCTGTTTAATCGGATAAAAACCAACTAAGCTTAGAAAGTAATCAAAAGATGAATGGAGATAAACATCACATTTATAAATGTAAGTAACATTACTTTTATTAATATATGTGATGTAAAGCAATGTGATATCGGCCTGTCTAATGCTTTCACACGCTAGATTATTGAAAAAAGTTCATCTCGGCTTTCAGGGGAAAGCCGCGATGAACCCAAAATAAGCACTTATTCACAACCCCTGCCTATAGTAAATGTAACCTCTACTAAAGTTCGATCCAGCCCTTACCTAACCAACTGAAAATTATGCGCACAATTCAGTTTGGTTCTGATTTCTAGTTGAAGACCGTGCAAGCACATATTGCTTTTGATTCAAGGCATGATGAAGATCAGCCTCTATCGCACCATAAACCCCAACAACAGCGTCACACATTTATCTCACGGGAAGCTTGGTCTTAGTTTTTACCAGACCGAAGGCTAAGCTGGATTCAATAGAGGCAATATTGGGCAGGCGAGTTAATTGCTCTGTAGATAGAATTAAGGCCTCGGGTGTGCGAGGCCTTTTTGTTTGTATCGAGCGGGAGTAGAAAAGTCTCTTGAGGTTTAGTTTTCTAAATTGTGCTTAATTATCTGTTCTACCACACCATCCATCGTCTTTGAGCTAATCTCCGGCTTCAAATACAAGGAATGATACTCAACGCCTGTGCGGTCTATATAGGCTGCTTGTAAGCCAGCGGATAGTGCACCATGAGTGTCCCAATCATGAGTAGCGACAAGACGAAGGTTTTCGACAGGCTCTTGTAAGGTTTCGGCTGCAAATTTATACACGTCTGAATTTGGTTTGAAACTGCCTGTTTCTTCAACGGAAATGACGGTGTCGAAATAATCTTCTAAGCCCGAGTTCTTGATTTGAGAAGTGATGAGATCGAGGGATGAGTTGGAAAAAGCGACTGTTTTAAAACCGTTGTTACGCAATTTAAGTAAAGATGCTTTGATATCAGTGTGCGCTGGTAGATTGGCAAAAGAAGTTAACAAAGCATCTTTGCTTTCCGCCGTTAAATCACACTTGTATCGCTGTGCAATAGCGTCGAGCGCTGCATTCGCTAATTCAGAAAAAGTAGATTTTACGTTTGTTGCGATGCAAACCGTTGAAGAGTGCAAAAGCTTTGAGAACCAAAGCGATAGTGCATCCTCGCTGCCAAATACTGCTTTAAATTTAGGCTGTAATGACCCCAAATTTAAAACCGTTTCATTTATATCAAACAGTATCACTTCTTTTTTCATGCGAAGAACCCAGATTTAATTGAATTTCATGCTTACATAATCCGCTCTGACGATACGGTTTTCAACCTCGATTTAAGTAACTTGAGCTTTGCTCTCTAATTTGAAAAGGGGCTGGAATGCGTCAGCGACAACCCTTCAACTCAAATCTGGCGTTGCTTCATAGGTATCAGGCAACGCCAAATCTGAAATGACTTATTTGATTTATCTGGATTATTTAGATTATTTAGCTTAATTTGCGGCTTCGATGGTGCCTTTGAAAGTGCTGTCTAAAAAGTCATTAATCTCTTGAGAGTGGTAAATTGAGATGATCTTTTTATACGTTTCGTTATTTTTGTCTTCTTCTCGCGCCGCTACAACCATCACGGCTAAAGGTGCGTCTTTTTTCTCTAAGTAAATGCCTTGTTTCTTAGGATCGAGTCCAGCCGACATCACATAGTTCATGGTGATTGCAGCAGCATCTACATCGTCAAGAGAGCGGGGTAACTGCGCGGCATCCACTTCAACAAATCGAATGTTCTTCGGGTTGCTAACAATATCGTTTAAAGATGCGTTGAAACCAGCGTTGTCTTTTAGTGAAATCAGCCCGGCATCTTCAAGCAGTAATAGTCCACGCCCGCCATTCGTTGGGTCGTTTGGAATCGCGATTCGTGCGTTGTCGGGGATAGAGTCAAGCGAAGTGTACTTGTTAGAGTAAACGCCCATGCGCATCAAAATTGAACGCCCGATAGAAACTAACTTGCTATCGTGATTGTCGTTAAAGTTGTCGAGAAATGGCTGATGTTGGTAGCTATTCAGTTGGATGCTTCCATCATCTAATGCTGCGTTAGGGGTGATGTAGTCTGAGAATTCAACTAGCTCAATGTTAATCCCTTGCTTTGCTGCTTCTTTGGCGACTGCCTGTACAACTTGTGCATGTGGGCCAACTGTCGCCCCAATCTTGATGACAGCCTCGTCTTTTTTTCCACATCCTGTTACACCGAATACGAAAGCTAATGCCAACAGGGATGCTGTGATTTTTTTGTAGCTGTTCATGATAACTCCATTTAATTGTTCAAAAAGACATCTGGGCGTCTGGGTGTCTATATTATCTATTTATAAGATCGGGTCAATAGGTTTGTTAGAAGCAAAGTTAGATTGATATTAATAGGTTAGATTGATATTAAGAGTCAGGTTTAATTCATATCAGAATGTCGACGACCCCAAACCTATCTGTAGGGCAAGCCAATGTAGCGTTGAGAAAACAAAGGCCTCGCACGTATGAGGCCTTTTGGGTTTCGTTGAATAAGGTATAGGGCAGTAACTTGGAACTTAAAGAAAACGGGTTCGGTAATCTTTCCTATTAAGAGAGCTTTTGATTAAAGAACTCAAGTGTACGTGTCCATGCTAACTCCGCTTCTTCTTCTGCATATCGACCTGTTGAATCGTTATGGAAGCCATGATTCACACCGTCATAGATGTATGCGGTGTAGTCTGCTCCGTTCTCTTTGAGTTCGGTTTCATAGTCTGGCCAAGTTGCATTCACACGTTTATCGATTCCAGCGAATTGGATGAGTAATGGCCCTTTAACGCTCTTTCTTAAATCAGGTGCGGCAGGAGTACCATAAAACGGAACGCCCGCATCCAGTTGCTCTGGCATTACCGCCGCCAACATATTTACGATATAGCCACCGAAACAAAATCCGACTGCGCCTAGCTTGCCGTTACTTTTTTCATGAGATTTCAAAAAGTTTGCAGCGGCGATAAAGTCTTCTTCGATTTTCTCTCTGGATAATGATTTTTGCATTGCTCGGCCTTCATCATCATTACCTGGATACCCACCAAGCGAATAGAGTGCATCAGGTGCAAACGCAATAAACCCCGCGGCCGCGAGTCGTCTTGCCACATCCTTTACGTATGGATTTAAGCCTCTATTTTCATGAATGACCAAGACAACAGGCGCATTACCCTCTAACTCTTTTGGTACCACCAAGTAGCCATAGCCTTCTCCGTGTCCTTTAGGCGAAGGAAACTTCTCGTAGGTTGCTTTGATGGAAGGATCATTGAAAGAGACTTGCTCTGCCTGCGCATAATTAGGGATCAGTGCAGAAGTTAATGTTGTCATGGTTAAGCCAAGTACAGCTAGCCCGGATAGACGAGCCATAAACTCTCTGCGATCAATCAGACCGTGCGCATATTCGTCGTACCAATCAAATGCTTCTTGAGGGATAGATCGAGTCGGATCTGATTGAGATTCGGTACTTTGATTCATAACTTTTCCTTGTTGTGAGTTGTTTGACCAATCAACTATAGTGGAAATTTCAACATATTTGAACGATCGCTCAATATCTTTTAAGCTATTTGTTATATCAAAGTACAAAAATTAGATGACAGTCAGATAAAACGATCACTTCGGAATCGATTCCCATGTCTTAGGTTTGTTTTACTGAATCAATCAACACAAGGTTGATGCAAGTGATTAAGTCAGTGAAGTAGTGCGGTTTTGATTATTGGTTTTTGAGGAAGTTCTAGCTTTAAATTGGGCATTTAAGAGTTAAGCCTATTTACCACAGATATGGACAAGTACGTTTCAATGCAAAACGCTTGATTTTACTCTGGTATAATCTTTCCTATAAGAGCAGCCTTAGCGTTATCAGAACCTTCTTTATGAGAGATAAAAATAGATGTTGAAACTTTTGCGTCAGATAGAAAAATAGAAACTTGCCGCGTTTAGTTTACTAATGCTCATTGCCGCTTTTTTTATCTACAACCAGTTCGGGAACCGTATGTCCCGTGTCGACGAGGCAAAATTTCTAATCGGGCAACTTAATACTGTTTTGGATGCTGCTGAGCAATATTCTCGTGATAATAGCTCTTTGCCTCCAATCACTTCCGATACCGACACGAACTTCGGCTACTTAAACATCAATCACTTAATCGAAAATCCGGGCTTATCAACATGGAAAGGACCATACCTACCTTATGACGATACATGGATAGGTGGTGATCAATATATTGATCATCCAGATTACATAGCAACGCAACTACTGCTCAAGGAAAAAGATAGTCAGTGGGCACGAGGAAGCACCGAGACAGGTTGCGAATCGTCATCATCCACTTGCTCTGTTGCGGCTTGTATCTGGTTGGTACCAACAAAAGTCGCACAAGAAATTAATCACATTGTGGACGGCAGTTCGAGCATAGAAAGCTCGGATGCGACAGGAAAAGTACGTTACGACAAAGCTTTTGGTGGCGCACTTATCTGTATGATTGGAGATGACTATCCAATGCCATCAGCACAGCTAAATTAAGTCGTTTCTAATTACCTCACTGGCAGCTTAGTCTTTGTTTTTACCTGACCGAAAGCGAAGCTGGATTCAATAGAAGCGATATTGGGCAGGCGGGTTAATTGCTTGCGGATGAACTGCTCGTAGCTTTTGAGCGATTCACTCACCACATGCAATAGGTAGTCGTGATTGCCCGTCATCAGAAAACACTCTAACACCTCGTCAATCACTTCGATGTGCTGTTCAAAGTCTCGCATGTTCTCTTCAGTCGGCTTTTCAAGTTTCACCAACACAAACACATTCACAGGCAAGCCGCATGCTTCTTGGTCGACACTGGCGTGATAGCCACGAATAATCCCTTGCTTCTCGAGTGCTCGAACTCGGCGTAAACAAGGAGATGGCGACAGCGCCACGCGATCGGCCAACTCTTGATTAGACAGTCGTGCGTTGCTTTGCAATTCAGCCAGTATTTTCTTGTCGATCTCGTCCATTAGCATAATCCATCAATATCGAATTCAGTTTGGCAATATTATTGCTCAAAGTGTATGTCTTACTTCGCAAATAGCAATTTTTAGCATCTGTACAAAACTAAAATTAAAGGAGGAACAACAAGCATGGAATGACTTAGGAATTATGAATACTTCAACTCAACTTAGCCCGCTGCGTAAAACAACCAAACATGAACAAGCAGAAGCCCTTGCCATTGAGCAAGCAAAGCATTTTGGTATCGATCCAAACAGTGATTACGGCGTCACTCTGATTGAACTGGCGACGACACTGTACAAAGCCAATACCAAGACACACGATCTTTGGGCATTGACGGTTGATGGACTTTCAGAACTCGACAAGAGTGACCGAATCGCTTGGTTTAACGCCAAACGTTTCTTGTCATTCCAGATAGCTAAGATCCTCGACAACCTGCAAAACCCAATGCGTGCTACTTACCAATCTATTGCCACCAATAATGGCAATTTTGCGTCTAAAGGTGCGTATCCTATCTTCGATAATGTCGCTGCTATTTTCTCTGCCAGCCCCGTAATTACACGCACTGCAACGTATTTGTTTGCGTGTACAGAATGGATTGAAGATGCGTTCAACGGTAAAGAGCCGCTGCACGATATTTACTCTCGACTGCTTAACCCAACATCGATTTCATTGGCTAACCATATGGTTGATATTGAGGCCGGCTCTAGAGCCAACGAATACCTCGCATGGAATTTTAACTCGGGGATGGCGGCTATTGATGGGTTGTTGAGCCACTTGCTCGGGTATGAAGACATTGTCTTGGCTTCACGTAATATCTATGGCGGTTCTTACCAGCTGTTGGAAGATTGGTTTGGCAAGCCTTCGAATCTGAATGTCGCGGTAGAGTGGGTGGATGGTTATTCCGGTGATGAGTTCGCGACGCGCCTTGATGAGGTTACTCATAAATACGCAGATCGCCTCGCTGGTGGTAAGAAGATCTATGTTTACCTTGAGTCACCGTGTAACCCGCATGGATACGTGTTGGATGTTGCTAGCATCAGTAAAGCTGGCCACTCTCGCGGTTGGGATGTGATTGTTGACTCAACAGTGGGGACTCCATTGCTGCATCCAGTACTAAAACGCGACGATGTGGCTGAAAGACCCGATTATGTGATTCACTCCTACACCAAAGAACTGGCGGGTTCTGGCACCACAACCGCTGGAGTTGTGATTGGCCGCAACGAGACCATGTTTATTCCAAAAGGAGAGGAGGTCACTTTCACCAAACCTAACGGTGATGAGGCCACCATTCCATGGAACGAAACGCTGTTTTGGAATGTGTACTACATTAAGGGCGCATTCCTAGACGCAGACAAAGCGTTTGAAGTGCTCAATGGTATGAAAACGTATGAGATGCGAGTAGTGCAGAAAACGATTAATACCCTGACTCTCGCGAAGATCTTTGATGCTCACCCAGACATCAATGTGTCGTGTCCAGCTTTGCCAGACAGCGATAACTATGAACACTGCCAGAACAACATGTACTTGGGTTTACCAGCGGCGCTTTTTACCATCGATATGGAAGGAAATGGCAATCGTGCACCAATCAATCGAGATGGGTTTAAACAGTTCTTCGACATGCTTGAGCCAGCAATCGGCATGCAAGTGAGCTTAGGGCAAACCAACACCGTGGCCTTGTGTCCAGCACTGACCACGCACTCAGAGCTCAGCGATGAAGCGTTAAATGAAGCAGGCATCAAACCGACCACAATGCGTATCTCTATCGGCTTAGAAGATCCTCGAATGTTCATCGCTCATATTATCGAGGCCGCTAAATTGTCGATTGACCACAAACACGCAGACTTCTCATCGAGTTTCCCGAGTGGTGACAGTATCGATGAAATCTATATGCAAACCTATATGGATGTACACCAGAGGTTTGTGAAGAGCTTGCCGAAGTTCAGTCAGCTTACTCAGTAACTTAGGTCAGTAAGGACAGTTAACAAGAGGAGTCAGTGAAGTAGGGTAGCTGTAAACGTTAAATGAAAAACGTAAGGCCTCGCGTGTGCGAGGCCTTTTGGGTTTTAGGTAGCAGCATAAACCAACCTAGAACAAATCCTAGAAAAATGCGTCGATGAATCACCTAATAGCCTTTAACTCGTGGAATGTGGGCAAATCATTTCAACACCTCACGGCTTTCGTGACCACGCCCTTATTTGCTCAATTTCATCTTCATCGATATTTAAAGATTGGAGGAATTTGAGATGTCCTAGTGGCTCCATCTGCTCAAAGCGTTTGTGCCAATTGATCATGTCCTGTTCATCCATTCCTGACTCTTTAAGTATTTCTGTCCAACGCTCTTTGGTGAGTAGGCCTTGATTAAGAAGTTCAGGCTCTTTGAGTAACGCCATAATGGACTGTTGCTGCTGACGCAACTTTTGAATTTCTAGATCGAGAGCAGCAAACTGTTGTCTTAGTACCGTATCTCGGTCTTCATCTTGAGATTGCTGTAGCAGGCTCTCAATCTCACTGACAGGAATACCATAAGAACGATAGGCAAGTATTGCTCTAAACCTTTCAAGCTCTCGTTCGCCATATTGGCGATAACCGTTAGGTGTTCTAGCTGCGGGAGTGATTAGCCCCTTTCGTTCGTAGTAGAGAACCGTTGTTCGAGATACCTCTAGTTGTTCACAAAATTGTTTGATGCTCAACACTTAGGGCTATCCTCTTTGGTGGTTTGATAGTGAGACCAAATCAATGGAATCAATGCACTAATAAGAATAATCAGTGCGCCAATCATTGACCATAAATCAGGAATTTCAGAAAAGACAACTAAGCCAATAATAAGTGAATAGATAATCTTTACATACTCAACATTGGCAATGATGTTGGCTTGCGCCCATTTATATGCAGAGATACCAACATACTGAGCAAACGAAGAGATGAGGCCAACTAACAGCAGTAACATGAAGTCTTCGACTGTTGGCGTGCGCCATAAGTAAAGGGTTGGTATTAATGTCATCAAACCAATTGCCAGAGCTTGGTATGCCATCAATGTTATCTTTGGTTCGCTCTGTGCAACTTTCCTTACACACACTACCGCTACCGACGCGCCTAGTGCGGCAATCACGCCAGATAAAACATAAAGGCTATGGTTTGCAGAAAAGGTCGGTCGAACAACCGTCATTACCCCGATAAATCCAACCACAATCGTGAAAATTCGACTGCTGGTGATCTGCTCTGCCAACACGAAATGAGCGATTAGAGCCACAAAAAGCACCTGCAAGAAACCGAGTGCTGTTGCGTCAGCAAATGGAATATTGCTCACTGAAATAAAGCCAAAATATAGAGCGGTAAAAGCGCCTAGTATTCTTAGTAGGTGAAGCGATATTTTGTTGGGCTTAAGTAGCACGCCGATATTTTTGCTGATCGCAGGCATGAGCAACAACATAAAAATGAACTGGCGAAAGAACAGGATCTGAAAGGTGTCATAGTCTGTGCTGAGCTGTCGAACAAATACCCCAACGATCGTAAACAGTGCTGTAGATATAAGGGCAAGAGTGATCCCTTTCATTGTCGATGGTAAATGGTCGAAGAGCTGAAATAGCTTTGACTGCTGTAAGTCTCGTAATTGGTACAACGAAATGTGCCTCTTTAGTCATGATAAGCATAAGGCTAATCATTCTAAAGTGGTTACCTGTAGACAGGTCAAGTGGTATGAGTCGTCAACGGCTAGAAAAAGAAATTAGCCACAGAGGTGGCTATATTCAAATGTTAATGGGTCATTTCCTATAACATAAGGCAAATATGAGCGGAAAAAGTAGTTTTTGGACAACACTGATGTTGAGCACTTTTTCCACTCAATGAAGCTGCAATTAACGTTGGCTAGGGTAACCAAACACATCGTTCTCGTTGGCTGACTCTCCAGTTTGAGTTTCTGCAATATCCCAATGCTCTACTATTTTCCCTTCGCTATTAAAGCGGAAGATATCAATGTAACCAACACCTAAATCGCCTTTTTTACCTAGGTCAATTTGCTTCGAATGAACAAGAACCATGTCACCCATTGCGATTGTTTTTGCTATCTCCGTTTTTAGCTTGGTCCCGTTACTGTTTAAGTAATCAAGGTAACCAACCAATGCTTTTCTACCATTTGGAACCTCTGGGTTGTGTTGAATGTAGGTTTCGCTAGAAATATACTTTTTTAACGCACTTGTATCCGCTGGGTTATCAAAGCTTTTCAACACAGCAATGGCTCTGCCTCGATTACGCTCGATGTCTTGAGTTGCATCATAGATATTCGCGTCTGGCCCTTGGTACATGGTGTTTTTGTTTTCAGATTTTTCCGGAACTTGTTGGTAGTGATCCCAATGCTCTACCAGCATGCCATTTTCTTCTCTCCAGATATCAACATAAACATATTCCGCACCGTCTGAAGTTGTCCAAACAGAGTGTATTGCGACATAAGGACCTTCTGCAATGGTACGGTAGATATCTACTTTCACGCCAGGATCAGCAGTTAACTCGCCAGCTACCGCTTTAATCAGTTCTGCTGGTCCATCGCCATAAGCGGTAGCGTGTTGGATGTAAGTGTCACCAACGTACTTTCCGAAGTTGTTCAAATTCCTATAAACCAGTACATCTTCGTAGAAGCCTTCAGCTAGTTTAATGGATTGATTAGTTTGAGCATCAATGGTGCTTAGGTTAGCAAAGCTTGGGGCAGTAAATAGACAAACAGCCATTCCGATTGCAACAGATTTAATAGACATGATTCTTCCTTTTTAGGTTTGTTTTGTTTGAGCACCTGTATGCTAGCCACTCTAATTAATTTAAAAAATAGGGCATTGTTCATACTTATCATGAATAAATTCGATTGGTTGTAGTTGTAGTTGTAGTTGTAGTTGTGGCGAGGTGGTAGGTGAAGTCTATTACTTAAATCGAGATCTAATGATGGTCACGGGATACTGGCTGGGATCTGATAACTACTTATTTTAAAGGGCAAATCAGAGCAATATAATTACTCTGAATAGATGAATAGATGAATAGATGAATAGATGAATAGATGAATAGATGAATAGATGAATAGATGAATAGATGGGTTCAATACACAGGCGTTTACTTGGTTTAAAAAAACAGAAACCTCATACCATGGTCGGTCTTTTTTAACATACAGCCAAAAAACTAAGAGTATCAATCCCAAATAATACTCACTGTAATCGATTTTTAAGCCAAGAATGACGCTCTGACTGCTTATTTCTATTGTGCCAGACTTTAACAATATTGAAGTGAGGAAGCTCAAAAGGTAAGGGGACCTGCTTAAAGTCTCTAAATAACGTTTCTGACAAGCGAGAAGGCATTGTCACTATGATATTTGTATCTTTAATTAAAGACGCTATCGCCCCGAAACTCGGCGCACTAGCTACGATTTTTCTCTTCACTCCTCGTTTTTTAAGTATTGTGTCGATCTCGGTTTGGTGAGAATGCTCAAAAGACATGATGGCGTGAGGTTTGGAGCAATATTGCTCTATCGTTGTTGGCGGTGTTTGCTTTTGAGGATTGTAAAAACAGACCTCTTGGTCAGAAAACAACTTAGTTTGAATTAAATCCGACTCGTTACTCGTTAGTTCTGGTGACAAAACAAAATCTACATCGCCAGACCTAAGTAATGAAGCCCACTGAAGTTGAGTTCTGGCTGGAGCTATGTGCAACGAGCTCATCGGCGCTGCTTTCTGGAAATCATGAAACATAGGTTTTATAACGGTTTCTATTTCATAGTCGTTAGCCGCGATGGAAAAAACTTTATCATCTATTAGTGGGTTGTATTGTTGTGAGCTTGCGAAGGCTTGCATCGCTATTACGATTTCTCTGGCCCTTTCAATAAGTTCTCCCGCCTTTGGCGTAGGCGCGATGCCTCTTCCTGAAGTGACAAACAATTCATCTTTTACTATTTTGCGCAGTTGGTTAAGCCCATGGCTAACTGTTGATTGAGTAACCCCCATACTATCCGCTGCTTTTGTTACTGATTGGTGTTCATAAACGCTAATAAACATGCGAAGTAGTCGTCCATCCAACGTAGAGTAATCGAAAGTGTTCATAGGTAACATTCAACTTATGCAGTGTATTAATGATATAGGTTGTAACATACTCTTTCTCGATAAAACAGAACCAAAGATTGACTCACCGGAATGAACGATATTTTCGAGTTAATCGTAAATAAAAAATTCCAGTTTATAGAGGTCTTTTATGCCCAGTTTCACTCCCCAAATACCAATGGCGTATGGTAATCACCAAGAAGCAATATCCTCTCCAAGGTTAAAAGGTTGGCATGCACACATTTATTTTAATGACCTTACCGAGCAAACGGCTCAAAGGGTAATTAACGATATAGCATTAGAAATTACAGATCTAAGACAAGGCCAACTGCATCGAAAATTGGTTGGCCCTCATCCTTGTTGGAGCTGTCAGCTTTACTTTAAACCACATTTATTAAGTGACGTAGTTACTTGGTTGACGTTCAACCGAAAAGGTTTAACGATACTTTTTCACCCCATCAGTGGAAATGATTTGTTAGATCATAAAGATAGAGTTTTTTGGATGGGAGATGTCAAAGACCTGAATCTAGAGAATCTATAAATCCCCAAATTTGTATCGATGATGAAAACAATGAAAACAATGAAAAACATGGAAAGAGGGGGAAGAATCAAAAGAGGAGAATGGAAGCGACTCGTTCAAATCCTAGATAGATTGCTCTGGGGCAAACTGTGACAGCAAGCGCTAACGGAGGAAAAAGCTTTCGCTACAGCCCATGCTGTCAGCATGAAATAGTGCTTATTAAGGTCGCTCGACAGGGTAGTCGAAAGACTGTTGTTAGCGAACTTGGTCACGCCCTCTACTCATCCGCTTACTCTTTGGGCTGGTGACCCGTCTTCTTCGCAAACTTTTGCATAGCCTCGGCAAACGTTGTTGTCCCACCTTTCGCTTTAACCTGAACCACCTTATATCCCAGGCTTTCTAGCGCTTGGCGCTCCACTAAAACCGCTTTGTCATCTGGCTGACTGCCTTGCACAGGCTGATGAATATAACACCCTTCTAATTGACCATCTTCGACCAGTTGGTGGTGTTTCAGTGCATTGATATCAAAATTCATAGTAAGTCTTTTCGTTTTAAATGGAGAGTCTCTGTGGCAAAGGCCACAAGTCTTAATAATTTTATCGTTTGTACCATACGGTATTTTAACTATAAGAAGCTAGTGAAAATACAGTAATCCAATGGAATGTGCTGGGTGCGGTTCGTATTCTCAATCTCTTATTGATCGTATGAAGAAAAGGAACTGAATACCGATCGTGATGAGTACGAGACAAGTGCGGCTTCAGTTTAGCGGCAAAGAATGTTCTCCCCCGTGGTCGTTAATCTAAATAGATCGCTGAACTTCATTTTGGGGGGAGCTATAGGGCGAGGTGTAGTGGTTTAATGCTCGACTTGAATCTGAGTATTGGTCATCATCGCGATCAGTTTAGCTACTCGTTTACGCATGTCACGTCTATCAATAATCATGTCTAATGCGCCATGCTCTAATAGGAACTCACTCTGCTGAAAATCTTCAGGTAATTTTTCTCGTACCGTTTGTTCAATCACTCTTCGTCCGGCAAAACCAATTCTCGCTTTAGGTTCACCGATATTGATATCACCTAACATCGCAATACTTGCCGATACACCGCCAAAAGTTTGATCGGTCAATACGGAGATATAAGGGAGCTTTGCATCTGATAGCCGTTTTAAAGCAGCACTCGTTTTTGCCATTTGCATTAAAGCCATCAGTGACTCTTGCATACGCGCTCCACCACAAGCCGAAAAGCATACCAATCCACAGTTAGCCTCGATGGCTGCATTAACAGCATCAACAAAGCGAGCGCCCACAACGGCACCCATTGAGCCAGCCATAAAAGAAAATTCGAAAGCGCACGCCACAACAGGCATCCCTAACAACTCTCCCTGCATCGCGACTATTGCATCTTTCTCACCTGTACTTTTTTGGGCTAGGGCAAGGCGCTCTGTGTAGCGTTTATTGTCTTTGAAACTGAGCAAATCTTTCGGCTCGTGTTGTTTGCCTAACTCAGTTTTCATACCTTTATCTAAAAAACTGTCTAAGCGACAGCGTGCCGACATCCTCATGTGGTGATCGCATTTTGGACATACCTCCAGATTTTCATTAAGGGCTATGCTGTACAGGATCTGGTCGCAAGAGGGGCATTTTGTCCATACGCCTTCTGGAATATTCGCTTTACGCGTACTGATTATATTTTTCTTATCTAATAGTTTTTCTATCCAACTCATTGGAAACCTTATCCAGTTCACTTTTAATGATGAGTATTGTATAAGCCTGTTTCTGGTAATAAAGTGGCTAATATTGGCTTTATAATCCAATTAGGTGGGATTATTAGAATGGGTGGGATTAATGGGAATGCTTGAGAAGATTGATCAACAATGGCTAAAAAGTTTTCACTGTGTCTATGAGAACAATAGCTTTAAGAGAGCTGCAGAGTTTCTGTGTTTACCGACATCAAACGTCAGTCGTCATATCGCGTTGCTAGAAGAGCAGCTAGATGCTCGACTTTTTGATAGAACGACTCGCCGAATTTCTTCGACAGAAGCAGGGGACCACCTCTATCTACGAACTCAGCCATTGTTGGATAAACTCAACGACGCTCTTGAGGAGGTGACACAACACTCTCGTGAAGTCATAGGGCAACTCAATGTTTTAATGCCAGACTCACCTGAATTGGCCCAAGCCGTCGTTTCATTTTGTACTCAATATCCATCTATTTCATTATGTTGTGATACGAGTATCAGCCCTAAAGAGGATCCGCTTGACGGGTTTGACGTTATTTTGAGTTTTCATCGAGGGAAGCTAGAGGATAACAATTGGATAGCGAAAGAGATTAAGCGTTGGCCTAGTGTTGTTGTGGCTTCACCCAAACTTCTTCATACATCTTCTAAGCCTTTTAAGATTACGGATTTGAAACATGTACCTTGTATTAGCAGCTTTACCGCGTTAAATGGTACGCCATGGGTATTTAAGAACGAAACAGGTCAGGTAATTACTCAAAGAGTAAAATCTACATTTAAAGTGAATAGTGGACAACTCGCTAAAGCAGGTGCATTGGCTGGTTTGGGGTTTGCGATACTCCCTGCTGAATTTTGTCGCGATGAAATAGATACTGGCTCTTTGGAAGTTATAACACTTGAATATAAACCTGAAGATTTGGTGCTGTACGCCTTCTACGCTTCTAGAAAGCACATAGCAAAAAAGGTTCCGATGTTCATTGAGCACTTAAAACATCAAGCGAATCTAGATGCGCAAAAATAACAGAAAATTCGGAGGCTAGGGGCTCTTCGCTAGGTTAGAGATGTACTCACTATTTATGGATAAAACTAAGACCTCGCGTTTGCGAGGTCTTAGTTTTTCGGGTAGTGATAACAAACTCTTGGACAAAAGCGTTTTAGTGGTTTTACTAAATTAGTATTCCACAAATTACTTATTGTATTGCAAACACTCTAATCAGGTAGCCAAATTCACTTATCCACCACATTAGATAGTTAAAAACAAATTCTCCATAAGATAATTTTTAATATCAAAAAACGAAAATGACGCCCCATATTATGGTCGTCACCTTAAAACGTTTTTGAAAAACTATTTCATGCCGTTACCTAAGTTTAAATTTATTTACTATTTGAGTAATTTGTGCGTTTGTATCGGCAATACTTTCCGTTTGTTGCGCTGTTTCTTGTCCATTAGCATTGAGTTGGCTGACCATGTCGTTGATGGACGCCATATTACGGCTTACCTCTTGTGTCACACTACTTTGTTCTTCTGCCGCTGTAGCAATCTGAGTGCTTAAATCATTAATTTCAGCAATATGGTTGCTTAACCCATTAATACGTTGCCCAACCAGCTCTGTACTTTCAGCCGTCTTATTACAGGTATCCTTTGTCGCATCCATTGAGCTTGTAACCGATTGACTGCCATTAACCAAGCTACTTAGAGCTTTCTCTATTTCTCCTGTACTAGTTTGTGTACGACTAGCCAAAGCTCGAACCTCATCCGCTACCACAGCAAAGCCTCGCCCCTGCTCTCCTGCTCTTGCGGCTTCGATAGCTGCATTCAATGCAAGTAAATTGGTTTGGTCAGCAATATCACCAATGACATTCAAAATGGAACTAATGCCTTTAGTTTCTTCACTCATTGCTTGAATGTTATGAGCGGTCTCTTCTACCTCTTCTACTAAAGAAGAGACACTCGACTGTGCGTCATGAACTACCTCTAAGGACTCTCCGCTCATGGTGGTTGCTTCAGAAGTAAATTGCGCCGTTTCTGCTGCATGGTGAGCGACGGATTCAGCCGTTGAATTCATTTCTTCTATGGCCGTGACGACTTGTTCCGTTTCCACTACATGTTGGGCGAGTATTTGTCCGTTGTTTTGAGTCTGAGACGTCAGTGCTTTGACATCACCCTGAAGTTTTACTGTGGATGATTCAATTTCTAACATCATAGATTGTAAGCTTTCAATGAAGGTATTGACCCCCAGTGCAATCTGTCCAAGGTCATCATTAGAATTGACCGCAAGACGCTGTGTTAAATCACCATCACCACTGGATAAGCTTTGAATTGTGTTTTTGAGGGCGAGGATAGGACGGTACAAATAGTTCAACACAAGTAGTGCCAAAACAATACTTACTATTAAGTATATAAATGTAGAAATGAACGCCGCTTGTTTTGCTTCTTCAATCGTGGCAAAAACAATCGTTTTATCTAATGATATGAGCAAGTACCAGTTCTTTTCACCAAGTTCAATACGCCTAGAAAATAGTACCTTATCGGCACCATTCAATTCGTACTCAAATATTGCTGAAGGCTGACCAATAACTGAATTAGTCACTCCTTTAAAAGCAGTAAAATTAGTCAATTTATCGCCATTTTTAACAGTAGCCGATGTACTAGCTAAGGTAGTGGTGTCGTCAGACATAATCAATGCCATTGCACCTGAAA
Source organism: Vibrio sp. 10N.222.47.A9 (assembly GCF_963872585.1). Taxonomy (NCBI): domain Bacteria; kingdom Pseudomonadati; phylum Pseudomonadota; class Gammaproteobacteria; order Vibrionales; family Vibrionaceae; genus Vibrio; species Vibrio sp. 10N.222.47.A9. The sequence continues at coordinate 51,655 of NZ_CAWNBB010000043.1, read as the reverse complement.
TATTAATATCTTTTACCGCTTTATTTAGCACTTCCAAGGAAACATCGGCTAGCACAACACCTGACCCGAACGATTTACCTATACTCACCATTTGTTCGCCTGTAGAGGCGTCATTATAAGCATCTGTATATATTAGTTGTCCTGTGTTTTGTGCTTGGCTATACCAAGGCTTTTGTCGTGGGTCATAAGATGAAGGACTCTTGTGATTAATCCATCCATCGTAAGAAACCGAAGCATAAGCATCACCATTTTCAAAACCAATCATCATATTTTCAACGTTGGCAGAAAATCCACTCACACGCATTCGCTCAGCATGAGAGCTTGAATAGTTATAGCTCTTATAATCACTAGCTAGATTACTCACAGCGGTTGCTTTGCTAGTCATAAAGTCATGGACGCGCTTAGCTTCAACTTCTACACGCTCCTCGGTCGCTTTATAAATAGTAGATTGCAGCGCATCACGTTTACTAATAAAAGCTAGGTAATTTGCTGTTCCTACGGAAAGCGCAACCAAAACGGAAATAGAAGCTAATAAAGCCCCTCTAAAACTGAGTTTATCCATAAAAAATCCTATGATATTAAATTAGCTAGAACCAAAATCATGCTTCTTTGCTTTAGATGAATGATTTACGTATCTCCGATACGCTCACCTCATAACAAAAAAAGCAATCATACAAGGCGTATGCATTCATCATTGATATATACATTATGTCGACCGTCTACCCAGTAACATTAGTTTAATTTGATCTAAACCTTTAGGCTCAACGGTTGAGGTTAGTGACTCTGAGCAGTTTGGGGTAGAAGTGCTTAATAGTGATTTTTGCAACAGGCTGTTGCAAAGTTGGGGTTGGAGTTTGTCCAACAGCCTGTTGGACATTCGATGAAGCAGGCAATTTCCTAATTGTGCAACAGCTTGTTGCACAAATAAATCTCATGTTGGTTTCATGTGCTCTAAACACGTCTTGGGGCATAAGTGAGCTAGTCAATTCTCGAACTTAGTCAATGAAAATTACTTTTTGATATGGAAAGACACTTAGCTCGTGGCTTGTATTGATATTGAAGAGCAGTTTCATCTGAATCAGATTAAACTGACAGTGCCTTTGAGCGTTTCTACGCAATTGTAGGACTATTGTATCTAGAGCATTAGCCTGTCGCGCATTTCTCAATATTTACGACAGGCCCACTTTACTGCTGTGAATAGTTTATCAATGTCTCTCTGTAGAGTGAGAGTAAAGTATCGCTATCTACTTGAACGCCGACTTGTTGTGCAGGAAATAAACCCCATTCATCATTCATATAGTTACGTTGATCAGCTTTCTGAATGGTCATCCCTTCCGCTGGCCCATCTGTGACAACCCTGACCGGGCCATTACGACTTGTAAAAAGAGACGGTTGGATAACATAAGCAATGGCTGATGGGTCATGAACATGACAACCATCCATTCCTACTTTGTCAGAATAAAACTTTAAGTAGTAACGACTAATGTCCCAGATGAACTGCCCAACTTCTCCAGCGTCATCTCGCAACTCATCAAGGTATTGACTGGTAAAAAAACTCTCCTCTGTAACATCGAGCCCGATAATGACTACTGGCCATGATGCCGTAAACACCTTATCGGCAGCATGAGGGTCATCATGAATATTCGCTTCGGCAAATGGTGTTACATTCCCTCTGTGGCCGTTTTCACCGAATGCACCACCCATAACGACCACTTCTTTTACCAAGTCGACGATGTCAGGAGCAGCTTCCAGTGCAAGTGCAAGATTAGTCAGAGGACCGACAGCCACAAGAGTGATCTCTCTAGGTTCAGCTCGAACACTGTCGATAATGAACTGATAAGCTGGCTTTTTAATCGCTTCATAATCTAGCGAACTTGGTGCCGTCACATCACCCAACCCCGTTTCACCATGCACAACAACCGTTGCTCCAACAGGATCTCTTAACAAGGGCTTATCCGAACCTTTAGCAACAAGTGCCGTCATACCGAATTTTTGCTTCAGATAGAGAGCATTTTGAGTGCCATTGTCTATCGTCGCATTTCCATAAACGGTCGTGATCCCCATCAGCTCAATATCTGGATGTGCTTCTGCAAATAGGATTGCCATTGCATCATCGATGCCCGGATCTGTATCTAGGATGATTTTCTTTGTCATATCAGCTTCTAATTAAACAGTTGAGAGGAGTAGACGATACCTAGAAAAAACACTGATGAACGTGACTTGAATCTCATGATGAGAGCAATTTAAATTAAACACTCAAGGTTTGAATTTCTCGTATGAATATTGTACTCTGGTCATTTTGTTTCCGCCTTTTCTAAGGTATTAGTACCTTTAAAATATTGGAAAAATTCACCATGTCACTACAAGTTTTCTGACAGTGATGGACCACCAGTAGAATAGAATGTTCGATACTAAAGAAAGTTATCACGATGTATGTGGTGAATTTAATAATGGCTTTTAAATCAGTTGCTTATGGTGGGGTTTTTATTTTTAAGATTCCAAGATCAAAAACGAAGTAGGTCCTGATTTGGAATGGATGCCATCTACAAATAATGATGTTGTAAACGTTATAAATTCTCTAAACGAATTGGTTTTGCACGGTCACTTAAGGCAATTAGGTCGATGTGGCCGTTATGACCATATATATTCAATAACTGAAAAAGAACGTAAGTATTGGAATGAGTTAAATAACAAGTTTTAGATACTCTTCTTTTTCCTAAAAGTGTGCCAAACGCTTAGCTCTAAAAATACAGATCAAAATCTGAGTGGCCATTGGTGTTTAAGATCTTTGGTATTTAAGTCCTTTGATCGTTAAGTCCTTTGATCGTTAAGCCCTGATTTAGCCTTCTAGATTACGCCGAACTAAATCGTGCATTTGTTTTACTGTCATCAGTGCTAACCAGATGATTTCTTCTACCGAACGTTGACCCGTTGTGGAAGTTGGGTGACCGGTATCGGTTTGATTGGTTAGCGCGGGCAGCTCATGGACGCGGTTATCACGAATGGTATTGATCAATGCATCCATCGCATCATGAATTAAGCGTTCGACTTGTTGTGAACCTTGGTATTGCGTGCCTTTTCTGACCAGCGGAATCAGCAAGCAGAGATAATGGCTTAATAATCGATAGTGACTCAGCATATCTTCATAATAGTGAGGATCGGCACGAGTGTGTTTTGGCTCTTGCTGCATCTCATTGTAAATCAGCTCAAGGTCGCTTTCGGCGGTTAGCATAGCGGCACGTTGCTTGGTTAGCGCAATATGGTCATGTTGTTCGGTACCAATTTGCAGCTGTTCGTAGCAATACACAAACAAGCTTTTTGAACTATTAAGCGCTTTTAACGCTTGAGTGTGGATCTCTTTGCCTCGCCATTGCGGCCATAACAAGCTGTATCCGAGCAGGACAATCGCGCCCCCGACTATGTTGTCGATCAAACGTGGTGCTGCAAAGTCGAGCCCTTGGTGCGCCATGGTCTGATACACCAAAATCAATAGCGCGGTAATACAACCAATGGCTAGCGAGTAATGGCGCATAATATTAAGCATCGCGACAGGCAAGAGGATGACGATAAGTGTATACATCGCGGTCGTTGGTACGCCAATGTGAATTAAAGACGTCGCGAACAGCACACCAAGCGCCGTACCTAAACAGCGTTGCCACGTTTTACTGCGTGTCGCCAAGAAGCTTGGTTGAATCACCATTAGCATCGAAATCAGAACCCAATCAGGGCGAATCAATTCAAAGTATTCCGCAATTCCAGCACCAAGTGCGAACATCAAACCGACACGGGTAACATGACGCCAAATCGGATTGCCTCGGCTTGGTAGGCGAAAAGACAACTCGAACGGCTGCACTTCAAAAGAACGTTCGTAAGCGGGTTCATTAAGCTCAATACGACGGGAAATGTGCTTCACTGCGTATGCCCAATAACGAAAGCGGGGTTGGTCTTCGAGCTTGACCGCTTCAATCAAGTCATTAGCTTCTTGCTCTAATGAGCTTAAGTGCTTCACCTCTTCGTTTGTGTTGTGTAGAAGCTGTTTGGCTTTGTGTCTTAGTCTTTGCTGACAATGTTGGCTCCAAACCAATAGCAAGTCTCGTTTGTGTTTGCTGGACTGAAATTGGTTCAATAGATCGGGATTCGTTGTGTGGCTGCTGAGTATCACTTCAAACGTATCAAGAGCGAGGAACAAGGCTTGTCGAAGCGAGTTAGCATCTTCTTGTTTAGATCGAAAAGATTCAGATTGAAGAGACTGTTGGAACAACTCGATGAGTTGGTATTTGATGCGTCTTTTCGGTGCATCACTTTCGCTACCTAGCAGGAATGCTTGGCGATATTGGATGTAGTCTGCCAACGTTTCGTAAATCGCGGACAGACACACACGCAATGCATAGTGCTTCCACAACGCAAACCAAAGCCAGCTAAATAGTGCAAAAGTAAGAGGCCCGAGTACCAACATAGGGTACAAGCTTAGCGCTGTGTTGGAATTGTGAAGTGAGAGAGTGACGACTGCTATCAATAGGCTCGACATACCGAGCCGTGCCCAAAAAGGACCATTGACCGCCGCACTGGCAAGCAAAGCACCCATAGCACCATAAGTCACCCATAAAGGCAGTCCGCTTTTCAGCAGAGCGTAACTGATGGCCAGAGTCATGCCCCAAGCGGTTGCGGTGATCGCAAAACGTGTCCACCGCCTTGGCCCTGCTGCATCGAGGCCACTAATCAGGGCGGCTGGCATAGTCATGAGCGCGGTCATGGCGATAGTGGTTTGATTCGACAAAACCCCTAAACCGAGAAACAGCACAATGGCACTGGTGGCGCGAAGCCCAAGGTTAATAGAAGGGGAGTACCAGACTTTACGCAAAATGGCAGGAGAAAACGTCATAGACCCTCGTTATTTGTTTGACCTTATTGAGTGTAACGCCAAACTTCTTCGCGTGCTGTCTTCAATCACAGATTGATAAATTGAATCGCTGCAAGCTTCTTCTATTGGCGTAGAACGCGATATAGCTTGGTTTATTCGAAAGCGAATCCACAAGGTTTAAGACAGCAAGATTCAAGATCGAGGGTTCAAAAATAGACAGCTTGGTAGTCGATGGAATCAACAGAGAACGAAATTCGACTTAATCCTACCTTCTCGCTGCGATTGTATTCATTGATCGAGTGGTCAAAGCCATAGGCTGTCGAAGGGGCCATGTATTGAGTTATGCCTTGTTTTGTCGCCGTTATTCCATCGTGGCCATGACCGCAGATCACATCACGAACGCGATATTTTCGAAGTACGCTCATCACATCAGCATCGTTCTCTAGACGGATGGCTTTCATCCAATCAGCACCGACTGGAATGACAGGGTGGTGGATTACAACGATTGGGTTATTCGTATTTCTAAGCTGTTGTTTTAGCCGAGCCATGCCAAGGTTATCAATGCGCCCAGAACCGAGTGGATGACGTTTATCCAGCGGCTTGAAACTGGAGTCCAAAAACACAAATTCTCGTTCATTGATCATTGCTTTATCGGTGACGAAAATCGACGATCCTTTTAACTCGGTACGCATTAAGCGAGAGTCATCATGATTGCCCGCAACCGCGTAAATGGATTGGTCGCTAATGTGTTGCCTAATGAACGCCTCTAATCGAATGTAGTCGCCAGACTTTGGATTACAACAAATATCACCAGTTAGAAAAATGGTCTTGCATGCTGTGTCTTTGCTGACGTATTCCAGGGCTCTACGCAGGTTTTCATAGCTGGATTTATCGGAAAGGTGACAATCACTGATTTGGTAAACGGTGTTCATTGTTGTTGTCCGGTTATGCCATACGAATTATTAAAGATGATAAAAAAATGCCTGCCAATTTGGCAGGCATTTATTGATGCTAATTTGCTTTGGGTGCTTTGGGTGCTTTGGACGCTTCGTGTTGCTCAACCATGAACGCAATGGCTTCATCGTTTAAACAAGACTTACTGACGTATTGGCGCTGCTTTCCAATATGAAGGATAAAACCTAAATCGGTTTGTTGCAGCTGGGAGATGTCAGTCCAAGCGATAGTATTGGTGTTTTTAGCGTTTTTATAACTTACGCCGTTAACATCCCCCTGAAAGACTACTTTGCTGCCAGCACCTGAGCTGATTTTTTGTCGCCATATCCACCAGGTTCTCTTGCAGTAAACGCTGAACGCTTCAATCACACTTAATACAATAAAGAACCAGCCAACGTAACCGTTAGGTAGTAGCTCAAACTCTAATAAAACCACACCAAAAATAAGAAACAGTATTCCTTTTAAATAGGCTTTTGGAAATTGAGTCGGAAGGCTAGTTTGATCATAACACTCTGTGAAAAACGTCTTGTCGAGGATGTATTCTGTGGTGAAACCGGAATCTTTAGACATGTCTGGCTACTTTAATGTTTTCTGTGAATGAGCTTTCTATAAAGGGGCTACTACGCTGCAATCTAGTAACTCCAGCATTGTATCGCTTGTCGGCACTTTTCCTTAGCGGTTTTGATGCTCTTTTGTAAATCAATAATACTGATGGGGTTTGCTCTTGGCATAGCTTACTTGTTTACCTGAATTGATATTAAATAATGACTAAAACTAAGGCCTTACGTTTGCGAGGCCTTGATATGTGCAGAGCGGTTGGAAAGAACCTCAGATATATTGCTACGTTCTTGCGATCTACATGGTGAAAACAGGCGACATGCCGCTGTCTTGGCCGTTCATTAATAACAAGCCAATCAACACAAGTAAAATTCCGCCAAAGAGTTGCAAGTAGTGACCTGCGGCTTTCAATGAGGCGTTACTGTTCTTATTGCCTGCTGCCAAATAGCGCTTCACTAGATGTTTGCCCGTTAGCGTCATCATTGCAATTAATGAGGTTGTTAATGCTGTGCCTACTGCCATCGAAAAGGCACTCAGAACGCCCATCCAATATAGGCCAACCATGTTTGCGAAAAGCAGAACCATGATGGCTCCGGTACATGGCCTGATACCAATCGTCACGATTATTCCCGCGTACTCTCGAAATGTTGAAGCTTTATTGATGGCTTCTGGATCAGCGACGTGTTGGTGGCCGCATCCACAGTCGGCATGAGAATGATCTGCATGAGTGTGGTCAGCGGCTTGTAATGCATTGGTAGCGCCCATAACCATTGAACCAGATGAACGAAGTGCCATTGGCGTACGAACTGGCACTGACGAACGAACTGACACTGACGAAGCTGCGCCTGTTGCTAATGGAGTGATGGCTTTCACTCTCAGAGTTGGTTGCGGTTTACGCATCGTTGAGTAGATGTTTTTCAGAGCTTTCCAGCAAATCAACACACCTACAACGGCCACTAATGCAAAGCTTAATGAAACAAACATATTCGCTTTGTCATTCACCACTCGCATTGAAGCACTAAAGCCCCAGATCAACACGCTTACCAATAAGATTGCGACCAGTGCTTGTAAAAAAGCGGAGACGACCGTAAGTACTAAACTCGCTTTTGCTTTGGTTGGGTGAGTGGCTAAGTACGTAGAGACAATAACCTTGCCGTGCCCAGGCCCCAGGGAGTGGAGCATGCCGTAGATAAAGCTGAATCCAATAAGGTAACTGCCTGCGCCCCAAGGATTAGATTTAGCTTCATAAAGTAGGTCTGCAAGCTCTGAATTGACTTCTCTTTGCCATTGGATGCTAGAGATAACTAACGATGGCCACATGGACCACACTTGATATGCACCGACAGCAACAAGCAATAAAGCTCCGGCGCCAATAAGGTAATAGTTTGTTTTAAGTTGATTTTTCTGCATTTCACAAGAACCTATATCAGATATTTTTCTCTAAATGAATTGAGAAGCTTACGTAAGGGCGGTAAAGAGTCACTTTATTAGGATGCAGGAACTGCTGCACAATGAAGCTCAACCGATTGTGTAAACAGTTGGCCTAACGTGTTATCTGGGTCAGCATCGGCTGGTAAAGACATCGCGTAACTCATCTGTTCTGGCGTCGGGTTGGGCTCGATTAATTCCAACTGACATTGTCTCGCTAGTTCAGGTGACAAGGTCACGTCGCTATTCGATAACCACGACATGTCGACGAAGTAACTAGGGTCAAAAATGAGTACGCGAAGCGAGTCTCGTGTCACAGGTTTAGGCTTAGAAAGTGGTAGGTCAAATGTTAGAACCATTTTGGCTTTGTCACGCTCAAACTTAGCGTGTTCAGCAACCTGATATTTGATGGGCTCTTCACCATCATAAAAGTACGTGAAGTAGTGCTCATACTTCATGTTTTCAATAACAGACGCAGCGAGCTTTTTGAATGTTTCAGCTTCTGTATCGGCAGAGACATTTTCGCCATCCAACATGTACATGGATGTCATAGCATCAAAAGACCACTCCATAGAGAGACTGGTGATCATGCCATTCTCTCCCTCAATATGGGTTTTCATCTCTATCCAAGAGTGAGGGTGGGCATATAGATTTGGCGCAAAACACAGTAATACTAGGCCAAAAGGCAAACCCTTTAGAGAACGACAGCATGTCGAGAAACGGCTTACATAGCGTGTGGAGAAGCGATTGATGACATCGATTAGAATAAATAGCTGTTTCATGAGAACGAATAGTTATTAAGTGTAATGTTATAATATAACAATTGAGTGGGTTGTTCACATCAAATTTGTGTCATGTTTTGCCTGTTTACGTTTCTATTATCGGTTTCAATTCGGAGTTGCTTTTATTCGCAACTGCTTTAATTTGCAGCAATGCCCCGCAAGCGTGAGGCATTTATTGTTGGGGTGGGCAAAGGTATAACCAAATTAGGCGAGTGAATGGACTTGCTTAGAAGAACTTCTTAATCGCTTTTTCAGCACAAGCGACATCTAAGTGGCCACCCGGAGCGCCACCTACACCAATCGCGCCAATCATGGCATTGTTCAGTTGTACCGGAACACCACCCGCTAGGAACAACAAGTTGTCGTCCATATTCTGCAAGGGTTGCATGATAGGTTTGTCGGCGATGAGTTTCATCAGGTTACCTGACGGCTGCTTCATGCTTGCCACTGTGAACGCTTTTTTGCGTGAGCTATCAAGAGTGTGGATGCCTGCGCCGTCAGAACGTAGTTGAGCAATCACATTGCCCGACAAATCAACAACAGTCGCAGAAACCTTGTAGCCATCGGCTTCGCATTGATTAACGGCTTCATGGGCAAGCTTGAAGGCCGCTTCTGATGAGATTTGAGTGAAAGAGACCGTTTGTGTTTCTGCTGCCATTGCATTGTGAGAAAGGCTAAGGAAACCAAGGGTTGCTGCTAGTACTGTTAGTTTTGTCGTTTTCATGTTTACTCCGTTAAAGCATCTGTTTTCAAAAAGAATCTGTTTTCAAAAAATATTCGTTTTCAAATTCCGAATTCTATTTTTTGTTTGTTTGGAAAGGGTGTTTTTAATCAACAGGTTCATACTAACGAATGCATGATTACGACTGGCTTTCTTGAACATTACAAAGTTGCAATGTTGGTTATATTCGAGAAAGGATATTGATAGAGTGTATTCAGACCACGGCAAATAAATAAACGGACGTTAATGAAAATACTATTGATTGAAGATGACATTCATATCGCGAGATTTTTGGTGAATGGTTTTCAGCAAGAAGGGATAACGGTGACGCACGCAACAGATGGTGTTGATGGATTACACGAGGCCGTAACCGAAGAGTATGACGTGATCATTCTCGATATCATGTTGCCAAAGAAAGATGGGTTTGAAGTGTTGGCTGAACTCAGAGGGCAAGGCTACGCGACGCCCGTCATCATATTAAGTGCCAAACACTCAGTGGAAGAACGAGTGCAAGGGCTACAGTCAGGTGCTGATGATTATTTGGTAAAACCTTTTGCGTTTCCTGAGTTATTGGCTCGTTGCCAAACCTTGGTGCGTCGAGGCAAGCAACCGACACCTCAGCCGTTAGAACTGCATTATGGCCCACTTAGCCTAGACCTACTTAAACACACGCTACAAAGAGATCAACAAACGATCACCATTAATCAGCGCGAGTTTATGTTGATGAAATTACTGCTCGAAAACCGAGAGGCTGTGATGTCTAAAACGGCGATTCTTGAGCATGTTTGGGGGCATCAGTTTGATCCGCAAACCAACGTGGTCGATGTTTTGGTTTGTAGACTTCGCAGCAAAGTTGATAAGGGTTTTTCTAAGCCATTAATTCACACACTTCGAGGTGTTGGCTATGTCCTCAAGTCGTAGTATTGAACAGGCACTTGCTAAAACGCAGAGACATTTGTTGGTTCGCTTTATGTCGACCTTACTGCTCTGCTTGCTGCTGGTGGAACTGATTGTTGGGGCTATCTTCTTTTTCGACCTTTACCAAACGGAAAAGAAGATCCTTACGTCTATGTCGACCGAGTATCAGCGTATTTTGACTTACGATTCGAGTGAGCGATTGATTCATGTTTTAGAGGCGAATCCTCACCGGCTACTCGAAAACAACATTGCGGCGTATAAGCTTGAGAAGAGCGCTTCATCTGATGGCGTGTTTATCGCTGGTGTTCAACATTTATCAACAGCACAGCCTTTTTCTAACTACCAAATTGATGAGAATCGTTCATGGTTAGAGAGCTTCATCTTGAGTCCCTATATGTCGTTGCCTATTGAAGGGGAGCAGTATGATTTCTGGTTGGTTTTGGATAACCGAGCAAGAGACTTTATCGCCTATAATCAATGGCTAATGACCTTATATGCGTTGCTTGCTCTCGTGGCTGTGACCGCAGTATTCACTCGTAACATCATCCAGAGTGCGATGTCTCCGTTAGTGACCTTTGGCGATCTGCTCGATAAGCTGAAAAAAGGGCAGTTAGAATTTCCTAGCACTAAAAATGAAGCCGAATCTGATTTACCGCAAGGGCTCAACGTGATCAGCTCTAGTGTCCATACTGCGGTTGCCAAGTTACAGCACGTGACGACAACCTTGAATACGACCGTCGATGCGATCGCTCATGATATTCGAACTCCTTTGTCGCGTATTACGTTAGCTTCCCAAACGGCATTGCTCAATAACGCCGACCAACAAGCGATGAAAGACGCATTGGCGGACTGCTCTGAACACGCCATGCAGGCCAGTAATATGTTAACCGCCTTGATGAAGCTGAACGACGAGCTGACCGGAAAGCGCATACCACAGAAAGTGCCGACTCAGGTCTCTGATGTGATTGCTAATGTGGTGAGCTGGTATGAAGATGTCGCAGAAGATAAACAAGTTGAACTTGAGGTTGAGAGCGCTGATGCTCTTGTGATTCAGTCCGACCCTGACAAGTTGACTCAGGTGTTGGTTAACCTTGTTGATAACGCGATTAAGTACACCGAGCCCGAAGGAAGAGTGACGGTCAAAGTCGAGCAAAGCTCAGAAGGTAAGGTTGAGATAACCATCCAAGATACTGGTGTTGGCATTGAACAGAAATATCAGGATTTGATTTTTGAACGACTTTACCGAGTCGACAGCAGCCGCAGCAATATCGAGGGGTATGGTCTTGGGTTATCTTTAGCGCTTGCCATGGTCGAGAATCTAGAAGGAACGCTAGTCGTTGAATCTGAATTGGGTGTGGGAAGTACTTTTACTCTTTCGTTGTAACAACGATTTATATCGTCACTTCTGCCTTTGAAATTTCAGCTCGTACGTACAAAGAATGCCCCGCACTAGTGGGGCATTCTTGTTTTTGGGTAAGGGAGGCTCTCCATGAACAGGTGTGGGAGGTAGAGTAACCTGCGCCAACCCTATTGGCTGCTTGTAGCTTGTAGCTTGTAGCTTGTAGCTTTTGATCTTAGTTATCGATCCAGTAAATCTTATTTTTCACATGATAGTTATTGGCATATGCCAATAATGGAGCGTATGCTGAACTTCTGATCATCAATAACAGGAAGTTACTATGTTATACGCAGTACCTTGTCGCGACCTTCATGTCGGTAACCATTTTGCTCGTTCCCCACAGATCGCGATTGTCGATGAGCAACGACAAATAAAGCAGATTGTTCCTTTGGTTGATTCCGACACCGCTTGCAATAAAAAGAAGCAATGGATCTCTGTCCTCCGTTCTTACGATGTGAAATCTGTAGTCGTCCGTCACATAGGGAAGAAGATGTTAGCGCACTTGTTCAACCACGATATTAGAGTCTTGGCATCAACAGGAAAGGCAGAAATAGGTGCTTTGGATTTTAGTAATCTGCAACAAGTGACCGATTTAGATTACGGTCGGGAGCCGCGCAACGTTTGTCACAGTAAAAAAGGGCACAGTCAGAGAGGGTGCAGTAATAAAGGGAGTAGTAAGAGAGGGTGCGGTGAGGAAGGGCGCAAGAAAGGCGCCGCGATTCTTATGGCACAGCCGAATCACTTAGGGGGTATTCGAGGGTTCCGAAAATGACCTTTTTATTGACGCTATTGGGGTTTGTCGGAGTCGTTACACTGATGGCGATAGGCGTGATTTTTTCGCGCAAGCCAATCAAAGGCAGCTGCGGAGGGCTTGCGCAGTTAGATATTGAGCGTGAATGCAATTGCAAAGATGTGTGTGAAGGGCAGAGTCGAAAGCTGTATCAGATCTCTGAGCCATCAAGCTAAGTATCGAGAATTCACTGTCGTTGAGCTAGCTAACGTAGGGCTAGTGCGTGAGTTAAGCGCTTTGAATCACCAACGCGTGACCGTTGACGATGCACTTGGCGACTTTGGCTCTTGCACGCTTGATGATGTTGCCGAACGTTTGGCGAGACACCTGCATTTGTTCAGCGGCTTCAAGTTGGCTCAATCCTTCTTGATCAGCCAAGCGTAAGGCTTCTAACTCTTCTAATAGCAATTCTTCTTTATGAAGCTCGTCCATAGGAACGCCATTAGGCTTAAAGCAAGAGTAAGCCGCTCGGGTGCATAACTGGCGATGTTTTTTTGGTCGAGCCATATCAATCTCTAGGTATTTAAGGTTAAAAGGTAAGTATGAAGGTTTTCATTCCACACAACCATCGGCGTTGCCAAGTGTGCAGCCAAGGTTTTTTCGCAGACAGCGCCATTTGTTTTGAAGCCGTTGGCGAGCGCGAGACTTTAGTCAATCATAAAGCTTCAATTAAGAGTGAAGCTTTAGCTAAATATAAAACCAGGGCCAAGATTGTACCAACAGATAAAGCTGAGGGCTACGATGGCATCATGCAGGGTGGCATTGTCACCGCGTTACACGACAGTGCGATGCTGCATTGTTTGTTCCAAAATAACATCACTGCAATGACGGTGAGTTTAACGTCTCGCTTTCATCATCCTATTTCCATTGGTCAAGAACTGGAAGTTCGTGCCCAATGGGTCAAAAGCAGACGTAATATCTACTTCCTTGAAAGCCAAATTACGCAGTGCGGAAAGTTATGTTCGTCGGCACAAAGCCAGTTTATGTCATCCCACTAGTTATCGATCCGATGTTCCCTATGCCGTTAGTTTGTTACGCCCATTGTTTTGCACAATAAATAGAGGTTTTCTATAGTTAAGGTAATAACGAATAAAGCTAGGGCAGTATTGAATTTATCATAATCTTTCTTCACTTCTGATCGCGCTGATGTGTGTTCATTAGTCGAGCCTTCGTACTCGATTCAATTCATTGCTGCCTTCTTCTGGAGGGCTGCTGATGCTCAAATACTTCAAATCGACACTCCGATACGGTGTCACTTCAATCGTTTCTCTTTTTCTATTCTTCAGTACTTTTGCCTCTTCTTCTCCACTTAAAGTCGGTGTTTACCCGTGTCCTCCTTTTGTGATCAGTTCGATGGAAAGTCAATGGAATGGCCTGAGTGTCGAGCTTTGGGAACAGATCGCTAAAGAAATGGACGTTGAGTACACGATAGAGAATCACCGTTTGGATGAATTACTCAATGCGATTGAAACAGAGCAAATCGACATCGGTGTCTCTTGTATTTCAATCACCCCAGAGCGTGAGTTGTTTGCTGACTTTTCCCATTCCTTTTATGAAACTCACCTCGCTATCGCAGTGAAGAAGCAAGGTTACCTTCATACCTTACACGCCATTTTCTTAAACCCTGCATTGTGGCTGATCATTGGCGTTATCGTCTTTATCTCTGGTGTGATTGGTGCCTTTTTCTATGTATTGGAGCACGGTGAAAATGAAAAGCTCTATTCGATGAAAGGCCGAACGGGCCGTTGGTTAGAAAGTTTCATACTGGGTTTGCTTTTTATCACTCGAGGCCCATTCAATTATTTTGAGTTTAAGAGCTTAACCGGACGAATTGCTACGGTGTTCATTGGTGTGCTGAGTATGCTGTTTATCGCCAGTATTACTGCGGTATTAGCCAGCAAGCTTACGCTCAGCCAAGGCTCTTCCCATATTAAAGGCGTGAATGATCTTGCGGATGTTGAAGTAGGGGCAAAAGTCGCGACGACGTCTTCTTTGATGCTCACAAGCTTTGGTATTCGACACAAGAGTTATATCGATATGCCAAGACTGTTGGCGGCTTTAGAGGAAGGCGAAGTAGAGGCGATTGTCGCTGATGATGTGGTGCTCAAATATATGATCGGTAATGGCAGAATAAGCGGGCAGTTCGATGATCTAGAGGTGTTGCCGTATCAACTCGAAAAGCAGAATTATGGCTTTATCATCACTGAAAACAACTCGTATGAAGAAGAAATTAACCGCGCTCTTCTGAAAATTCGTGAGTCGCGAAAGTGGCGTAAAATCTTGGTCGACTATTTTGCAGATAAGTAACCGAGTTTAACTGCTGACTATCAGGCATTTCTAATGCCTATCCCTAGAGTTGATCTGAACCTGAGGCTTTGTTCTTTTTGAAATATTTGAACGCTGTCCAAACGACATAAGCCGCAACGCCCACAATCAATGCAGAGCGAAGGAGAATAGGCGCATCATGCTCAAGTTGACCAACATGCGGCACAATACTGGCAAACAATCGACTGGTAAAAAACAGCCCCATTACTAACATAACAATCTTATTCATGTGACCTGCCATTCAATTGGGTAAGTTGTACAGAACGTGTGATGGGTCGATTACACGGCCAAAAACGATTCTACTCGAAATAAAAGAATGCGCTTCTCAAGAGCGCCCGTCAACGCGATATCAGCTTAAAGCAAGTAAGCTAAAGTTTCGTTTTTGGCAGTGATTTGTTCTGCTGTTGGAGTTTCGAGTTCAAGACTGTTGGGAGGGCGATGACACCTTTCTGTGAATTTGATTTTCCGGAATTATTATTCTGATTTATGATCGCATGCAATCTAGGGGGGACAAATGTCCTCCTCTTTGTTTCTATCGGCGCAATAAGATAGGTGCTACAAAAATCAAATAATAAAGGACACCCCGATGGACCTATTCGCCCTACTTGATATCAATAATACCTTAGTCAATATCCCAATAGGGGATGGCTACGCGATGAGCTGGATTGAAGCATTCGGCACCGTATTTGGTTTGCTGTGTATTTGGTTTGCAAGCCAAGAAAAAACCATTAATTACCTGTTCGGGTTACTGAATGTCACCTTATTTGCGGTTATCTTTTTCCAAATTCAGTTATACGGACTGTTACTGCTTCAACTCTTTTTCTTCTGCGCCAACATTTACGGCTGGTACGCATGGACACGTCCTAATGAGCAAGGTGAAACGCTAGAAGTTCGCTGGTTGAGCCAAAACAAACTAGTAGCAACAGCTGCAGCGTGTGCGATTTCGATTGCACTGCTCACAATGTATATCGACCCATTCTTCTTTGCGTTGGCAAACATCGCGGTTGATAGCTTGAATCTATTTGGTGCTGATTTAACGGAACCAGTACTTGAACCTGATGCGTTCCCATTCTGGGATGCCACGATGACCATTCTATCTATTGTTGCTCAAGTTCTTATGACACGTAAGTATGTTGAAAACTGGATACTGTGGATTGTGATTAACATTATCAGTGTTGGTATTTATGCGACGCAGGGTGTGTACGCAATGTCTGTTCAATACGCAATCTTAATGTTTATTGCGGCAAACGGTACTCGTGAGTGGGCACGCACAGCTAAACGAAACAGTGATAAATCGTTAACTCAAGCAACGGCTTCTTAGGAGTGAAGATGGCAAAGCAACCTCATATCGGCGTTGATGAAACGCAAATTGCTCCGTTAGTCATTGTTTGTGGCGAGCCTGATAGAGCGAATCGAATCGCGAGCTTGCTTGAAGATGTCGAGATGGTTTCTGAGAACCGAGAGTATCGAATCTTCACTGGAGCTCATCAAGGGAAAGCGATATCAGTTTGCAGCACTGGTATTGGCGCACCTTCAATGATAATTGCGGTAGAAGAACTTAAGTTTTGTGGTGTGACTCATATCGTCAGAGTGGGGTCTGCAGGTGCGATGCAGTCACATATCGGGCTTGGTGAGCTAATTATTGCAGAGGGCGCGGTTCGCGATGAGGGTGGTTCTACCGCTTACGTTAAGTCGTCGTATCCCGCCTATGCAAGCTTCTCTCTGCTTAAAGAGCTAGACAAGTTCTTGCAGCAGCAAACAACACCTTACTATTTGGGCACGGTACGCTCACACGACAGTTTTTATACCGATGACGAGCAGGTGCTTTGTCAGTACTGGAATGGCAAAGGCATTTTAGGTGCAGACATGGAAACATCCGCGCTGTTTACCGTGGGACGCTTGAGAGGGCTTAATGTAGCTTCTATCTTGAACAATGTTGTCTTGTACGAACAAGATGTAAAGGAGGGCGTTGGGCAATATGTCGATGAGGCAGAGGCAATGATGCAAGGAGAGCGGCTAGCATCATTAGCGGCACTGGAAGCATTAATTACTCAATAAGAACCTGAATAAATGCAAGACGAAAGCGATGGGAGACCGTCGCTTTTTTATTGGGTTCTCTCCTGTGGTTTAAGTGGTTACAATCGTTTGTATATAAACAGCAGTAATGTAATGAGAGAGTAAGTATGAAGATTGCACCATACTCAAGCGGACGCTTTAAAAACTACTTAGAACAAAAAAGCTCTGAATTTAGAGATCTCCTCTACCAACACCAAGTTAACTCTCGTTACTTCAATCAAAACGATGAAATCCTACGTCAAGGTGAGCAGCTTCAGTATCTTTATGTAGTGCCCGCAGGGAGAGTCTCTATGAGTATTTCTGCGGCTAATGGGCGACGCTTTCAATTGGGTGAGGTGAATTGCGATTACCATATCTTCGGTGAGATGGAGTTTTTCACTCAGACACCTTGTCAGTGGAACGTAGTGGCTGACGAACACATGCAAGTTGATGTCATTTGCATTCAGAAACTAGCAGAAGCACTACATGAAAACCCGGAGATGATGTTCTTCTTTGCCTCTGCATTAGCGGAAGATTATCAAGACTCTATGGGCATTTACACTAACCGTCTTTTACACTCAATTACCTACAACATTGCCTACGACTTATTGGTTCAAAGCCAGACAAATACCGTGTTAGGCGGTTTCGATAAAGTGAATCAAGAAGCGGAACGTTTTGGCACATCGAGCAGAGTGTATCGAAGAGCGGTTAAAGACCTATTAGACAAAGGTTTCATCAGAAAAGGAGACCAAGGGTTGGAAATTGTCGACCAGCAAGTACTCCGAGCCTTTATTGATTCGTATGAGTAAGAAAAAGAATGACTCAAGTTGAAAAGGAAGTTTGAGTGAAATCAGAAAGATAAGTACAGAGCTGCTTCTCGATTCTAAGGCCCCGTGTTACGAGGCCTTGTGTTTGTCACAAAAGAAAGAGGGAGCGCCAGAAAGTCCAGCAAGTTAGCACCTATTTAGAAGGCAGTTGTTAGTTAAACTGAACTTGAATGTTGTGGCTCATTTTGTTTTTTAGCTCTTCTTCATACTGATCTAGCCAC
This sequence comes from Vibrio sp. 10N.222.47.A9, assembly GCF_963872585.1. Classification (NCBI taxonomy): domain Bacteria; kingdom Pseudomonadati; phylum Pseudomonadota; class Gammaproteobacteria; order Vibrionales; family Vibrionaceae; genus Vibrio; species Vibrio sp. 10N.222.47.A9. The sequence goes on along the minus strand of NZ_CAWNBB010000043.1, from coordinate 33,816 downwards.
GCATACCGCTCACGATATAATTTACGTTTTTGGCGTTTTAGAGCCTCAAGGTCTTTCCTGTTTGGGTTGATCGGTAGACGATAAAAATAGTCATCGTGTACCTGTCCATCGTGCTCTTCCCATAAACTATCGTACTTAAGGCTGATGTCTTTGTTTTTCTTGCCGTAGCGTAATGAGTTCGACACATGACCAGACTCTTTTACTGCATAGATATTTTCGATACCTAAGCTAATGGCTAACAGTCGTAGTGTTTCTACCATGAAGGATTTAGGTCTTAAACCGTAGAAAGCTTTTGTGAATGTACGGCTAAATCCATTGTCATTGGCTCCACCCTGAATACCACCAATGTAGATGCTGTTGTCGAAAACAGTGAACGAGATGCTATACATTTTTTCGAGTAGAGAATTGGTCAATGAAATTGTCAGTTCACCCTCTTTTCTCGCGTTTCTTTCAAAGCTGAGATTAACCAGATAAACGTTGTCATCTATCTCTAGTTTTAAAAGATTGAGTCTTTCATTATAGATTTGGTGTCTAGCTTCTGTTGCGAAGGTTTCTTCAAACCAGTCGTAGTGCTTGGATAAGATTTCTATCTTTTCTTTATTGCTAAAGCCAGTACATAAGTAGGGAGTTACAAATTTAGATAAGAAGTTAGGCTGTTTGATAAATAACAGCTTTCTCTCTTCAGAGTTGAAATTTTCACTCATTTTTCTAGTGGCTGAATAGTAAAACAGGGCTCGAATAGTAAACTTAATTATCGCCTTGTACTTACCCTTATTTTTATGGGTATTGGCTTCTATTCCCATGCGAACGACATTCATAATCACCTCAAAAAAGAAACGCTGCACCAACACATTAGTGTTGCGAACATTTCCCTGACTCTCATAACTAACAATGAAAATGATGATAGTGAAAAATGCGATTTGGGTATGTATGGGTATGTATGACAATGTAATTAAGTCAGTTACTTAACGTTCAAATTTTGGGCGGCCTTTACGCTTAACGCAGATTGATAAATGCAAAAAGTAACATTTACAAAACGATCGTGTAACAATTGTCTGGCGAGTAGTATTCTTCCCAATTCCGAAGCTGAGTTTCATATGACTGATTTTTTCGGAGTAAAGATACTTTTGAGGAATTAAACATGGCAGGAAGCATATCACCGCGCAGTTACGGTTGTTTAAGACAGAAGCCGATGAAGTCGGTGGTATAAATGATTGGCTGGGTACGCTTGTTAACATCGAGAAGTTCATTTTCGATGTTAGTGATCATCGCTATTGCCTCTGTAATAGCGAATACGGGGTGGCGAGTTGTCATGAACAATTTCGCTGTCGATACCGTGGGCATGACAGGAGCGGACGTTGGTCTGCTTCAGAGTGTAAGGGAGATCCCTGGTTTACTCTCATTTACAGTGCTGTTTCTATTACTTATTATTTCTGAACAACAAGTTGCGGTGCTCTCTGTCGCCGCGCTGGGATTAGGCGTTGCCATAACGGGTTACTTACCCTCAATCTATGGCTTCTATTTCAGCACAACCCTGATGTCTGTTGGTTTTCATTATCTAGAAGCAGTGAATAAATCACTGTCTACACAACTTCTAGGTACGGAAAACTTTAGTGAATCCATGGGGAGGATTCGAGCCGCGGCATCCTTTTTCTCTATGGTGACTTTCATATGTATTATTGTCGCCAATTATGTCTTTGGTGTATCAGATAAGGCTATATTTTTTGCTAGTGGTACGGCGTGCTTCTGGTTAGCTTTTTATCTACTCACATTCAAAAATGCTAGCTGCGGTGAACGACAGCACACCAAGCTTATTGTACGTCGTGAATACACCACATATTACATATTGACCTTTCTAAGCGGGGCAAGAAGACAGATCTTTGTCGTGTTTTCAGGCTTACTTATGGTCACCAAATTCCATTACACGATCGCAATGATGGCCGCTCTATTTATGTTATCCAGCTTGTCCGCTACTGTTGCATTACCTGTGGTGGGTCGTTTTATTGACCGAGTAGGAGAAAAGAGAGCTCTACTGATTGAGTATGTGGCGTTGATGTTGGTGTTCTTATCGTATGCTTTTGTTGAGAATCATTATCTGGCAGGTGGGCTATACGTTGCCGACAGCATCATTTTCAGTTTTGCGATAGCGTTGACTACTTACTTTAAGAAAACCGTCCGGTCAAACGAAGTGGCGTCCACGGCGAGTCTTTCGTTTACTATCAATCATATCGCGGCAGTCTTTCTGCCATTCTTATTGGGAGTGGTGTGGATGTCTGGCTATCAATGGGTGTTTGTTGCAGGGGCTATTATTGCATTGCTGAGTTTTCTAATCTCGTTGACTATCGATACCAAATTGCATCAACGTATTAATGGAGTGACTGAATTGCAGAAAGAGGTCGTTTGAAAGGGTTAATCGGTATAAGCACTTGTATTAGTGAAGCGCTGTTTCTTAAATCAAAAATGCCACTGCAAGGCTGCAGTGGCATTAGAAGAATAACAAACTATAACTCTAACAGTTTTGCCAATTCACGCTCTTCCATAAGCTCTTCAATGCGCTGACGAGTCTTGGGCGTTTCGGCTTGTGCTTTGGTTGACTTGCCTGCTTTTTTACTGCGGCTAGCTTTAACTTTTTCTTTGGTTATAGACATAGTAATCTTCCTTGGATTCTGCTTTGAGATCGTATTTACTCTAAGCGTTACATGACTCTTTTAGTGCTTTACCTGCTTTAAACGCAGGCGTTTTTGATGCTGAGATTTGAATCTCTTCTCCGGTTCTTGGGTTACGACCAGTGCGAGCAGCACGAGAATTAACTTTGAAACTACCGAAACCAAGGATGGCAACATCATCACCCTTAGCCAATGTGTTAGAGATACCTTCAACAAGTGCGTTTAACGCTGAACCTGCTTGATCTTTTGAGATGTCTGCTGAAGTTGCGATGTGTTCAACCAACTGAGATTTGTTCATATTCTATATTCCTTATTGAGTACGGCTGGCGCTTAACTTTAAGGCCAAGCTTGTTCTATCTTAGCAATAAGGGCTGAAATAGTGTTAACACCTAGGCAGGGTTTTGTAAAGTAATCAACAAGATTGAGCGTTAAATCATCTTTCAGTATAACCGAATGCAGTTCTTTAGCTATCGGTAATTTAAATGCTAGCTATCAAGCTAGTATGGGAAAGGTGAACGTTATCTCTCATTTTTGAGAAAGCTAATCATAATTCAGCGTATCACTTGTCGGATAAATGAGAGAGCAGAAACAAAAAAGCCCAGCGAATGTGCTGAGCTTTTGGTGTGTGTTTCTATTTTAGGACGAGACACTAAGTTAGTTCGGTAAGATCTACTTAGTAATAAAGATTTTCTCTGTTTCTAGTGACGTCATAGCGCGAACTTGGCGCCAAATGTAATAGAAAATACCTAACATCATCAGCATGCTAGGGATAGCTATGGCTGGGTAGCTGTATAGCGTGAGCTTACCCAACTCTTCATTAAAGGCTGCAGTGCCGGCAGGGCTTGTCACAATCCAAGTCGCTAGGAAATAGTTCATCGCAGAAGAGAAAGCGAAGGTACTTGCGAATAGGTAGTTCGATGTCATTAGACAACGATCAAACTTTGCTTCGTTACCGAACTGTCTTAAACGCTCTTCAATAAGAGAGATGTTTAACAGAGCTGGCGTAAAGATAACTTTTTGGATAAACGGGTAGCGAGTGAAGGTGGATCCAAGAACCGCTAAACCAATTAAGCCAGGAATTAATGCTTCTTTTAGCGCTAACCAACGAGTGTCTAGTTCGAAGAAACCAATGCCACCCGTTAATAACACGCTGACGAAGCCAAGCGCCGCGATGAAGTTGAACTTCTTGTTGCGGATTAACTCCATGCCACCGTAAGCAATAGGGAAGGCAAGGGCGACAAGTAATGCTAAGCCTGTTCCGAGATGCTCCTCTCCACTGAACTTCATTAAGATGAATGAAGGAAGAAGGACGTTAAATACGACTTCGAAAAGAGGACTCGATTTTTTGTTTTCTGTACTACTCATAATTTCTAAATACATTATGTTATGGATTTATTCTCAGGGATTGTTGTTTACCTCGCCCAAGATGTAAAGCCTTAACACGTCATGCTGTGTAACGACATGTGACATCAACGACATCTCTGAGCCTATCTCACGTTGAATTCAAGACTTTACGCATTCTAGTTCTGGATGATTTTAGGTATCCCGACCGAACGAATCAAGCAACGTTTCATAATCAGGCTTGTTTGCCAAACTCTCAATGCTTATAAATGTCAGTACGTCTGCAAAGGGGGAAAGGTGTAAAAAATCGATGATGTTACGGTTGTTCACTGCATCAAACAATTCAGTATGTCGAAACTGGACGTAATCTAAAGCGACATGGAGATACAAGGTGGCCAAGTTGTCGCTCAGAAGGGATTCTAGTCCTTGTTCTTTTATCTCTTGGTCAAGTTGCTCTAGGGCGGAAACCATACCTTCTTGCCCTCTATGGATAAGCGCATTGTCACTGTCTGCATAGCGAATCAATGCCGCGGTTCTAAACGCGATCTCCATTAAGGTCTTTGCTGTTCCTAAAGTTTGCATTTCATTGGCACGACTAAACGTTACCTGACGTAGCGTTTGAGGCTGGTACGTTTCAATTAGGTATTGGCAAATGCATAAGCTTTCCGTCAGTGCTGTTCCGTCTTCAAGTTTGAGTGCTGGAATTAAACAAAATGGATTGACGCTTTTTAAATTGGCCGGGGAGCTCCATGGATCAACCCAAACAAAAGACAAAGGAGAGCAGCGTGATAGAAGCGCAGTTGCTGCGACCACGCGTGAAAACGGGGAGGTTTCATTTAAGTAGAGTTGCATGATAATCCTTTATTATATTCGTCAGATGAACTGAGGAAGTTAGCTTAGATCTAGGTCAAGTATTCAGGCTTAGAGTGAGTTACAGTCATTAAGGTACACACCGCAGACAGCATCAAAGCAGCAGTACTAACGGTGAATAACACGTCGTATGAAGCCATATGATTTAAGTAGTACGCCATCAAAAGCCCAACCACACCTTGTGATACAGCAAAAGAGAGTGTCATTCCTGCCCACGCTTTGGTATGCAGTTCATAGCCTACAATCTCCAACGTGTAAGTCGACACTAGAGTTACCGTTCCCGGCGTGAAAATACCAACCAGTAATGAAGAAATTAACAGCGCGATAGGGTGTGTACTAACAAGCGGTAATGCGACGCCTAAAGCCTTGAGGCTAAATGCAATGCAGAGGGATTTTTTAAGCCCTAACTTGTCTCCTAAGATGCCTGTAATCAATGGTCCAATGGCGGCGCCAATACCAAAGGTTGCCCAGAACAAACCACCGCTGCTGAACGACATACCCAGTTCTCGCACGATGTAATCAACCCAAAACAAGGTATGGGGTAAGTAGCCAATAGCATCGAAGGTATACGCCGCTAGAATAAGCGCAACGCTGATTAGTTTTGGCTTTGAGAGCTGAGAGAAGGAGGATTTTATATAAGGCGCTTTAGACGTGTTAGGTTGGGTTTGCCATGTATTCCAAGTCAGTATCGTTGTGACTAATGCGATGACTCCCATGCCAATCCAAGCCGACACCACACTAAAATAGATCAGTACTGGGATTAATGTGCCTGATAACATCGCACCAAGTCCAATGCCTGAAAATATGACACCGCTGACACGCGCCTTCACATCGGGATTAAACTTTCGGACAATCACTGGTGGGGCGACAACCATTAATAAGGCACCCGCAATTCCAGCCAACGTTCGCCAAACATAGAACCATGTTAAGGGCGCCTCTTGTAGCGCACAGCCTAAGTAACTAAAACTGCTTATCAACATAGCGAATCGAATTAACTGCCCAGCACTAAAGTAACGCAGCAGTATGTTGGCAGCAGGTGCACCCAATATGTACCCAAGAAGGGTCGCGACACCAAGGTAAGATGCATCACTTTCGCTAAACCAACCACTTTGAATGAGAGCCGGCATTAATGCTATATAGGCAAACCTACCGATCCCGTTGCCTATTAGAGTGGCCCCCATTCCAGCCAAGCTGTCTCGATTAACGATGTGTTTATTCAGCATGAAAAGGGCTCTTTTTAGGTTTAGCTAGATGTTCTAGCACTAGGACAAGATCTTTGTTTAGTTTTGCATATTGACATCATTCACCATCAATATCACTAGGCGGTTAGTCATATAATTTGCTCATTTAAAACCGGTTTGAGATAGGTAAATAGCGAGTGTGTTTAAACACTTAGGTGGATGTGTTGTTCTGCCGAGGATAAGGCAATAAGCGATTGTTTTAATCACCGCAGATTTGAGTGATTAATTGTTAGACTAAAGTTGGACGACCGACCGCTTTAATTGAACATGAGTGACTTGTTTATCTAGGACTGTTTGCTGACTTGCCGGTTTTAACTGACATTCACCCACCTTAAACGATAGATGAATGTGAATTAAGAAAGATCTAACTGGGTAGGTGTGAACCCATTATTTATCGAAGAGCAGATTGAAGCTTAAAGGGATTTTGTCGGAAATCGCTAACCCACCAACGGTAGCTGATAGCTTGTTCAAGTTGTCTGTCGATATTCCAAAATCAGCGCCATTGACGATGATTGTCGAGGCTGAACTAACCATCACTAACTCTTCTGATGGAACGATTAAAACGGGAAAATCAATCGTTTTTGTTACGCCGTGCAAGGTAACCTCCGCTGCAATGGTTGTTCTTTTTGGGTCACCAGACAACATTGACGGTTCAACTTTTCCAGAGATTTTCACTTCAGGGAAAGTCATCGATTCAAAGTAGAGCTCATTGAGCCTCTGATCGCGAATATCCACGCCAGTACTCACACTTTTTACGTCCAACAATATGGCAAATTGACCCTCTTCGGTAAGACCACCAGATAAAGGCTTGATGGATGCGGGCTCAACAACAAACTGCTTCTTGATGGTTGCGAACGTAATGTTCGATAACTTGGGATCTAACGTGTAGCCCGTTTCTGCAAAAGATGGCGCAGAAATGAGGGTACAAAACAGACCGAGCGTAGGTATTAGTTTTTTCATAAGTGGTCACCAGATTGATGAATTTACAGGTTTAACGTTATGGAGCCGTTTGCTTAAAGAACTTCTTTGGCACATCTTTTGGATCACATCTTTGGGAAAATAAAGATAGATAAAAGCTTAGTCTAGCATTCACCAAATTACCTGAGGAAGGTAGAACATCGCCATATTATTGGAACCATGATCGGCTAAGTTACTTGTGTATTTTTAGTTATGTTATAACATAACTAAAAATCACTCTTACTGCCAATAACGAGCGTATTGGTGAAAGGGGGACGATAAGCATGTATCAAGGAGATGACGTAATGAATGCCGTGTTAACCAAGCGTTTGACAACCAATAGCAACCAGCCACTTAATATTAGTTCGGCTGTTAGTATCAAAGATCAGGCGAGTCACAAGGCATGCGTTAGTGCTTCGGAGCAGCCCACGGTATTAGCCGACATCTATCAAAGTGACATCAACATCGCGATTTGGCAGCGTAAGTTTGATACTGATTTAATAGGTGACATTGATGAGTTTATCGCGTCGAATCCAAATTTTAGTAAGTCTGTTAGCGTGTCACCCGACAATGCCTACGATAAGTTAGAATTCTCGACAGACGGAACGGCTTCTAAAGCGCTATTAGAAAATATGGCAGAGTTGGTGGATATGTTCTGTTGTTTATTTGAGCTTGAAGAAGTAGGGCTTCGTCTAGCGGTTTTAAATAAGGCAATGTGTCCTCGTTTTCATTTTGATCAAGTACCTTGCCGTTTGGTGACGACTTATCATGGTGTCGCGACGCAGTGGTTACCTAACTATGCGGTCGACCGATCGAAGCTAGGGCGAGGAGCGAACGGACAACCAGATTCTGCTTCAGGCTTATACACTCATGAATCTGATATCCAGCAAATGGTGAGTGGTGACGTAGCGCTATTGAAAGGTGAGAGTTGGAGTGGCAATGAAAATGCGGGCCTTGTGCATCGTTCTCCCGTTACTTCATCTGACGAGACACGATTATTGCTGACGTTAGATTTCGGCTAATAAGCTTTTTTATGAGATGAGATGAGATGAGATGAGATGAGATGAGATCAGATGAGCAAGCGGTTAAGTGCAGCTTTCTCTTATTGGTTTAAGCGAAGACGCGGATACGGTGTCCGTCTGGATCAACAGCAAGGAAGTTGATGCCATAAACCGACTTTTCTGGTTCTTGTTCAACCTGAATGCCTTTCTCTTTCCACGCTTTATAGAGGTTTTCCAGTGTCTCTTTATCAGCAACAGGCATGGAGAGCTCAGTGCCGCCACCCTTGATGTTACTTGCTGGTGTTAGAACGTCAGCCTGCTTGAGTGTGATTTTAACGTTGTCTGCAAAGTCTAGGGCAGCAAAGGTTGGCGATAGGAGCTTTGGCTCACAATCAAATGCTTTGGCATAAAAGTCCATGCTGCGATGAATGTCTGCAACATAAAGAACAAATGAATCAATGGTAAACATAATAGCTCCTGAACTGTTCAATTGGATTTGCCGTGTTGGTTTCAGTTAACTCGGCTTTTGCGTTGAGCCCGATTTGGGACCACAGCAATGTATCGAAACCCTGTGACAGTTTTTGTCAGTAGCGAATCACTTTATCCGCAATGCCTTCCATGTTCTGCCAATCTTTGATCAAGTCATGACGCGTACGCTGGTACTTTCCCTCAAGTATTGTCCATTCGGTAATCCTGTCGAGCCTGAAGTTACGATACGCACTTCGTACTTCACACCAAGCAACCAAAACATAGTGCTGTTCGAATAAGCCAATCAACATTGGCCAAACGATTCTTGAACTCACATTAGCTTTTGCGTCTGTGTAATGAATCTCGGCTTTGTTCTGTTGCTTAATCGCTAACTTGATATCTGACAGTTCGATGGATAACTCTTCGACTTCAATGATTGAAGGAACACGCACAATATCTTCACTGCGTTTGGCTTGATGGTTGGCAGGTAACACCGCAGAAATCTTGGCAATGGCATTTCTAGCCGATTCACTGAATTCACCATTGGCTTGCTTGGCTATCCATTCAGCACCAAGCCTTAATGCTTCCAATTCTCCCATTGAAAACATCATCGGAGGGAGAGTGAAGGTCGGTTTTAACTGATAGCCAACTCCTGCTTCACCATCAATTTCAGCACCTTGAGCTTGCAGCGTCACGATATCGCGATAAATGGTGCGAGTACTTACATTGAGCTCGCTAGCCAAGTAGTCGGCAGTAACTGGGTATTTATGGCAACGTAATTGTTGGAGCAGGTCAAAGAGGCGTTGGCTTCGGGACATAGAAAAACTCCAATGACATAACGAGTTGTAAGGTTAATGCATTGGTGATGTGGACGCTATTTGGATTGTTACAAATGAAGCAAAAGGCTCGGCATTTTTGTTTGGACTTTGATGGCGTAACTTAACGTATATCATTCTTTCGATTGTGAATTGATCTGGATCTGCTATTGGTTCACATATATCGATAATACAATAAGTTAGCCCGTTCTATTATTTATTTTAATGTGTAAAATATATTATCTTGCTACCGCATGGGAACGGTTCTGTTACCCACGGTTATTTATACAAAAATTATAGGTTTTCTATGTTAAAGAAACTCTCGCTTAAGAATAAGCTGGCGATCTCTGCCAGTATGGCCATCATCCTGGGGGGGATTTTGGTTGAAGCACTTTCATTTCGTGCATCATTGCAACGATTGGATACAGAAGTTGAACAGCGTTTGGAAGGGGCGTCCGCTTCTTACAACCAATACGTGTCAGATTGGATCTTATCCAAAGAGCGTGCGCTCACTTCTCTGTCGAAAGAGTCCAAACAAGAAAGCTTGGTGACTCATCTAAAACAGGTTCGTGACTCAGCCTCTTTTGATAATGTCTTCTTGGCATTTCCTGATGGTTCGCAAAAGAACGCGAACGGAGTAGTACTGCCGCCGGGCAATGATGATCCCCGTTTATGGGGTTGGTACACCAATGCGGTTGCGAACCCAAGCAAGGTGTTCATGGATAACCCAACGGTTGCTGCAGCAACTGGGGCGAACGTTGTTTCATTAGGAACAGCAATGCAACTGCATGGGCAACAGGTTGTGTTGGGTGCTGATGTAGAAATTACAGACATCTTAAACAGTCTAGAGCAGGTGATTCTTCCAGGTGAAGGTTACATGTTCATCGCGACCAACAAAGGCACGGTTTATACGCACCCTGACACTAAGTTACTGAACAAGAATATCAGTTCACTTGGGTTAAATTTCTCCGATGTACAAAAGGCTCTGACTAGCGGTAAAAACACTTCTATCGAGCTGAATGGCAGCGACTATGTTCTGTACGCACGTGCTATTGACGGAACGAGCCTGATTACAGTGAGTGTTGTTAATCATGACTCTCTGGTTGCACCGTTATTTGATGCAGTCATTGGTCAAGTTTTGGCGACACTGCTGGTCGTTATTGTATGTACCATACTGTTTAACCTTTTGTGTACTATTCTATTCCGTCCGTTGAACCACGTATCTCAAGCCTTGGCGCAAATCGCGAATGGTAGCGGTGATTTGACTCAACGTATTCATGTAGAAAACCAAGATGAAGTGGGCGAGTTGGCTCATAACTTCAATACCTTTGTTGGAAGCTTACAGCAGTTGATTGGCCATATCCGTGGGCAGTCAGAACAGCTAAATAGCCAGTCAGAGCAAAGTACTCAACGTGCGAACCGTTCTGTGGATGAGCTTAACCATCAACAGCAAGAGATCACAATGGTGGCAACGGCTGTAACGGAAATGGCCTGTGCAACTCAAGAGATTGCATCGCATGCCGAGCAAACAGCAAAAGCGGCACAAGACTCAGCGACAAGCACTAACAGTGGTCACGCTCTGGTCGTCGATACTAAAGGTTCTATCAATAACCTAGCCAATGAAGTGAACGAAGCGGGTAACGTGATCAGCGAACTTAACAAGCACGCTCAAGAGATCTCGACCGTACTCGCAACGATTCAAGGTATTGCTGAGCAAACCAACTTGCTTGCTTTGAATGCGGCGATTGAAGCGGCTCGTGCTGGCGAACAAGGTCGTGGCTTTGCTGTGGTCGCGGATGAAGTACGTGTGCTTTCACAGCGTACCCACTCTTCAACGGAAGAGATCAAATCAACAATTGATATCCTGCAGCGTACAACGGCGCAAGCGGTTGAGCTGATGGAGAGCAGTTCTAAACTGGCGATACACTCAGTAGAAGATGCAGACAGAGCTTCGCATGCACTTGAAGAGATCAATACTGCCGTTGCTTTGATCAGCGATATGGCGACTCAAATCGCGACGGCTGCTGAAGAGCAAACACATGTGACGGGTGAAATTACCCAGAACATTACGACCATTAAAGATGTTACCGACCACCTAGTTGTGGGCGCACAGGACAGCTTAACTGAGTCGAACGAACTTAAGAGCCAAGCCGCGGGTTTAAGTGATAAAGTGGCGACTTTTAAGCTTGCTTAACTGTTTCATTAACTGATGCCTGATCAGTGAATGAACAGTAAGCAATAAGCCAAAGCGACGTAGATTACGTCGCTTTTTTTGTGTCTGTGAACAATAGAATTCTTTACTAATCCGCTTCTGAAAATTCTCTAAGCGCACTCATTGCGGCTTCAGCTTTGTCTTTCTGAACGAAGATATGGTCGTGATAAAAGCCAGCAATCACGTTGGCGCTAATGCCGTAAGAACCAAGCTTGGTGGCAAAGGCCGCTGTTAATCCAACCGCCTCGAGGCTCGAATGTACCGATAAAGTTATCAGGCCAAATACACCGTCGAAGTCTAGCTGAGCTTTGGCCGCAACTTCTTCTTTCAGAACCAGTGTTAAGCCTTCTTTTTCACGAAAGGTCGCTATTGGGTGGAGTTGAACATAATCTGCCAATCCCCCGTCTACAGTACAAAAAACATAATCACCTTCAATGAGCTCTGGTGACATGGACTTTAACAAAATGTCTAAATCGGTAATGGCAGTCATCGTGTTTTTCCCTGTGTAATAGCGTTTGTTTATGGAGTTGGATAATGCAGCCAAGATAGAATTTAGCTCTGCATAAGTAAAATTAATAATACTTATTCCACATCAGTATTGCTAATGTCGAGCTTGCGCGCATCTTGCAGATATTGAAAACGCACTGGTAAGTACAAGCAATCCAACGTCTGTTGATATCAGTGATTACATGAAGAAAGCATACCCACAACTCAAGGCAACAGAAGGCGATCTAGAACTGGGTGCCAAAGTGCTAAGTGGTGAGATGGAGTGGCACTAAGTTCATTATCTCGGTTGTGTCTCAGAAAAGCTTGAAGATTGTGTGCTAGATTTAAGTTGATACACAACTGGAGATATCGATGATCTGGCTTTCAGTGAAAGTACTACAGATTGGACTTGTCTATGGATACAGGAAGTATCAAAAAACGAAAAGAGCGCCTATTTAGGGGCTCTTTTTTTGTTTGTCGATTATGAAAAGCTACGGTGTGCTAGCTTTGTTTATTAACCAGCACGTATTAGCTATGAACTAGCACGTATTACCTATGAATGTGAATCAGTTCTATTAAGTCGTCCAATTGCTGCTTGGCTTTCCCCTCTAACGAGTAACCAATATTGATGCGTAAGCAATTGCTGTAAAGGTCGAGAGTGCTGAACAGGTGCCCAAGCCTGATATCAATGTTCTGGTCAGCAACTGCCTGAGCAAAGGTTGATTGGTTCAAGTTGGGTATTTGCAGCCAAAGCACCATGCCACCTTGTGGGTTACTTATCTTCACATCTTGAGGAATATGCTGAGCTAAATAGCTTAGGTATTGCTGGCGTAATGAAAGGATTTGAGCACACCTTCTTCGAACGTGTTTTGCGTATTGACCAGATTCGATAAAGTCAGCAACCGCAAGCTGAGTCGGCAGGGCAACGCCATAGCTTGCTGCAGAAAACTGAGCCTTGTATTCGTTGATAAACCTACCCGGTAAGCACCATCCTAATCGGTAGCTCGGTGACAGGCTCTTCGATACCGATCCACACCATAATACATAGCCGCCTTTGTCATAGTATTTTGCTGGCAGCGGCGTGTGTGAGGAGTAGGACAGTTCCAGATACACATCATCTTCAATGATCGGCACTCGATAGTGATTCGCTAGTTCAGCCAGTTTCTGCTTTTGAGTGGCTGACATATTGATCCCTTGAGGGTTCATATGAGAGGTACAAAAGATCGCGGCATCCACTCGTTTATTCTTCAAATGCGCTTCCAGTTGTTGCAAGTCGACACCATCATCTAGAGACGGGATCTCGATGATTTTTCGCGACATTTGTCCGAGCAATTCCAGAATACCGTTGAAACATGGCGAGCTAATAGCGATGGTATCGCCTTGTTTGGTACACGATTCAAGCGCAGCCTTAATCGCTGACATACAGCCTGCCGTAATCACCATCTCTTCAGGTGAAAAGTGTACATCGAGCTTGGCAAAGTGAGTGGATAATGCCTGACGTAACATTGGCTCACCTTGTGTATCTGGGTAATGGTTTAGCCTGCTGCTCATACGCCTAATAGCGCGGCGAAAACTACGTTCCAGTTCAACGACCGACTGTTGGTCATTGGTGGTGCTTGAGACCCCTAAAGATCCATTGATTGAGTTGTGAGTCGATGAGTTTTGCTTGACGCTCGACACCTTACTCTCAAACTGTGCCCACTCTGGGGTTGAGTGAGCAGGTTTATGAGGAGAAACAAAATATCCCGCTTGCGGTCGAGAATGGATCCAACCTTGTGATTCCAGTTCTTGGTAGCAGCTCACCACGGTCGACATGCTGATCGCCTGTTGCTTGGCCAATTGACGCAGCGAAGGCATGCGTCCGCCTTCCGGTCTTTTGCCTGTTTCTATTTCATCGATAAATTGATTGGCTAGCTTTCTGTAGATGCTCATTGTCACGACCGTTATGGACTGTACTGGTTTTTATTATGAAAATTGTATCTGTACTGGTTTTGTTGTTCAAGGGATACTCATTCAAAACAAAGGAGGGGTGAGTATGAAAAGAAATGATTTGTTGTTAGCGGTATTCGTTATGGCAATTTGGGGGTTCAATTTCTCGATGATCAAGATGGGTGTGACCAACGTTCATCCATTATTGGCCACTGCTGCGCGTTTTTCGCTAGCGGTGATTCCGGTGATATTTTTTGTGGCGAGACCTAATGTCGCTTGGCGCTACTTAGTCAGTTATGGCTTTGTGTTCGGTGTGGGAATTTGGGGTATGGCTTCATGGTCGATTACTGCGGGTTTGTCTTCGGGGCTTTCATCGGTCTTGCTTTCAACCAACGTATTAATCGGCATGGCGGTTGGCGTGTGGGTGTTCAAGGAGAGTGCTTCCGTTCGTAAATTAATGGGTGCGATGCTAGCCATGTGTGCGTTAGCGGTGTTGGTTTCCGCAGCAACGGGTAACGTGACACTCAAAGGTGTTATCTTGATTATGATAGCGGCATGCAGCTGGACCTTGATGGGCGTGATTGTTAAAGCATCTAAAACCACTCAGGCTTTTGCATTTAATGTGTGGGGGATGCTGTTTGCTCCGGTGCCATTGGTGTTGTTTGCCGTGATGTTACACGGTGACCAAATTATCTGGCAGGGTATTGAACAATGGGATTGGAACACGACGATTGCGGTGCTGTTTCAGGCTTATCCAACCACGCTATTTGGTTATTGGGTGTGGAATAAGTTATTAATCCAATACCCGTTAAGCACGACAGCGCCGTTAACCTTGCTAGTGCCAATATTCGCATTGATCAGTGGTTACTTTATGTATGACGAGGTGCTGTCAGTCGCTCAAGTTGTTGCATCTATATTGTTTCTCGTCGGTATCGGTTTGATTGTGAAGCCTGCTAAGGCATCGAATACCAAAGCGACACAAACACTTGCCGAGCAAAAGTGATTGATGAGCGGGCAGCATTCAATGAAACGGATAGAGTTCAAATGCTTTGAATAAAAATAAGGCCTCGCACTTGCGAGGTCTTACTCTATGTCGAAGAAGTGAAATTACTTAAAGAATCAATTAACAGCACTCTATTCACTTGCTCTCAATTAACTAGCTCTTAATTAAGAACTCTATTAACTAAGCGATCAAGTCACTAAGCGATCAGGTAACTAAGCGATCAAGTAACCATACACTTGAGTAATTGGCACTCTAGGTCTTCATCTATTTGGTGCCCGATCACTTCAATTCTGGTTTCGGCACACTCATCGAGCTCTGATTCCGTCAAACCATCTTCTGTTAAGTTGTAGCCGAAGATACCACTTGGGGTAATGAATACCGCTTTCATTCGCTCTGCTTTTAATCCAACTAAAAAGTGTCTCAAACGCTGGTGGTCAAACAATTTCTCTGCTGAGAATCGCCAACCAACGCTTTCAAAACCTTCACCTTGGTTGGTCGCTTTGATCATGCCGCTTTCTGGCATCGGTAATTCTGAAGCGAGCGGCTTTTCTTGTTTGTGGGCGTGGTGTTGATGATGGTGGTGCGCTTGTTGACTGAAGAAACTAGTGTCTCCTTCGAACTCTTCAAAAGGGATCTTTCCATGGCGAGCGAAGACCAATTTGGTATTCGGGTGACAAATCTCGGTGACGTAATCAGCCAGTGCTTCGGCGTCGCCATCTTGATATAAGTCGACCTTGTTACCAACCACCGTATCGGCAATAGAGATTTGCTGATTGAAGGTATCGTGATTTGAGTAGCGAAAATCAGAGAGCTTACGCGCATCGACTAAGGTGACGTTCTTCTGTAGTGACAGGACGTTACGGTAGTGCTCAGAAGACAAAACTTGCAGCACTTCTTTAGGGTGCCCAAGCCCTGTTGGTTCGATTAACAAGCGATCGGGTTTGGCTTCGGTAAGCAGTTGATTGAGTGCGATTTGCATCGGTAAACCTGCCGCACAACACATGCAACCACCGGGTACTTCACGAATGAACACTTGTTGTGTGGTCTGGTTACTTTGAATCAAGCTGCCATCAACGCCGATTTCTCCAAACTCATTCACTAACACAGCCCAGCGTTCATTTACTGGCTTGTTCTTCATTAAGTTGAGAATCGCAGAGGTTTTTCCTACTCCCAGGAACCCGGTAATAATGTTGGTAGGAATGCCTAACATTGGTGACTTATCAGAGCTCATTGGCAATTCTCCTATAGCCTTGAACTAGGGTGTGGTTGGCTGAAACTACAGACTCTGAAAATGCAGAGTATTCAGGCGGTACTTTGGAGATGCTATTTAAATCAAACCCTGAGCCTATACTGGTCATTGGTGGCACATGGAAGCTTTCCGGTAAATCGAGCCCATCTACCACACAGTTGTGGCGAATCACGCAACCTTTACCAATCACAGCATTAAATACCACCGAGTTGAAGCCAATAAAGACATCGTCACAGACTTCACAAGGACCATGAATGATGGAGCGGTGAGCGATAGAAGAGCGTTCTCCGATGGTAACCGCTGCTCCTGCTTTAGAGTGAATAACCACACCATCTTGAATATTGGTGTCGCGCTTAATCACAATCGCTTCCATGTCACCTTGTTCGTTAACCTCGTCGGCACGAATGACGGCGTAGGGGCCGATAAACACGTTATCTTCAATGATGACTTTACCGCAGATGATAGCGGTCGGGTCAATGAAGGCGGTTTCCGATACGTTCGGCATATGGCCGCTAGGGTTTCTTCTTAACATATTGAGCTCTTTTATTTTTTTAGTCCGCTGGGCCTACCACCATTGATGGAGCGGAATATTTATGTATCGACGCATTCATCGCATACGCAGCTAATCTCTAACTGCGGGCTTGTTACAGTAAAGCCTTCTTGTTTTGCGTGAGATTGAAGATCGCGAATGATGGAAGGGGCGATGGTTTGCTCGCTGATTTTTTCGCACTTAGAGCAAATCAAAAACTGCGGAATGCCGTGCTCATGCTCGCAAAGGATATGGTCGCAAAGTATGTACTTATTAGAGACTTGCAGTTTGTGCGCTAAGTGCTGCTCTTCAAGAAACTCCAACACTCGATAAACCGACATCGCTTGAACGTGTTGATCAAAGTGTTCCTTACAATATTCAACGAGTTCATACGCAGACAGCGCTCTGTCGGCATGAACCAGTGCACGCAGTATCAACAGTCTTTTAGCGGTAAACTGTTTTCCGTTAGTTTTACAGCCTTGTTTTACGTGCTCGATGATCGCTTCGATGTCTCTCATTCAATCCACAAAATTAGTGATAATATAGAGATGTTATAACATAACAATTGATTGTGGAAAACAAACTAGTTACGGAAAAAAACTTTTTGCTTTGTCGTTGTTTAGGGGTACTACTCAGGGTGTTCGATATATTCTGGCTTAGGTACGCGGTGGGGAGGTTCACCAAGCAGTAATAGGGAAGAGATTACTGCGGGATAATAAGCGTGTTGAGCTGTTCCTAAACCAAGTTTACTGGCTTTTTGAGTGTTGGGTGGAAAATACCCTTGGCACCCATATCGACAATGGCATAGTCGTTTAACCCTTCGGTCATTCGACTGCGTGATTGGCTGAGTTTTACGGTCTTTAACATTAATTTTTCAAGTTTAAGGTTGTAGTCTTTAAATTCTTCTTCGGTCAGCCTAAATTTGGTCGTAATAAAGTACGCTTGTTTGTTGTCAGCACTAATATATTGCACCGCTTGTTTCAGTGCATCGATGACTTGATTCTTGAACGTCGCGCTAAATCGAGCGTGTTCAGAGAAAGCCGTATTTGAAGGCACAATGACATGGAACTTTAAGTCGAATAACATCGCAATCAGTTTTAGCTGTTCAAGCTTTCTTAGGTAGATATGCAGTGAAGGTTTGTTTAAGTCAAAACGAGCCATTAACTGTTGAGCATTTGTCCCTTCATTAACGATCTCTTGAAAAATAGTAAACAACGCAGGCTCTTCACAAAAGGCCGCATCTTGTTCATCAGTAAATAGTGAGGTTGAGGCCAATGATTCTTCTGCCTCAGAGAGAATTGCGGATAGAGGGCGTTGAATTAATTCGCATATCTTTTGTAACTTTAGAATGGAAAGCGATTGGTGGCCATTAAGAAGCCGTTTGATACTCACTTCAGACATTTCAGTGAACTCTGAAACCTCTTTATAAGAGATGCCTGTCTTTTTTAAATGCCGTTTTATAGCGCTACAAATTTCTCGGTTGAGCGTATCCATCACTTTATCCTGTTACTTATTTATATCCTCAGGGTATCACATAGTGTCGCTTTTGTTATTTTTTTTGAATAGGAAGGGGCTATTAACGATACTAATTTAGATGGTTAATACTACTTTGAGAGATTACGATGGATTTGGGATTAGATAATATCAATGTTGTTGTTACAGGGGGCTCGAGCGGAATTGGGGCGAAAATAGTGGAAGGGTTTGCCAACGAAGGAGCGAACATTTGGTTTTGTGGTCGTTCTCAACATCGAATCGACAGGTTGTATGAGCTGCTCGGAAACACGGCGGAGCGAGTTGTTGGCAAGGTCGTTGACGCCCATGATCCGGCTCAAATGAAAGCTTGGATTGCGTCTATTCCTCGCATAGATGTTTTTGTTCCTAACGTGAGTGCACTTTCTGATGAGTGGGAAGATGTACTGCAAAAGGACATTAGTGCAACGCAGCATGCCATTACGTTGGTTTTACCCAAATTGCTTGAATCGGATTACGCAGCAATAACCTATATTGGATCGAAAGCGAGCGGATATACCGCTTGTCACGCGAATGCTTATGGGGCAGGGAAGGCCGCACTAGCCCATTACATGAAATCTCTGGCTTTGACCTACGTCCGTAAGGTACGGGTTAATACCGTTTCACCTGGAGATACTTATATTGCTGACGGCCTTTGGGGTAAGTGTAAGCGTGAAGAGCCTGAGACCTTCCAGAAAGTCCTCGAAAGAAACCCAATGGGTTGATTAGCAAACCCTGATGAAGTTGCCAACGTGGTGACCTTTATTTCTAGTCCTGCTGCGAGTTTTGTTTCTGGGGCAAACTGGTACGTAGATGGAGCATCGACCAGCCATGTTCAATACTAGCTGTATCGGCTAGGTTGTTTATGCAGAGGTGAGCTTTATTATGTTAACTTCTAAACAAGTAACTCCGTGGGAAGCGTAACTCAGTAAGGTTTTATCCAGGCTAATTCGAATTAAATGCTGAAATGATACAAATCTCATATTTAATAACGCTTATTTAATAACCTCTGTTGAGTTCGATATCAAATCAAGTGGCTGATTTTATTGGGTATCGGAGAAAAGTCTCAAAAATTATCATTTAGGTCTCTAAAGTATTAAATTCTATTTTTAGTCAATTAATAGGAGTGTTGTTCTATTTGATGGTGGTTAGGTAGATGTTTTTTAGCCATATATGTGACTTTACAAGCGACTTATCTTTCTGATTTGAAAGAATAATTAAATAGTTGAGATAAAAAAGTTGGCGAAAATCAGAAGCTTGGCATACACTTTCCTTGTAAACGACCTTATCTCATTGATTGAATAGGGTAAATGCTTTGGCGCTACTGGCGATGGTAGCAATGTATAACATAGCTTTGAGGAAAGTTTTATGGCACTCACTAAAGCCGATTTGGCTGAGAACCTGTTTGAAACACTCGGATACAGCAAGCGGGATGCCAAGGAAACGGTTGAAGTGTTTTTCGAAGAAGTTCGTAAGGCACTTGAAAATGGCGAACAGGTAAAACTGTCTGGTTTTGGTAACTTTGATCTTCGTGAGAAAAACGAGCGACCTGGTCGTAATCCGAAAACTGGTGAAGACATTCCAATTTCTGCTCGACGTGTTGTTACTTTTAGACCGGGACAAAAACTAAAGGCCCGAGTCGAGAATATTAAAATCGAGAAGTAGCCAAGCAATAGACCACGCCTAGCGTGGTCTTTTTGTATCTATCCCAAGGAAAACACCCATTCAATTTCTAACGGCCTTAAGCTTCCAAATTCCAAATTCCAAATTCCAAACCCAATCCTAGATTCACCATTCACCATCATTATGCCCATCTCTTAAGATTCGTTGATTTCACGGTTGGTTCTCTCAATCCCACTGCTTACGACTGATGTATTTCTGCTTCTGTCATAACTTAATTTGCACCATATACTTTTAAAGTTCACCCAATTGTCTAGTTTGCTTCTTATGCTTGTACTAGGAGCTCAATGTAAACAGATTCAAAAAAACACTAGACCGATCGGTTTGTTTTGTTTATTGTGTCAGCAGTACAGAATGAAAGGGTGACTGAAAATCAGCGCATTTCTGCACAGAGCCTTTCAAACAGGCAGTTCAAAGAGAGAATCGCATCTATGACACTAGCATTGGAAAGTTATCTATTCATTGGGTTTTCAATGGCGCTATTGAGTCTTTGGAAAACGTATTCAGGGCCTGCTCTGGCAGCGCTCATGTCATATTCATACCCTGAAATGCTATTATTTAATCTACTTCCCGCATTGCTGGCAGCTTACGTTGGGTGGAAGGTCGCGCCAGTTTATTCGAGCATTTTTAATCGGCACAAAACCGTTGCTTTTAAGCCCAAGCTGAGACGCTTTATGAAGCGATGGAATAAATACGGTCAACTCACGATGGCTGTTTTAGCCCCTGTTCTGGTGGGAATTCCAAGCTACACCTTTGTTTCGAAGCGGCTGAATCAAGATTGGAGAAAGACGTTCGCCATGCTGACGTTGTCGATCTTAGGTTGGAGTGGTTTGGCTTATGGCTGTTTCTTGTTACTCGATGTTGAGCAGTACATTTCCATCGAAAGCATCATACCTAACGCAAAGCTTGAAGAAATTAAATAGTACACAGTAAGTGTTAATCGACTAAATGGTGAGACCAATATGAACAAATCAATAATTATTGCTGGTGCTAGTGGCCTAGTCGGTAAAGAAACGCTTGCTGCACTGCTTAAAAGTGATGAGGTAAATCGCGTTTATGCATTGTCTCGACATCGATTGGCTGTTGAAGGTTCTAAGTTGACTCAAGTGATTGACGAAGCGCTATCAGTCTCTCCAGACATCACAATGGATCAACCGCCTGAGATTGGCATCATTGCTTTGGGTAGCACGATTAAGAAAGCTGGCACGAAAGAAAAACTGCGCGAAATTGATGTCAATTTAGTCACAGCGACCGCTGAGAAAATGCAGCAGCTTGGCGTAGGTCACATCATTGTTGTGTCATGCCTTGGAGCGGATATTAACGCTCGTTCCCATTACCTTCGTTGCAAAGGTGAAATGGAAGCAAAGGTCGAATCTCTGGGTTTCGAACAAACGACTTTTTTACATCCCGGGCCTTTAGCGGGCGACCGTGATGAGAAAAGAACGGATGAAAAATTTCTGCAAGGTTTATTGAAAATTGTTAAGCCGCTAATGATCGGCAATCTAAGTAAATATGTCCCGATTGAGTCGTCTGTTATTGCTCAAAGCATTTTGACGATATCGATGATGCCTCATTCCAATCAGGTTGAAAGATTGAACTCGGTTGCGATGAATCAGCTCATTTCTTAGCGTGAATCTGCGTTCACTCTACTGATACTGATACTGATACTGATACTGATACTGATACTGATACTGTATAGGTATAGGTATAGGTATAGGTATAGGCATAGCTTTGTTGGGCATGTGGTTAAAAATTAAGAGGTTATCAATGAAAAATCGTTCTTTAATGATGTTGCTGGCGTTACCTTTGATGGGGTGTGAGTCAACAGTCGATCCCATTGCTTATGTCTCTGACCTACAAGCCGTCGATCAGAATGCTTTGACCGTCGAAGCTAATGCGCAAGGGCAAAGTTTGGATCATGTGCTGACTATCGACCATTCTCGTTTAGCGGAACAAGCAGGAGAGTATTTGGCTCCAAGTCGTGTGGATTTCTACACCAATGACGCTCTTAATACCGCATTATTAAAACTCAACCCGGAAGTAGGACTCGATCTGCCTTTTCGAGTTTTAAACTACATGGAAGGCGGGATTCAAAAAACGGTCTACACAGACGCAGAGTTTATTCGAAAAAGACATGGGATCACAGATGATGCCACGCTTACACAATACCAATTGCAGATTGAACAGCTTGTTCGTGGGCTAGATAACGCTTCTGCGGTTAATAGTGACACCTTAGAGCAAGGGTATGGCATTGAAGCGCTTGAATCTGATTATGACTTTGAGACGACGTTAAAGAACATTAAGCGAGATGTTCTTGAACAAGATGACACGGTTTGGTTTATGAATTGGGACTACAAAGCTCGGGCCGAATCGATTGGAGAATCGCTTCCTAAAGCAACTTTGTTGGTGTTTGGAGGGCCAGCGCCTGGCGCGACCGCAATGACTGATTTTCCTAGTATTGGTTTAGATGCTTTTGGTCAAAAGGTTCTTGTTATCGAGCAAGAGGGCAAGGCGATTGTGCTCTATAACGACATTGTCGATATGTCGGAACTGCATTACGGCGATAACGCAATATCTCAAAAGATCATTAACTTTCGATTAAGCAAAACCCTTGGCGGAGCAGTATCGAAGTAGGGGTTGCTTTTACTAGAAGCGCTATTTGTTTGCTAAGCGGTTCCAGTAAGTCTGTATATCTATATCTATATCTATAGTTTACCAATTACCATCGCATGAGCTCTGTTTACGCCCGTCAAGCAGAGCTCTTTTGTTCTAGTGACTCTCCACAGTCGATCAATACCTACCACTTCAGCTCAGTCATACAACTTTGTTCCCAGCACCTTATCTTGTCTCCATACATCGACGCCCGTCTTCATTTATTACCCGTACATTTAAAATGGACAGCTAGGCAGTATGTATTCAACGCGCCTTATTTGTTTTTGAAATCCGTTCAGTGAAACTGAACAGAGGTTAAATCTAATTGAATTTAAATTACTCGAGTAATTTGCTGTAATGCGCTCAATAAACAGCAAGTTAATCTATTTCGTTGATCTAAATCTAAGGAGAAGCTTTGCGTAAGTCCGCTTTAGCTTTGATGTTACTCTTTCTATCGACTGTCGCTTCGGCAGCGGAGTACCAGCAACTCGCCAATATGTGCATTGCTTGTCATGGCAGTAACAACGACACCTCATTTCCCTCTATCCCCAACCTTAAATGGCAAAACCAAGTCTACCTTACTGAGCAACTGACTGACTTTAAAAGTGGTAAGCGTGAGGACAAAACGATGTCTAAAGTCGCGCAACTATTGTCAGAAGAAGACATCAAGAAGTTAGCCAATTACTTTTACCAACTGAATAACACAGGGTCACCGCAATGAGTTTAGATAGAAGACAGTTCCTTAAAGCCGCGCTTTCAGCAACCGCAGTATCTGCATTGCCGGTGTCGTGGGTATTTGCCGCGAATCGACCTGAAGGTTTAGCTGCACTGGACATCAATGCATTAACGTGGGCAAACGCAGAAGATCTACCGGATTACTACACCGTTTTAAATACCAACCCTTTGAATGCGTATCCGCCAGAAAGTATGCTTGCGCCTGCTGTGACTCCTGCAGATGTTCCCTTTGTTCGTTGGAATGGCTTGATGCCAGATTTTTCGGAGATGGACCCAGATGCTTGGACCTTCGAAGTGAAAGGTGAATCGGTAAAACAGAGCAAAACCTACACGATAGCTGAGCTCAAATCTAAGTTTAAGCATCACACGCAAAGCCTTGTGTTGGAGTGTGGTGGTAACAGCCGTAACAATTTTTATCCGAGTACTAAAGGCAATCAATGGAGCAATGCTGGCGTCTATTGTTCACAGTGGACAGGTGTGTTGTTGAGTGATGTGCTTAAAGACTGTGGCATTAAAGATGATGCGGTTTACGTTGGTAACCATGGCTTTGATAAGCACTTGAGTGGTAAAGGTGAGGCGATTTCACGTGGTGTTCCTATTGCAGCGGCGATGAACGATAACGCCCTGATTGCATGGGAAATGAATGGCGAGCCAATTCCTTATCTCCATGGTTATCCGCTACGAACGGTATTTGGCGGCCGACCGGCTTCAGTTTCTCAGAAATGCACGACCGGTATCAGTATTCGAAATAAGATCCATGATGGACACAAGATGGCAGCTCCTGCCTATCAAGTTCCTAAGAACCCAATCGCACCGGGTGAGAAAGTGGATAACAAAGATTTCCGAATCATTGAAGAGATGATCGTTAAATCGTTAATTACTTCGCCAAAGAGTGGCACTGAGTTTACGTTAGGTAAGAAGGTCAAAGTCAGTGGTCATACTTGGGCTGGCTTGAGAACAGTTGAGAAGCTGCAAGTGAGTTACGATTACGGTACTACTTGGCATGATGCGAAGCTGAACAAGCCAGTAAATAAGGGCGCGTGGCAACAGTGGGAAGCTGATTTAGACCTTCCTACGATTGGTTATTACGAGATCTGGGCAAAGGCAACCGACAGTGAAGGCGATAGCCAGCCAGTCGTACAACCGCAATGGAACCCTAAAGGTTATCTGTTCAATGGTTGTCACCGTATTGCTGTAAGAGTGTCGTGATGCTGTCTATTTCCAATAAGCCTAATTATGGCCGTTCGAAACAAGTCAATTTGATTGATGGCCTCTCATTTCATGCAGACTCAACTCCTGTCAGCAAGCTCGGTTACCGTAAAGGCATAATGAGAGCGGCATTGGCGTGCAGCTTGTTGACGTCGATGCTTGTTCATGCTAATGAAGTTCCGGAGAATCCGAAAGAGTATTACGGCGTAGACAAAACGTCGGGTCTGATTATGGCACCCGGTTGGGAGACAGTGAAAGGGCAATGTAACGCCTGCCATACCAGCTTAATCGTTGCTCAGAATAGCGGTAACCGAGAGCAATGGCGTGAAACCATTCAATGGATGGTCGACACTCAAGGGCTGTGGGATCTGTCGGATACTTGGGATCCAGTATTGGATTACCTCAGTACCTACTATCAAGACAAAGGCATCGATATGAACAAGTATCGTCGTAAGCCTATTGATAGCGCCTTGATGCCACCTATGCCGGGAGAGAGCCAATGATTATCAATCGATTAAAGCGAACCTCTCTTGTAAATGGAATTGTTGCGAATGGAGCTGTTGTTAATAGAGCTGTTTTTAATAGAGCTGTTGCCAATAGAGTTGTTGCTAATAGAGCTATTGCGATAGCCGCTGCAGCAGTAGTTTTGTCGTTATCGGCGTGTACTGATGAACAGCCGAGCACTGAAGATAAAGTTGCCTCGCGAGTCGAATCATTAGGGATAGAGTCGGAACCAGCACCGAAGCTTAAAGCGGAAGCTAAAATCGAGGTTGAAAAGCTTGTCGATAGCAAGGTAATCACCAAAGATTACATACCT
Organism: Vibrio sp. 10N.222.47.A9; assembly: GCF_963872585.1. Taxonomy (NCBI): domain Bacteria; kingdom Pseudomonadati; phylum Pseudomonadota; class Gammaproteobacteria; order Vibrionales; family Vibrionaceae; genus Vibrio; species Vibrio sp. 10N.222.47.A9. Next base: position 8,447 of record NZ_CAWNBB010000043.1, on the reverse strand, counting down.
AGCTTAGTGTCAGGTGAAAAGTTGGTACAGAACTTATGTAGTCAGTGCCATGGTGACAAGATCATTCCCTTCGTACAATCTTATCCAAACATCAAAGGTCAGAAAGCTGGGTATATTCTTAAGCAGCTTCGTGATTTTAAAAGTGATGAACGCCAAGATTTGTACATGCAGTCGGTGGTGAAACACCTTTCGGATGAAGACTTACAAGACGCGGCGGCGTTTTATAGCACGTTGAAGCCATTGGATTTATACAATCGCACTAAAGAGTATTATCACCAATAGGTGAGGCTTTCTGGGACGTTGGTTAAGTTGATCTTTACGAGGCTCGATAGGTGAAATAGTTGATAAAGATAGGTAAAACAGTAAATAAAACAAAGGGCTGAGATTATGCAGCCCTTTGTCGTTCTTGTTTGTGATAAGCGTTTATGCCAGTGGTTAAGCCGCTTTGATGTGCGTGGTAATGTAAGGTTGCCATGCTTGTTGGTAAAGCTCTAAAGATTGGCGTCTTAGGCTATTAATTTGTGCCGCTTCAATGTCATTGATAGGGCGTTGTTCTGCAATTGCGTGACGCTCAATGCCTTGGATGATTTCGTAAAGCTCGTGCTCAGGGCCACTTTTCACATCAGCAATCGCTTTTAAGTGAAGTTGAACTTCTGCAATGATGTTGGTCTTTGGCAAACGAACCAACAAGTTAAGGTCACGGTAGCCAGAGTCAGCTGGTGATTTAAACTTGTTTTTCAGCTTAACAACGTCTGCTTCACGGCTTAGCGCTTCGTAAACTTCAACCAAGCTCTCGACATCATTCGCGATGATAGTTGCACGGGCTAAGTCGGTAATTTTTGTCACATCACCATCAAGCTCAAGGGCGATTTTTTCTTCTGCACGAGCTTGAGATTTAACGCCAGCAAATAGCGCTTCAGAATTGGTGAGTAGGGCAGTACTTTTACAGATAGTTTCTAGTTCAGCTTGGCCTTGATGCGCTTTGCTGTACAGAATATCGAAGTCGGTGTAAGGCTGAGTCGGGCGTGAGTCGAAGGCTTTGATGCCGTAAAGGCCGCTCAAACTATGACGGAATACGTTTGATGAAACTTGGTTTTGCGCAGGAGTGCGCGTTTGATCAGTCGAACTTGTTGAAACAGGTGCTGCTGCGAATGCAGGCGCTCGGCTCAATACCAATAGCATTAGGGCCGTCGTACGGAGAAATACACTCATTCAAACTCCAAAATACAAGGTTACAAAAACGGGTAGTCAAAAGGGGTAACCAGTAACGCATAAGAGTAAAAACAGCTTAACTAAACTCACTACATATTAAATGGGGCTAGCTAAGACAGAAACCAACTCTAACGTTTAATATTGCTTTAAAATGTGAAGATATAGACAAATAATCCAACCGTTAGTTCCGCAATTATTAGAACTTTGAACTTAGCCAGTTTCTGATTTTATCGAAACCAATGTGGTACTTTAAACCAAGCTAAGGTTGCTCTTACCTCTCTATACTGTACCCTTGCATTATGACTGTTTAACATGAACGAAAGATGAATAATCCTGAATTTTGGCACAATAAATGGGCAGCCAACCAAATTGGTTTCCACCTTGAAGATGTAAACCCACTTCTGATTAAATTTTGGGAAAAGACAGAGCCTAGCTACGAGAAGAGCGTGTTTGTTCCACTTTGTGGTAAGAGTGAAGATTTGATTTGGTTGGCGACAAAGCATAGTGATGTGCAAGGTGTCGAACTCAGCCAGATTGCGGTTCGCGCATTTTTTGCAGAGCACCTTTACACCCCGACTGTGACTCAAATCAGTGGTCAGCACGAGCTGTATCAATTCGATGAACTGAACATCTACACGGGCGACTACTTCTCAGCGCCAATCCAGCCTGTCGATACCATTTATGATCGCGCGTCTTTAGTCGCATTGCCTGAAGAGATGCGAGTGCAGTATGTAGAGCGTTTGAAACAACTGCTGAAACCGGGTGGTAAGATCCTTCTGGTGACTCTAGATTACGACCAAAACGAGATGGCAGGGCCTCCGTTTAGCGTACCTAAACTAGAGATTGCTCAGTTGTTCGCGGGATACAAAATCACATTGTTGAATCAAGATATTGCAGACGATGAACATCCTAAGATTGCCAAAAAAGGTTTGTCTCGATTTAGTGAAGAAGTGTACTTGATTGAGTCAGACGCTTAAGCGCAGTGAGCTCTCTAGCGAAAAGACCGGTTCAATAAAAAAGATAACGCCAACAAAAAGACGGGCTCGATAGCCCGTCTTTTTGTTGTTCAGGTTTGAAATCGTGATTGTTCAGAATTGAATAGCAGGTTAGTAAATTACTTTTACTTTAGAAGCACTCTCAATTGCATCTTCAACCGCAGTCTCAGTGCTGTTGCGACGAGTAAGCGCCACACCTAGACGACGGCGACCATCGATATCAGGTTTACCAAACAAGCGAACTTGCGTCTGTGGTGCGTCTAGCGCCTCTGTAAGACCTTCAAAACGAATGTTGGTTGAAGTGCCTTGACCAAGAATAACCGCTGATGCACATGGGCCGTATTGCGTGATGGATTTGATAGGCATACCGGTAAAGGCGCGTACGTGCAGTGCGAATTCAGATGAGTCTTGAGACATCAATGTCACTAAGCCAGTATCGTGTGGGCGAGGGGATACTTCATTGAAGATAACGTGATCGCCTTTAACAAACAGCTCGACACCAAAGATACCGTGACCACCTAGTGCGTTAACCACTTGTTCAGCCGTGTATTGCGCGGCTTTAAGTGCATTGTCTGACATCACTTGTGGCTGCCATGATTCACGGTAATCTCCGTCTTCTTGGCGGTGACCGATAGGCGCACAGAAGTGAACACCGTCGACTGCGCGAACGGTTAGAAGGGTGATCTCGTAATCAAAGTCGATGAAGCCTTCAACGATCACACGACCTGCGCCAGTACGACCGCCTTCTTGTGCGTAGTCCCAAGACTTCTGAATGTCTTCTTCTGTTTTGATAACGCTTTGACCTTTACCTGAAGAGCTCATTACCGGCTTAACAACGCAAGGCATACCGACAAATTCAACAGCGGCAGCGAAGTCTTCAAAGGTGTCTGCGAAGCGGTAAGGAGAAGTGCTCAGTTTTAGTTCTTCTGCGGCTAGACGACGGATACCTTCGCGGTTCATCGTTAGCTTGGTCGCATTTGCAGTGGGAACGACATTCAAGCCTTGTGCTTCTAGCTCTACCAACTTGCTGGTGGCAATAGCTTCAATTTCAGGAACCACATAATCTGGCTTTTCTAGTTCAATGACTGCTTGAAGTGCATCGCCGTCTAACATGTCTAATACATGGCTACGATGCGCAACTTGCATTGCTGGTGCATCTGCATAACGATCACAAGCAATAACTTCCAAACCTAAACGTTGGCACTCGATAGCAACTTCTTTGCCGAGTTCACCTGAACCTAATAGAAGTACACGAGTAGCATTTTCACGAGTAGCAGTACCAAACATAGAAATTCCTTCCGATCTTTTGAGCGATTGATTGAAAACGGGGTGATCATACTTATTTCAATGATAAAAGCAAACGTTTGCGCAAGTTATTGCGTTAATTACAGGCATAAAAAAAGCAGCCCCGTTAAATAGGGCTGCTTATTTAAAATTTTGTTAATTAGATGTACTTAGATTGCTAAGTAAGTCACTGGAATGTCGGGATTAATCGCTTCTAATGTAGATTGCGTATCCGCTAGGTGACTGATGCTACCTTCGGCAATTTCAACCAACGCTGCACTTTCAATCTGTTCAAAATCGAAGCCAGCGAGTTTAAGTTGAATCAACGCCACTTGTAGAGGAGGTAAGCTCGGGTTGAACGCTGCGTTTTCAGCGTAAGCACCGGTGAAAATCTCACCCGACGTCAATTGCAGTGAAACACCACTTAGGTTTTTGGTGTAAGGAGCATGGCTGCGGTTTAGTGCTGCTAGCGCTTCTACAACAATAGGCGTTGTTTCTTCAGTCGTGTGTTTATGATCAAGCTTAGTCATTAGGCCAGTCGTCACACCTAAATCAGCAGGGCCGAATGAGTCTGGTAGGTACTCTTGCAGAGACATTTCATCACGTTGTGGAAGCTGAACTTTAAGTTCTTTTGCTGTGGTCAGTTCGTTCATGAATTGACGACAGTGACCACAAGGGCTGAAATTGATTGTGATATCAGAGATACCTTGTTCGCCTTTCATCCAAGCGTGGCTGATTGCAGATTGCTCAGCGTGTACTGTTTGGCCAAGTTGAGCACCAGCGATTTCAAGGTTTGCACCAAAATACAGAGTGCCAGATAAACCACGCACGATTGCACCAACATAAAAGTCAGATAACGGAGCGTAAGAATAGGCTGCGGCAAAAGGAAGTAGCGCAATACGTAGCTCGTCATCCGCTAAACCACTTGCTTGCAGTAGGCTAGCAAATTGTTCTGGAGACAATGTCGCGTCAAAGTTGTCTGCTAATACGATGTCACTCAAAAGTGCTTTGATTGCTGTTGGAGCACTTTCCAGCGCCAGGGTAATACGACTGTTCATGTTGAATCCTTAATTGACCTTAGGCTTTAATTCTATGCAATGCTCAGGAATTTTCTGTGACTTTGATCACTACTGCGTTGTTGTTGTTACATTGGTTTGCATAATTAGAGTGAGGTCACAGATGAAATCGATTGCAAGAGTAAAAACTACCATTGATATCCCACTTATTGGCCTAAACAGGGCGCGATTTGACTGCTATTGCCGAGTAATTGCGAGAAAAAAGCCCAAGCTATCACTGAAATAATCAGGTTATGCTTGGGCTTATTGATATCTGTAACGCTTAAAATTCGTGAACCAGTGAGTTTAGCTATTTACCAACTCATCTATTAGAGCGCGTATAAACTGTAATCAAAGTGGTTAAGAATAGAACCAAACCACGAGCGAAAATATACTCGGTGCAATGATTGAGGTGATAACCCCACAAAGAACCAATGCCAACGAACTGAATGCAGCATCTTCCTGATTCTTTTCAGCACAGGTCGCAGTACCTAAAGCGTGAGACACGGTACCCATGGTTAAACCACGCGCGATAGGGCTCTTAATACCAATGAGATTATAGATTGGATAAGCAAAAATTGCCCCAAATAGACCAACAATCAATACCAGTATTGCCGCAATTGCTGCTTCACCACCTAAATGGCTCGATACTTCCATCGCAATTGGTGTGGTGACTGACTTACCTAATAAACTCGCAATCAAAGTTAAGTCCGCTTTAAAAGCCACTGCGATTAATGCTGTCGTTGTCATCGACATCACACTGCCTAGCGTGCAAGCAAAGGTGATGATGCGCCAGTTGGCTCTGATTTGAGGTAGCTGTTCATAAAGCGGGTAAGCAAGGGCAACAACCGCAGGCTGCAGCATGTAGGTAATCCAGGTGTTGTCTGCATAGTAAGTCTCAAACGGTACTTTGAAGAACGTGAGTATCGGAATGATGATACCAATGCTGATAAGCAGGGGATTACACAGCGGTGAGTTTACTTTTTGACTTACCCAGCGAGCAAACAGGAATACCACGATGGTGAGTAGAATCCACATGATCAGTTACCTCTCGATAGCAAGCGGTCTAAGAACCATGATAAGGACACCAACACCAGCAACGTGCCACCAACAGCGCTCGCCATAATTGGCAATGCGTTCGCGATGAGCATGTCGAAGTGATCCATCAACCCAACACTGATCGGAACAAACAGTAAGATCATTAGGCGGATAATCAAGCTTGCGCCGGGTTGTACCCAGTGCGAAGGAACAATACCAATCACCATGGCGGCAAACAGAATCAACATGCCAAAAATACTACCAGGGATTGAGGTATCCAAAAAGTGCTGTAACGCGTTACCTGCTGTAAGTGCACCTATGATTAAGGTGAAGGAGATTAAGCAGTAAACCAGTTGGATCAATCTTTCTTTCAAAGTGTTACGTCTCTTGATAATGGAATTAGCTAGCTAACTTTTCTACGTATTGATAAACCGCCTTCAAGATAGCCATTTTCTTCTCGTCGCTTTCATGTTCATGCGCGAGGTTTTCAAGGTTTAGCATGTACTCTTCTAAACGGCTTTCATAAAACTCACGACAATGGTTCGCCCATTTCAATTGCTCAGCTTCGTCGAGCGTCCATGGGAAATGACGAGCACGGTAACGGAACAGTAACGGTTTAATACGTTCATCACCGAAGGTGATATCTAAAGCTGCCAAGTTATTTGGGTCAGTTTCGCGAATGATGTTCATCGCTGTTTTATCAGCAGGTGAGAAGAAACCGTCATAAAGGTGTGTATCAACATCATCACTCTTTTCGTACTCTCGCTCTTGTGAGTACAGGCCGATCAGTTTTTCGCGGATCTCTGGGTGTTCGCGCAGCAGTGCCAAGTTCTTCAAGCATTGTTGGCGATCAATACCGATGGTTTCGGCATTTTCAGCCGTCAGCGTTTTGGCTGGAGCAAGAATAGGGCACTTGTTCAGTTGAACCAATTTGATGGGTACGGGTAGCTCGTCTTCACCCAGTTCACTGCGTTTGGTGTAGAGTCTGTCTCTGAGTTCATCAGCGTCCAGTTCTAACAGTGGGCTTGGATCTTTGGCTAAATCAACCACGATAACGGCATTTTGATTGGTTGGGTGCCAAGCCATAGGCACAATCCAACTTGTGTAGTTGCAGTCACGGCCAAACATGCCCGAAACGTGCATCAATGGTGTCATGTTTACAATATCAACCAGGTCATTCAGCTTACGCTTATGACGCATGTTGTAGAGGTAATCAAACATCTTAGGTTGTGCGGCCTTTAACTTCTTAGCCAGTTCGATGGTCGCAATAACATCTGCCATCGCATCGTGCGCGTTCTCATGTTCAATACCGTTTGCCACCGATAGATGTTCCAGTTTGAAACTTGGGTAACCTTCTTCATTTGGTGGCCAGTTGATACCATCAGGGCGCAGTGCGTGAACAGCGCGCATTACATCGAGTAGATCCCAACGTGAGTTACCGTTCTGCCAGCTCCACGCATACGGGTCGATGAAGTTTCGGTAACAAGTGTAACGTGTTACCTCATCATCGAATCGAATACTGTTGTAGCCAAGGCTTGTGGTGTTTGGTTTCGCTAACTCAGCATGGATCTTAGCGATAAACTCTGGTTCAGGAAGACCTTGTGAAGCCGCTTTCTGTGGTGTGATACGGGTGATCAACGCAGCTTCAGGCGCAGGGAGGTAATCAGCAGGAGGTTGGCAATAGATAACCAGAGGCTCTCCAATAACATTGAAATCTTGGTCGGTACGAACACCCGCAAACTGACTCGGACGGTCTTTTGCTGGGCTAACGCCCCACGTTTCGTAATCAAAAAAGAAGTAGGTCGGCTGATTATCTGAACTCATTGAATTTCCTGAACAGCAAGCGCGGAACGTTTACTGTGGCTGAAGGTTAGTTTTGTTCAGTATCTGATAGTATGCGGTACGCGTGCAACCCAGATCACAAATAAATTGCCGGAAAACGGTGCTTTACTATTCAATCGAGTCGGTGGGGAAGGTTTTGAATCCAATTGTGGCTTTTCTATGGTCACAATTCTGCCTGTGTACCTCTTTTTTACCTATCTTTTCACCTTAGCTGTTGTAAGGCGATGAGTCGGGTTTCAGGTTTACCGCGAATGAGTTTGTTTGTCTTGTACTCTAAAGCTGTGTGATTAGAAACATCTCGTTGTTTTTTGACTGGTGGCTAATCGGCTGTACCTGTAGCTAATCTGCTGTGCTTGTGTCTAAACCGCAGCGCAGATGTTTAATCCGTAGCACAGATGTTTAAACTGCTTCACTTGCCTGTCTAGACTCTGTCCAATCAAGGTGTTTTTCGTAATACAATCCCCTTAGATTTAATTGTTTTTTTGGTGTTTTTGATTGTCGGGGTTAATTTAACTGGAGCGTTATGTCTGTCTCATTTTTAATGCTTTTTATAATCCTTGTTTGAATTGGATATAAAGAAAACTCTAATATTTCATTTTTATTACAATTTATTTTAATTGTCAGTGTGTTTCACTTCTGAGACTGTATTGCAACACGGTGATCTATATAGTAATTAACCTGAATATAATAAGGGTTTATTCTTGTCCTTTATTCTTGTTATTTATTTTAGGGTTACTCTAATTAAGGTCTTTTTATAAAAATAATTACGTACAAAAATAAAGGAATTAAGTGTAAAACCAGTTTTATATATAATTGGTGAAAATGATTCAATACCATTATTATTGTTAGTGTTATTTATATCAATTTGCGTGATCTTATTCTCACTGCGCCTAATTTCTTTATAAATAAGTGTCAATATATATATTTTCTAAATAGGATTGTTGTTACTTAATTGTTAACTTTGATTGACTGTTAGGTAACCCTAATAATAAAGCCGATTTTAGGCTTTGTTGCGTAATTC
>NZ_CAWNBB010000042.1:0-1075 GCF_963872585.1 Vibrio sp. 10N.222.47.A9 | reverse complement strand
CCTACGTCATAATCTGGCGATTATGGATGGTTGTCTGTAGTAAGTGTCTGATAGATAAGCGATGTGTAGTTTGTGTCTTTCATTGGTATGGCATGCTTTCACGAAATTTCGTGATTCTATGTCCCTATATGAAGGTACTAAATGATGAAAAAAATCTTACTCACACAACGCTTTGTTGAGCGCATCCTTTCTAACCATCTGGTTCAAGAGTTTTACGATACAAAAGTCCCTGAGTTGTATTTAAGAGTTTATCCGTCAGGAGGTAAGCGATTTTATATTCGCTTTCAGCATGAAGGGTTAAGGATTCACCGCAAGCTTGGTAAAGCAACCGACCTATCATTACGAGAGGTGCGAAAGCAAGTGGTGAATGAAGTTCACCAGACTCGTTATCTGGCAGATATAAAAGAGCTGCCACCAATAACGATTCGGGTCTTCGCAGAGGAATTTTTTAAGCGTTATCCTCGCCACTGGAAACCAAGAACGACGGTAAAGAATAAGAGCGCCTTTCGTTTACATATCGCGCCTATTTTAGGCGATAAACAGGTTCACTCCATAGAGCGAAGAGACATTGAAGGGTGGTTTGCTCAGTTAAATCACGTGAAAGGCTCAGCGAATCAAGCGTTAGTGTTGATGTCTGTCATGATGCAGCAGTGTGAAGCGTGGGGATATCGACATAGAAACACTAACCCTTGTCGTCACTTTAAGCGTTATAAAGCGGGAGAGGTCGAACGCTACCTCAGTCCGGAAGAGTTGCGTAGCCTATGGCATGTACTCGAAACGTTAGAAGCCGATAACCCAATTCTCGTGATGATTATACGATTATTGATATATACAGGGTGCCGTTCTTCGGAAGTGAGAACGTTGCAATGGAAAGATTACAGGGGAGGGCATTGGCATTTATCAGACAGTAAAACAGGTGCAAAAACGGTGTATCTTTGCTCACCGGTTAGGGCGTATCTAAAAGAGTGGCGAACAGAGAGTGATTATATTTTTCCTGCACGATGCCATACCAAACCGATATCTGAAGTGGCCTTGAGTTCGTTCTGGCGTAAAGTGCGCCGTTTAGCCGAGTTAG
>NZ_CAWNBB010000041.1:65247-164680 GCF_963872585.1 Vibrio sp. 10N.222.47.A9 | reverse complement strand
TGAATTACGCAACAAAGCCATGTAGATACAGAAACCACGGAGTACCCTAGGGCGGGATCGCACTTGGTTCACTGACGTGATCTAATCGCGCCAAACCCTAGTCACAAAAGATATTGAACCTGATTGAACACTTATCTATCGTCGAAGATGCTCGATCAGACATTAACCAGAAACACGAATTTGTTATGTTCCAAGTGAGCAACTCTATCGTGTTTGGGTGTGAAGGTATTGAATTTTATTGGAGAAGAAAAGTTAAATTGGTTAAGGAAACACAGGCCATTCGAGCATTATACCCCTCGACGACACACTATTGCTCGCATCCTGCATTCCGTTGTAGCACAGTCATTACTGACACCAGAGAACTTTGGAAAGACGAACAAATAATTAGCCAAAATTTATTAAATAAATTTATTAATCAATTAGATACACTCAGAAGTGATAATAGTAAATTTGCAGTTAACCATCGTCTTTTTAAGAAGAATCTTAGCGGTGCAGAGAACAAAGTTGCTTGGCTGACCCAGGAAAATAAGCGTCTGGTAGAACAAATAACAACGCCAATGGAAAGAGCAGACATGCCGCACACTGAGTAGTCAGTTGGTCGATGTCATTTCACCAGCATGGTGGGGTTCTATGTTATGAAGGTAGCAGTACGCACATAACATGTGTGGTTTGCTTGGCAGTGTGATATTCAGTATAACTTACCATTTGATAAACCATCAGAATATCCCACAACATAGTAATCAGTGTTTCTCCAATTGAAGTTTCAAAAACTCAGTTCATAGCTTTTTCTTGAAGTATTCCAAGAAAGGGCGTAATGTCAATTGACATACTAAATTGATAACCAATGCTTAGTTATCCAGATGCAGGTTATTGATAATAAACGGTAAAATCTCATTTTTTGTTGCGGGCGTTTGGTTCAAATCCCTATCCCTCCACCACATTAAAGAAAGCCGCTGAGAAATCAGCGGCTTTTTTGTATTTGAAACATTACGTCATTCCAATATGCCGCCTCTAAGTAGCTATAGCCGCTCAGTTACCACTTGTACCTTCTAAGACCCAGCTAAATGATAAAACTCACTCTGAGCTGCTCAATACTCGATTTATGGTCTGTACATCAATCAAGAAATCACCCATAAAAAAACGCCAGCAACATTCATTGCTAGCGTTTAGTTTTAACCTGCTATTAATTTTCTACTGTTGAAGTGTTCTCAACACCACCACTTCATTCTGCTCCAAGTTAAATGTGCCACTACCATCCGTCACAACAACTTGATCACCACCTAAAATATTATCGTAAGTTCCGTTCGCTAAGCCTAGGTTAATGGCATTCACAGAGGTGCTGTTACCTAAATTCATGGCAACGACAACAACATCATCCCCAGCATTGCGCTCATAGACTAAAACATCATTACTTACCCAACGTTCAATGTAAGAGCCTTGCTGAATCGCATAACTTTCTTTACGCAATTTACTCAGTTTCTTAATCATTTGATAAGCCGGCGTATTAGTATCAAAACTTGGCATCATTTCACGGTTATATGGGTCATTACCTACTTGTCCAAACCCATTGGTCGTAAAGTTCGCAGCATAGTGTTCAGTGCCATAGTAGATACAAGGGACACCGCGAGAAGTCATAATAAGAGCTAAACCTAACTCAATACGATCTTGAGCGAATGGAACACTCTGGCGACCGCCCCATTTATCTTTACCTGGCCCGAAATTAGTTGCGTCTGAACGAAGCACCGTAGATAAACGCGGAGCATCATGGTTATCTAAGAATACAACCTGCCAGTCACTCGATGTAAACTTAGTATCGCGAATTTTCATGTACTCATTAATCGCGTACATACCAGTACCATTGGCACGCAACAGCGCGTCTTCTATCGTATTACGTAGACCAAAATCTAATAGTGCAGAGCCAGATGTGTTAGCAAAATCAATCGACTTAGCATTAATACCCGTAGCCGTGGCACCTGCATCCATCCACTCACCAAAGAAGTAGAAACCAGGCTTACCCTTAGCTTTTGCGTAATTGTTTAAGTCGCCAGTCCAGCGTTGAATAAAAGATTTATCCATATGCTTAATCGCATCAATACGAATGCCATCGACACCGAGGTCAATCCAGAACTTTGCTCCTTCAACTAAATATTGATAGGTTTTCTCATTACTTTGGTCAAAGTCGGATAGATTAAATAAGTTGTGGTTTCGAACTTGATAATAATCATCCCAATTCGTCACTCCACCATTATGGTGATACCAGTTTTCAGTATCGCCATCGAAGTTAGTTTGGTACACACCATTTTTATATAACGCACCATATTCATTTTCATCATTGGGGTTAGAATGGTTTGGTGCGTAGTCCAGCACCAACTTCATGTCATACTCATCCATTTTTTGGCTAAGAGCGCGGAAATCGTCAATTGTGCCTAAATGCTCATCCACTTGGAAAAAATCACGTCCCCAGTAACCATGATAACCAGCTGAACCATCTTTGTTTAATTGGTCGACATTATTAACAGGCGGGGTAATCCAAATAGAAGTAATTCCCATATCTTTTAGGTAATCTAACTTACCTAACAACCCTTTGATATCACCACCAAAATACTTCTTATAATCAGATCGGTCTGCAGAGTAAGTCTGAGCATTATTACCGGTATTATTTGCAGAATCGCCATCAGAAAAACGGTCTAAAAAGACGAAGTACATCGTCTCATCACGCATATCAAAAGCTAGTTTTTCATGGACTACAACACTGTTGGTATCAGCGTAGAAGTTAATCTCATACGTTTTATTAGGATCAACAACGAAGTTAGCTAGTGGGTAATTTTCTGACCAATCACCAAAACGGTCGATTTTGAAACTTGGGGGGTTACTGCCATCCCCTGTGTTAAATTTTTTAACTATTTGCCAATGGTTAGTTTTCACTTTAACCATGCTTTCTGTTTGCCAATTATTTGCAGTTCCACGAAAATAAGCTTGATTCCAATCTGCAGCAGCAGGCAAGGAAGCAAGCAATACTGAAAAGAGCACTAACTTGTTCTTCATCATCTTGTCCTATTTTACGTTGATAAATGGTTATTAGGGGTACAGCAAACCCTCCAAACAAAATCTTGGATGGTTACATCGGTATTAAATAATCTTGATTTACTTTTTACTTTTTACTTTTTACTTTTTACTTTTTACTAAAAATAACCCCTACGTATATTTAGGGATTATTTAAATGACGTTAAGGGTAGTTAATATAACAAGGTTATATTCTCTTCCGTTTCTGAATCAAATATATGACAGAACCCTGAATCAAAATTAAACCTCACATTACTGCCAATATCCGAGGTTGTAATGGTTTGATTATTAACACGAGCAACAATTTCATTATTACCAATTCTAAAGTACAAATACTTTTCATTACCTAAGTTTTCGACGACGGTTAATTCACCTGGGTGAACATTCACCGTTTCATCATCGTTAGCTAAATCAATATGCTCAGGTCGAATGCCTAAACACACTGGTTTATCTATGTAGTTAAGCAACTTCTCTTGCTTATCTTTAGGGATAATAATTTGGGCACCAGGTGCAAGTTCTACGTAAATATCGTCACCAAGTTTACGTAAGGTTGTGTTCACTAAGTTCATTGCTGGTGAACCAATAAAGCCAGCTACAAATTTATTTTTTGGGTAATTATAAAGATTGGAAGGAGTGTCGACTTGCATGATGTTGCCTTGGTTTAACACACAAATTCTATCCCCTAGCGTTAACGCTTCCGTCTGATCATGTGTCACATAGATCATTGTTGCTGGGTTGCCTTCTTCTTTCAAAGACTGGTGCAGTTGAGCAATTTTAACTCGCATTGAAACACGCAATTTGGCGTCAAGGTTAGACAGCGGTTCATCAAATAAGAATACATCAGGTTTACGCACAATCGCTCGTCCCACAGCTACACGCTGGCGTTGCCCACCCGACATTTCTTTCGGTTTACGATAAAGCAAATCTGTAATTTCTAATTTTTCAGCCGCTTCTTCAACACGTTGTTTGATTTCTTCTCTCGGCTTTTTCTGCATCTTTAGACCAAAGGCCATGTTGTCAAAAACCGTTTTATGCGGGTAAAGCGCATAGTTTTGGAACACCATTGCAATGCCACGATCTTTAGGAGGTAAATCATTAACGACTTGATCACCAATACGGATATCACCACCTGAAATACTTTCAAGACCCGCTATCATGCGCAGTGTGGTTGACTTAGCACAACCAGATGGACCCACAAATACCATGAACTCACCTTCATGAATATCTAAGTCAATTCCATGTACAGCTTTAAAACCATTGTCGTATTCTTTTTCTACTTTGCGTAGGCTAACTGTTGCCATTTGATACTCCGCATACGGGTTATATACTCAAGTGTAAAAATAAGGCTCACTTGGTATCGCTTATTCAAAAAATTAAAACTGTTTATTTAGCGAATAGTTCCACTTAGCGAGTGATTCTACAGAGTAAAAACACTCGCTAAATAGGCAAAAGAAGAGAGTACTAAGTATAACTTATAGGTGGACCGAACGACTTTGAACGTCTATTAGTACTCTCAACGGAAATAATGCTATTTACACGCCTTTATAAGTGCTCGTACTGGTTTCTTATCCTTGTTGATCTCAATACTCCACAAGTACTTCCCATCTTCAGGGATATTTACCGTTGTATTTTTAGCAAAACCACCACGTTTTAGTTCTTTTTCATAGCCTACTTCCATCTCTTTACCTGCAGCAGTAAATTGAGGATTCCAACTCATGGTTGCAAACTGTAAGCTTACATTGCCTGCTTTTTCTTCACTCACGACTTGATAGATACCATTGCCTTTATGAGACATCTGGCGGTTATCCATGTGCATCCACTGACCATCAGGGAAAGTACCAATCACAAACAGTGAAGGACGAATTGGACCACGGTCTTCAACACTCGCTAGATTACAGTCAGCAAAAGGACCAGTAGCAAGACTTTGTTCAATAGCGGGAGCGTCTGAAGTGCTTGCACACCCCATTAATGCAGAAGACAAAAGAGCAGTAAGCAGCAGAGTACGTTTCATTATAAATTCCTTATTATTCTAATCATTAAATAGTCAGATTCATCTTCGTGTCATGGTCGAAAATATGACTAAAGTAAGTATCAAAGTTCACGTTAAAATATTTACCAATATCATTGGTATTCAAAACTTTATTTCTAACCTTTGAAACAAACAATTTATGTTCAATATTAAAAATAAGGTTATAGCCATTATCCTGTTTTTGTAACTCAGTAAACTGACCTTCTACGGTATTCAATTTATCGTTATCATCCGCTAGATAAATAAAATCAGGTCGAATACCAAACTTAACTTTTTCGTTAATATAGTTAGACAAGCATTCTTGATGATGAGGCGGAATATTTAAAGTAGAGTTATCACCTAACTCTAAATACACACCTTCAATACTATCTCTTATATAAGCATCAACAATATTAATTGATTCGTTCATAAAATTGTCACTTAATAATATTCATAATTTTAAAAACCTTGCGATAAACCCCTTATTCTTAGCAGATTCATTACTACTAGGTTTCTTGCTGTTATTTGTTAATTTATTAAGCATGGCTAAGTTCTTATAATACGAACGTGCGTCTTTTGCTGGATAGCCAAACAGATCACTATTTTCTGGGAAAGAATGACTCACACCTGATTTCGCTTTAACAACCGAGTTCTTGCCTATCGTGAGGTGCCCAGCAGTGCCAGCTTGACCATGTACAATCACGTTATCTTCAAGGATGGTGTGCCCTGCGAAACCCGTTTGAGAAACTAATAAACAATGCTGCCCAATCTTACAGTCATGACCTATTTGCACTAGGTTATCAATTTTGGTGCCTCGTCCAATCACGGTGTTGCCTAAGGTGCCACGGTCAATAGTGTTGTTACATCCAATTTCAACATCGTCTTGAATAATCACTCGACCAACGCTTTCTACGCGCTCATAGCGTGTTAACTTGCCAGTCATATATTCAAAGCTGTAATTACCTATCGAGTTATTGGAATCGATAGTCACGTTATTACCGATCACGGTCCCTTCTTTGATAACCGTATTGGCATGAATGGCGACATTATTACCTATCGTCACGCCGTTCATGATTTTCACACCGGGCATAAAGTGGCAGTTTTCACCTATTTGACAGTGCTTTCCAATATAGACATCTGGAGTATCAGAGGTATTGCATTGATCAAATAATTGATACTTATGTACTTTATAAAAACGCATTAGTTGATTGAGCTTATCGGCATCAAGCTCATCAATGATAATTTTCGTTTTGGCTTGAGTTTCAAGCACAACTTTTGGTCCAACAATGACATCCGCTAAAGTTTCAGAAAGCCCTTTAAGATCTGACTTAGCAAATACTATCGCTAACCCTCCTTTTTCATCGCTTGATACTGGGCGAATCGTTGATATCTCAATTGATTCATCACCAACTACTTTGCCACCAAGGATTTGAGCAATTTCTGAAACTTTTATCATGATGTTCGACCTACTATTTATTAAAAGCGGTATAAAGCTTGTAAGAAGAGGGTGTTTTGTTCAACCACTTTTTCATCACCTGCATATTGAGCAGCATTCGATGTTTCAGTATCTTTCGCCCATTCATACTCAGCTTTCATTAGCCAATCGTCACCTACAGCTTGCTCATAGCCTACTGTCGCTTTACGAATATCTTTGAAGTAATCATCGTTACTGCCAATTCCATTCGTTTCGTTTTCACCGATACGCGCTCGCACATACATTGTGCCTGCATCATCAAAGCTGTATTGAACAATTGGCTCAGCGTATTTTTCAGTAAAGTCGCTAACTTTATTTCCGTTTGCGTCGTTTTCTTTAATTTGGTAGAAAAACTCAACGCCCATTTCCCAGTTACCAAAACGCTTATATGGCTTGAAGAGTAAACTATATCCCTCTTCTTTTATCGTGCCCCACGCACTCTTATCTTCATCATTCAATAAATATTCAAGGTTTGAATAGAAACCAGCACCATATTCATTATTCCAGTAGGTTAAGTATGGTCTAAAACTGTGTTCTGTTGTGGTATGGCGTAATCCATTAACACCTGCCGTGCTATATATCTGGCTTCTTGTATATTCGATGTCATAGACCGCACCAGTCGCCCAGCCACTGCCTATGTTAAAACCTTTGTTCAGTGATAAAAGATGTTTGTAACCATCTTCTGTTTCACTGTATCCCGTTTGTTCTTTCTTACGGTCTTCCAATTTAAACGCATACAGAGCCGACATGTTCCACTTAGCATTTTTGTAGAACAAACTTACTACTTCGTGAGTCCTAGTTTTCTCAGTAGATTCAGTCCCTCCCCACTTCGCCCAGTCGGTAGTCGTTTTGTATTCATACTCAACTGATGATCCAACGTGCCCGCCAAACTGCATAGCTTCATCAAAAAAAGTATCTTCAGGTGCAAAGCCTCGGTCGCTTGCTAGTGCAGTGGTGCTAATAAGTAGGGTGTTAGCTATCACTACAGACAATATTGTTCGTTTCACAGTATTTCCTTATTAATCCGGCAATGGAGTTATTTTCTAATAATTCTGGCCACGAATCTTAGTAGTTCACGTTGAACGCCTAATTATTGTTCTGCATTTATTTTTATTTTTCTTCCTATAGAAATGATATATGAGACATTGGTCACCTTTAGCTATGGAAATAATTGACCACCATCACGAATAGTAGGGTTTTCATTAATCTAAGTGTCAAATTGAGCCTAGTTCTTGCTGCCATTCCTTAGCTAACCTGGTTTCCTACATAACAAGCCACAATACTATTAAACCTGTAAATATAGTGATTCAAATCACAAACACGCTTCTATTCCACTCAATTCGTATTGACATATTTTGGTCGAGACATAACCTAGTAGTATCTTATGAACTACTACTTTGATTGTGCGGTGTGGATATGAAGAAAAATCTATTTACGACAACGTTAATGGCTGCAGCTTTAGTATCAGGATTTGCTTGTGCTGAAGAAATTGTGCCAGAAAGCGGTGCAGAGCTATTAATCTGGACAGATAAATCAACTGTCGATTACATGGAATATGCAGCTGAATCTTTCAACAAAGATTTCGCCCAAGATATTAAGTTCTCATTTAGAGGGCTTGCACCCATCGATTCGGCATCTCGACTTATTCAGGATGGTGGCTCAGCGCGTGTTGCTGACGTTGCCGAGATTGAACATGACCTACTGGGGCGTTTAGTTGTTGCCGGTGGCGCAATGGAAAATCTAGTCTCTGCAGACCGAATCAATAGCACATTCATGCAAAATGCTATCAGTGCGTCACAAGCAGAAGGCGGCAGTTATGGCTTCCCTGTCAGCTTCGCAACAACGGCTCTTTTCTATAACAAAGACCTACTGCCTGAAGCGCCTGAAAACTTTGAGGAACTCATTGAGTTTTCAAAATCCTTCAATAGTAAAAAAGAGCATAAGTACGCCTTACTTTGGGATATCCAAAATTACTACGAGTCACGTATGTTCGTCACACTCTATGGCGCTTATGAGTTTGGTAAAAACGGGACGGATGCAAAAGATATCGGCATTGACTCTGAAAAGGCTCAACAAGGTTTAGAGGCAATGAAGAAACTGCGTGTTGCTAATGACTCTAACCCTATTGATATGCGTAACCCGCAAGTTCGCCGTGGTTTATTTAGCGAAGGTAAAGTTGCCGCGATTATCGATGGTCCGTGGGCGATTCAAGGTTATAAAAACTCAGGTATAAACTTTGGAGTTGTGCCTATGCCGAAATTAGAAGGTCAGCAACCTCGTACTTTCTCAACAGTTAGGCTTGCAGTTGTCTCTTCCTATACTGAATACCCAAGAGCAGCTCAATTATTTGCTGACTACCTCACGACTGACAAAATGCTCAAGAAACGTTACGAAATGGCTCAAGCTATCCCGCCAGTTCCAACCGTTATGGAAGAGATTATCGTCGATGCTGACGAAGCAACTTACGCTATTATCACTCAAGGTTTCTATTCAGACGCTATGCCTTCAGTACCTGAGATGGGGTTCATTTGGTCGCCAATGGCAAGTGCAATTACGGCATTTTGGATAAACGATAAGTCACCAAAAGACGTATTAGACCGAGCTCGCTCAATTATCGAAGAACAGATCGAACTCCAAGAGTAAAGAGGATCTATGTTGTTATCAGAGACTAAGCCGGCACCACGAGTGCCTGCTGCTCTCCTCATAATGGGGAGCACACAACTCTTAAAAGGTCACTGGGTGAAAGGTGGCGTATTCTTAGCAATGCAGCTAATTACGTTACTGGTTTTCCCTGAGCTACTCTCTTCGCTGAAAGGGTTAGTAACTTTAGGCGACGTAGCTCAAGTGCGTAAAGGCTTTACGATCACCCAAGGCGACAACTCAGTATTTATGCTGGTAGAAGGAGTGATCGCCCTACTCTATAGCTTCTTATTCATTTGCTTATATTTAGCCAACGTTAAAGATGCAAAAGAAACCCAAAGAACCAACCTGACTTTACGTGAACAGATCAAAGATATTTACGACCAAAAATTCGCATTTATCATGCTGTCCCCTGCTTTTGTAGCCAGTATTGCTTTCATCATAATGCCGATCATCATTACTGTGATGGTGTCATTTACTAACTATTCTGCGCCTCATCATATTCCACCAAGGAATTTGGTTGATTGGGTTGGTTTTAAGAATTTCTTTGCCTTATTTGAGCTTAAAATTTGGTCAAGCACCTTCTTTGGCGTGGCATCTTGGACTGTGATGTGGGCGTTTTTTGCCACTATCTGTACTTGCGGTTTTGGATTTTTGTTGGCGCTTGCATTGCAAAACAAAAATATCAAAGCAAAGAAAGCATGGCGTTTTGTTTTCATTCTTCCTTATGCCATTCCAGCCTTTGTGACCTTGTTGATGTTCCGCCTACTTTTGAATGGTATTGGTCCGGTTAACGCGGTATTGAATTCGTGGGGGCTAGATTCTGTCGCTTTCTTATCTGACCCATTTACCGCAAAAATCACGGTTATTGCAGTCAGTGTTTGGGTCGGTGCACCTTACTTCATGCTACTTATCGCAGGTGCATTAACGAATATTCCCGAGGACCTTTACGAAGCCAGTGAAGTGGATGGAGCCAATAAACTCCAGCAGTTCTGGGAAATAACTTTGCCTATGGTATTACACCAAGTTGCGCCATCTCTAGTGATGACCTTTGCCCATAACTTCAATAATTTCGGTGCAATTTTCCTATTAACCGAAGGTGGTCCAATAAACCCTGAATATCGATTTGCTGGTCACACCGACATCTTGATCACTTGGATCTACAAACTGACATTAGATTTCCAGCAGTACCAAATTGCTTCTGTTATCTCAATTGTCATCTTCTTATTCTTGTCTGGTATTGCTATTTGGCAGTTCCGCCGCATGAATTCCTTTAAAGACGATGTAGGTATGTAACATGGATAAGTTTATTGGAAAAATCGGTACAGCTATCGTTTACCTCTTCCTAATAACCAATGCGTTGTTAGTACTTGGACCGGTAATTTGGACCGTTATGGCGTCATTTAAAGCGGGTAATAACTTATTTAGCTCATCGTTTACTGGGATGGAATTTACTCTTGACCACTACCGAGCACTTTTTACCGACACGCCATATTTTGAGTGGTACAAAAATACGTTCTTCCTAGCAACCGCCAATATGATCATTTCACTGATCGTGGTAACCATTTCGGCGTTTGTATTCTCACGTTACCGCTTCAAGGGTAAACGGAACGTAATGATGAGTATTTTAGTCTTACAGATGTTCCCTGCGTTTCTATCAATGACCGCTATTTACATTTTATTGTCCAAAATGGGCTTAATTGATACTTACGCTGGCTTACTGTTTGTTTACGTCACCGGCTCCCTTCCCTTCATGATTTGGCTTGTGAAAGGTTACTTCGACGCTATCCCAACATCATTAGATGAAGCGGCCAAAATTGATGGCGCTGGTCATATGACGATTTTCTTAGAAATCATTTTACCACTAGCCAAACCTATCCTTGTCTTTGTCGGCTTAGTTTCATTTACAGGACCATGGATGGATTTCATTTTGCCAACGCTAATCTTGCGTAGTGAAGAAAA
Source organism: Vibrio sp. 10N.222.47.A9 (assembly GCF_963872585.1). Lineage (NCBI taxonomy): Bacteria > Pseudomonadati > Pseudomonadota > Gammaproteobacteria > Vibrionales > Vibrionaceae > Vibrio > Vibrio sp. 10N.222.47.A9. The sequence continues at coordinate 153,533 of NZ_CAWNBB010000041.1, read as the reverse complement.
AATGACTCTCGCAATTGGTATCTTCAGTTGGATTTCATCGAACTCCGCTGAAAATTTCACCTTATTTGCCGCAGGTTCTTTGTTGGTAGCCGTCCCAATCACGTTGCTATTCGTTGCAACACAAAAACACATCACCACTGGTCTCGTCAGCGGTGCAGTAAAAGAATAACGCTAGGAATACAGCATGATTACAAGAAGTTCACTTACACACTCGGCAAAGAGTGCGGACAGTTACGCCTATGATAATGAAACACTGCACCTGCGATTACGTAGTGCAAAAGGTGAAATTGAACGTGTTTCCCTGTGGATAGGCGACCCTTACCATTGGGCTGAAGGCGGTCTTGATGGTGGTAATTTAGGAGGAAGCGATGCCCACGGTTGGGTAGGTGGTAACGAAGTAGCAATGATTCACGAAGGTGAAACTGAGCACCACGACCACTGGTTTGCAGAGTTTAAGCCGCCAAAACGCCGGAGCCGTTACGGGTTTATTTTATACGGTAAAGATGGAGAAAAGATTCTCTTCGGTGAAAAACGATGCGCTGATTTATCTGAACCTAAAAAAGCAGAAACAGAACTCAGTAATTTGAGTAACTTTTATTGTTTCCCATACATCAACCCACGCGATGTATTGAAAACACCTAACTGGGTGAAAGATACCATTTGGTACCAGATTTTCCCTGAACGATTTGCAAATGGTCGACCTGACATATCGCCTATCAATGTCCAACCTTGGGGAACCGAGCCTAAATCGGATAACTTTATGGGTGGAGATTTGTGGGGCGTAATTGAAAAACTCGATTACTTACAAGATCTGGGCGTAAATGGCTTATATCTGTGCCCTATCTTTACTGCCAATGCCAACCACAAATATGACACGGTTGATTACTATAATGTCGACCCACACTTTGGCGGTAATGAAGCGTTCAGAGCACTGGTAACAGAAGCCCACCAGCGCGGCATGAAAGTCATGTTAGATGCTGTATTTAACCATATTGGCACTCAATCTCCTTTATGGCTGGACGTTGTTGAAAAAGGAGCGGAATCTCAATACGCCGATTGGTTCTGGATCAATAAATTCCCAGTTTATCCTGATACACCTAAAGAGGAATGGGACTTCTGGAACCTCAATTACGAAACCTTCGGCAACGTCGTTGAAATGCCTAAGTTAAATACTGAAAACGAAGAATGCCGATCATATCTTTTAGATGTAGCCCGTCACTGGGTAGAAGAATTCAATATCGATGGCTGGCGTTTAGACGTCGCTAATGAAGTTGACCACGCCTTCTGGCGAGACTTCCGAAAAGTCGTCAAAGGAGTCAACCCAGATTGCTACATTCTTGGTGAGATTTGGCATGAAGGCATGCCTTGGCTGCGCGGTGATCAATACGACTCATTGATGAACTACCCACTAACCCAAGCCATTACCGACTACTTTGCACTCTCTGCGTTTGATAAACATAGCTTTATTAATGCTGTAAATACCTCGTACATGGCATACCCAAGAAACGTTAATGAAGCGATGTTTAACTTGCTTGATAGCCATGACACTACGCGCATCCTTTCTCTATGCCAAGGTGATACACGTAAAGCAAAACTCGCGTATTTATTCATGTTCACTCAAGTCGGTGCACCTTGTATTTATTACGGCGGCGAAATTGGTATGGATGGTGGCCGTAGTATGGGCAGTGAAAATAATCGTAAATGCATGGAGTGGAATGTGGATAATCACGACTTAGACTTTAAGGCTTTCATCAAAGAAATGATCGCTTTACGTAAGGCTAATCCCGATTTAAACCAACCAAACCTAGACTGGGTATCTGTAAACGATGCTGACTGTATTGCTTATCGCCGAGCTGAGCACTTGTTTGTTCTCAATAATAGCGAACACGACAAGCAAATTGAGCTAGAAGGACGTTCAATCTCAATCAAAGCATTTGGCTACCTTATCGAGAAAGTTCAATAACTTGATGAACACTGCGATTGTTATGGGAATCTCTATTGATTCCCTACTTACTCACTCAATAATAAGCACTTCTTTTGGTAAAGAGGTGTATCGAACAGTGCAGAAAACGCCAGAAGATAAACAAAGCCTATTTAAATATCTCGCTGAACTGATCACTCAAGTTAGCTGGCGATATGGGCAAGTCACCGCAATAGGTATCAGTGCTTCTGAATATTACTCTTCAGAGTATCTACCTGCAGAGCGTGACGGCTCTCAAGACGACCATTTACCCCTAGCACAATTGGCTATTGATTTAACAAACCGTTTTAACTGTGATTGCATACTCGTCAACCACTCGAAAAGTGCCGTTATGACTGAGTTCCAACACTCAAAGACCCTTACCAATGAGACGGTATTAAGTGCCACCATTGGTGATAGTTGCGGGATCAGTTTCTACAATAAAATGAAGAATGTTCATCACTCACTATGTGCTAATTGGGCTCATTCAACACTGCCCAACTTTCAGTGGCTCGTTGATGGCTTAACACCAATCTGTCGCTGCGGAAATGAAACATGCATCGAACAGTTTGTCTCCGAGAAAGGCATTGAACGTCAGTATCACCAAGTCGTATTGCGTGACCGAACTCTTTCACAGATCTTTGATGGTGTTGATGAAGTAGACACTCACTCAACCCGAATCTATCGAACTTTTGTCGATCAACTGGCTCGTAGCTTAATTAAGCCCATCCAGTCTTTACGCCCTAAGCAGTTAATTTTATCAGGCTCCGCAAGCGCCTATCCTTCTTTACGTAACGATTTGAAAGTAGCGCTCTATCGCAACAACGCCACGAGTGACTTACCCGTAATCACTCAGTTACCGCAAGATAAATTCCTTTTTGCATACGGCGCTTCTCTCATCGCAATAAAAAATAACAACAATCATTTACGCTCATAGTTGCAGGAATGGTAACCTTAGCAGGAAGAAAACATTGAATAGTTTCAGAGGACAACCCGTGTCAGAGCTAGTGACCAAATTGATGGATTTTGGATTTACCAAAACCGACGCACTTGTTTACATTAATTTGCTGAAAAATGGCCGCTCCAGCGGATATAAAATTGCAAAAGAGATCTCTATCTCGCGATCTTCTGTCTACTCATCGATAGATAATCTCTACACCAATGGCTATATCTTTATGTCCGATGGGGACACAAAAGAGTATGAAGCAAAATCACCTGATTTAATTTTCAGCCAAATTGAGAAGAAGACTGTAGAGAACATTAATATCCTCAAGACAGAGCTTTCAAAGATGATGCTTCAAGAGGAAAAAGAATTCGTCTATAACCTCACAGGCTCTGAGAATCTGCTGCAAAAAGCCAAAGAAATTATTAATCAGGCTAACCTTGAGGTTTACCTCAACACTGACTTTAATTTAGACCTATTTTCAAAAGAATTATCCGATGCAGTGGAACGTGGTGTAAGAGTGATCGGTTTCTCATTCAATAAAATGTCGAAGCCACACGAGAAGATAGAATTATACTCACGATCTGAAACGGAAGAGACAGAATACCCCTCTCATCGCTTTATGTGCGTGGCAGATATGAAACTAGCCTTAATGTTTTCTCATCGTGAAGAAACCGTAGGCCTATATGCGAATAATAGACTTATCGTTAAAATGATTGCAGAGCACATCCATAGTGATATATATCTAACCGAATATGAGCGTTTAGAGCCAGAAAAACGTGTACGTGTTAACACCATTCATGAGCAACATAACTCAATGGTGCTAGACGAGCTTAAAAAACATTAAGTGGCACTAAAAATCCGCTAAGCGATCAGCGGATTTTTGTTTGCTCACCGTATACCACTTACGCTTCTTAAGTCATGAACACAATATAACGCACAGCAATGCGGAGTTACCTATGTGTAGAGAGTCTGGTTGAATAGCGAGTATCTGAAATCGCATCCACAGTTTTAGATACGTTCAACTTTGCTGCCGCCTTCAATAACTGCATGTGAATTGGAACCAAATCTTGATGCTGAGTTCGATATCCGCCACCGACTACGCAGGCCATCGGAATAGACTCTGATTTCGCTAATTCAATCATGAAACAGTCGCGTTCAAATATCCCTTTTGTCGAAACATTCAAATAACCCAGCTCATCGTCTTGATGGATATCGATCCCCGCATCATAAATAATCAGATCAGGTTGATGGTGAGCAATCGCTAACTTAGTGACTTGTTCAAAACAACGTAAGAACTCTTCATCTTCTGTTTCACGACTTAACGGCACATCTAAATCAGACAACGGTTTTCGTGCAGGGAAGTTTTTGTCGCAGTGGAACGACAAAGTAATGATGTCGTCATTCTCTTGGCAAAGAGTCGCTGTGCCATCACCATGATGAACATCGCTGTCGACGATAAGCACTTTATCGATGTGTTCAAAGGTCAACGCATGTTTTGCCGCTAACACCAGATCGTTCAACAAACAAAAGCCGCTACCAAAATCATGGTGTGCGTGATGATAACCACCACTCAAATGAATCGCTAAACCACTCTCTATTGCCATTTCAGCGGCCAAGCAGGTTCCACCACTTGAGTAGAGTGTTCTCTCAATAAGTTGTTCACTCCAGGGGAAACCGATACGTCTCATCTTTGCTGCGGGCAAATTACCAGAAACAAGCAAATCTACATACTCACTATCGTGAACCTGTTTTACCTGTTCAACCGAAACCGGCGTTGGTTGGAAGATTTCAAACTGACGCTTCCATAGAGGATCTCTATCCATTAATGCTTCAACAGCACTGTGTAACAACTGATATTTGTTAATCGGGTAACGGTGACCTTCTGGTAAAGGTAACTGCGAATAGATTGGGTGGTAAATTAAAGGAATCATAATCAGGTTAATTGCGTATCTTTCTCAAAATCATAACAGTCTCAGCCTAGGCGACAACCTTAATTGATGATAATAGTTATCATTAACTTAACTTTCAAAAAGAGACACCAATGAAAAACCTAATACTCATCTTTGGGGTGATCTGCGGCTCAGTAGCAGCAGTAATGATTTTTGTAGGAATGCTAATGGCCAGTTGGTGGAGCGTTGATTTTCTCCTGTTAAGCCATCAAACTTAACTAATTGAACTAAAAAGGAATCACCATGAGCGTTATTTTCATTACTGGAGCAAATCGCGGCATTGGCTTAAGCCTGACTCAACAATACTTGGAAGGTAGCCACAAGGTGTACGCGACTTATCGTGATGCTAACTCAGCAAAAGAACTGCTCTCTCTCGCAGACCACAACAGCAACCTGACCTGCATTCAATTAGAGATAACCGATTACCAAGCGGTGAGCCACCTCACTTCGCAAATAGAGTCGATTGATATCTTGATCAACAACGCTGGCTACTATGGTCCTAAAGGTTATGGTCTGGGTAATACCGATGTCGAAGAGTGGCGCCGTGTATTCGAAGTCAACACCATTGCGCCATTGAAGCTTGTCGAGACTCTATTACCTCTTATAGAAATTAGTGACGTCAAAAAGATCGCCTGCCTGTCTTCTAGAGTCGGTAGCATGTCCGAGAACACCTCAGGAGGCGGCTACATCTATCGCTCCTCCAAAGCCGCTCTAAACTCCGTTGTGAAGAGCTTAAGTAACGACTTAACGGATAGCGGCGTTACGGTGTTAGCTCTGCATCCTGGTTGGGTACAGACCGAAATGGGCGGCCCTAATGCTCTGATCGACACCAACACCTCAGCTTCTGGTCTTATAAAAGTCATCGAGTCTGCGAATACTGAAGTAAGTGGTCACTTCTTCAATTTCGATGGCAGCGAAATAGATTGGTAACCCGCAGATGAATGATGGCCCTCTCTCAAACCTAGTTAAGCACTCAACACTGTTTTGTCTGACTGTGATGCTAGCTGGCTGTTTCAGTGATGGCCCCGGAGACTTGTTCGACGACTACCAAACCAAGATAGCCAGAGTACAAGATGCTGACGAGATAAAAGAGAAATGGGAATTTGAAAGCCTACCGAGAAAAAGAGAGCTTCTGCTTGACGTGCCCTCGCTTTCTATTGGTCTCATCGACAGCTACCAGCTTCGCCAGTGTGGATTGTTCAATCTGATTGCAGAAAGAAATTCGGTTCTTGGGAAAGTCGCGGATGAGTTTCGCAATTACGATTATCAAGTCGCCCTACTTGCAGGTGTTGGGAAATGTTTATCCAGTAGCGAATTAGACCCTGAGGTCGTAGAGCTACTGAAAGAAATCGAGCAGCAGAAACTCACACAGTTTCCGCGGCACCAGTGGAATCTAATCTATGCCAGCGATGCCATGCAGTCACAAATGCGTGGTAGTCAGTGGTTACGTGCTGATATCGGCGATCAGGTACGACAAACCAGTGATGCCTTAGAACATATCAATCAAGCGTTAAACGTTCCGCTCGTTTCGGGAAAGACTACTGAGGTTCAAGAAGTATTAGAAAAGAGCTCTACGCTCGGGGATTTATACTACTCGCTGGCTCGTGCTTCGGTTGAGCTTGATACCATCACCAAGCAACTCACTACTTTTGATGCCAACATCATCTGCGGGAAGCAGCGAGACACCACTAAGTTTCGTTATCTCAACAATGTGTTCGAGCAGCAATACATTGGTAAGGTTCAGCCTTACATGGCGCAGCTGGATGGCTATTATCAGCAGTTAGCCCCGCAACTTGGGATGTTTGACGCGCAATCTGAACTGCACAGTTATTACTTTCCCATCCAAGATGCACATCAAGCTTTTCGAGCATCAACTCGCCGCCATGTTGATTATTGGCAGCAGCTGTTTAAACGTTGTGGGCGCAAGGTCGGTCGTTAATATTGATTCCCAATATCAATAATGGGTGTTGTTAGCTTTCAGTTTCTAACTGATTAACTTTTAGCGCCTTTCTTCGCGTAAGTCTTCTTCCTTGTCCCACCACCTTTACGGCGCTTGAATGCTGGTCTTTCAACTTTAGGCAGATGACGCAGGGATTCAGGGACTTCACCTGTTTTTACCTTACCCATTAAGCCATCGATCTTACTTTCTAGCGCCTGCATGAAGGGTTGATACGCTTGGTTTCGTTCAGCCATGCCTTGCAACTGATGCTCCCAGTGAGCCGTCATGTCGGGAAAGGTCGAGTCCTCAGGTAACGCATTAATCAAACCTCTACCTGCAGGGCTACTATGGATGCTTTTACCTTGTCGAGTTAGCAACTGCCTCTTAAACAAAGTATCTAAGATACCCGCTCGGGTTGCTTCCGTTCCAAGGCCATCGGTCTCTTTCAAAATGGCTTTAAGGTCTTTGTTCGCGACAAAGCGCGCGATACCTGTCATCGCTTGTAGCAAGGTCGCTTCCGTGAAGTGCTTTGGTGGTTCGGTTTTCTTATCACCAATAATACCTTCACGACACGTCAACACGGTTCCTTTATCCAATGGAGGAACCGTATCCGTACCATCACCTTTTTCTTCAGTGTCCGTTTTCCCCATCAACACCTTCCAGCCCGGGTGGATAAGCTGACGTCCTTTAGCGATGAACACGCCACCAGCGATATCAAAAACCAGCTTAGCATCGGCAAAAACCGCTGGTGGATAGAATTGCATTAGATACTGGCGAGCGATTTGCTGATAGATTTTCATCTCGTTGGCAGACAGGCCGTTCACCGATGATTTCTTCGGTGTTGGGATTATCGCGTGGTGAGCATCGACCTTGCTGTCGTTCCATGCTTTGGATTTAAGAGAAAGATCCGCACCTTGAGCACCACTTTGCAGCTCTTTCGCATTGTTAGCGATAGCATCCACGACCGACTCTCTTTGTGAGTAGTGATCTTTAGGTAGATAGCGACTGTCAGAACGCGGGTAAGTGATGAGTTTGTGTTTCTCGTACAACGACTGACAGGTGTCCAACACCTGCTGAGCACTCATACCAAAACGTTTAGACGCATCAATCTGCAAAGCTGACAGCGAGTAAGGCAGTGGCGCAGCTTGTTTACTTTGCTTTTGCTCTGATTCCGTCACCGTCGCGGGTTGATTCGCAATTCGGTTAGCCACGTTCTCAACCAGTTTTCGATTGAGCACCCGGCCTTCTTCATCTTGCCATGGCTTACATGCTTCGCTTGGTTTCCAACGCGCTCGAATATCAAAGCTCTGGCCGTTGTTTTGGTAAGGGATCAGCGCATGCAGAGTGAAGTAATCTTTCGGAATGAAGTTTTCGATCTCTTCATCACGCCTTACGACCAAACCAAGTACTGGCGTTTGCACTCGACCGACCGACAACACGCCTTGGTAACCCGCCTTTTGACCAAGCAAGGTGTAAGCTCGGGTCATGTTCATGCCATACAACCAATCGGCTCTAGAGCGTGCTAAAGCAGAAATAGACAATGGAATAAAATCTCGGTTACTGCGCATCTGAGAGAGCGCACGCTTCACCGCTGGTAAGTTCAAATCGCTGATCAGCAGCCTGTCCATCGACTCTTTCTTGGCCTTAGACACCTTGCAGTAATCGATAACTTCATCAACTAGCAACTGCCCTTCTCTATCAGGGTCACCCGCATGGACAATTTGGGTCGCGTCTTTCAATAGCTTTCGGATCACCGTGAGCTGTTTGCTTGACGTCTTACGAGGTCTTAGTTGCCATTGCTCTGGCACGATAGGAAGATCGGCTAAGTTCCACTTCTTATAACGGTCGTCATAAGCGTCTGGCTCAACCTGCTCCAATAAGTGTCCAATACACCAAGTCACCACGTCTCCATTACCACATTTGATAAACCCTTGGTCTTTCTTCTGTGGATTCGGTAGTGCGGCGGCAATCGCGCGGCCTAGGCTTGGTTTTTCAGCAATGATAAGACGAGACATGTTTTTCCAGATGCTACAAACAATTAGGGCCACATTATCTAATGTGGCCCCTAGAAATCAAGGAAAACTGGTTGTTTATACAGTTAGCATTCCATTATTCAAGCTTCAGCTTTCTTTACAAGAACTCGACGAACTTTGAGAAGTCACGTTCTGGCGCTTTCATTGGCGTACAGCCCGGAGTACCCAAATATAGGAAACCAACGATTTCGTCGTCGCCTTCTAGGCCGAAAGCTTGGTGAACTTCAGGGTGGAACATCCACTTACCTGAGCGCCAAAAACCTTGGAAACCTTGTGCAACGGCAGCCATTTGCATGGCTTGCGCAGCACAACCCGCAGATAGGTGTTGTTCGAACGCGGGCACTTTTTCGTGCTCAGTTACCTTTGCGATGATAGTGATCACCATCGGTGCTCGAAACGGCGCTTTTTTAACTTTCTCAATGACCGCTTCTTCGCTCTCGTCAGCTTGTGCTGCACGAACCAAAATATCAGAGAGCTTCTGTAACCCTGAGCCTTGTGCGATAACAAAGCGCCATGGTGTCAATGCGCCGTGGTCTGGAGCACGTAAGCCCGCTTTAATGATATTTTCTAACGCCACACCTTCAGGTGCCGGATCAGAGAGTTTTGCGATTGAGCGTCTGTTGAGCAATAGATCCAAAGCATCCATTTGAAGTCCTTACTAATTTTTATTGTTTGTATAATTGAACTGTAGCACAGAACACAAACGATAATAAATCTCAACGGCTGTCTATTTGAAACGACACTAAAAACAACAAAGGCCCCTAAATCTATGACTTAGGAGCCTTATTTATCCGTCTAGTCCAAGCTTAGTTACCCGTCTAGTTCAGCTTATTGAACTTTCTGATTCAAACTTATCAAACGAGAACATTCTGTTTGTTGTTAAAGCTTAATAGCTAACTCAACACCTTGGCGAATCGCACGCACGGCATCCAGTTCACCCGCGTAATCGGCACCGCCTATCACGTGTAGTTTGCCACCAAACTCTTGCCACATGTCTTCGAATGGACGAACAGAAACCTGACCCGCACACACGATAACGGAATCGGCATCGAGTACCTGATCTTTCTTACCAACGCTGATATGCAGACCTTGGTCGTCAATCTTGTTGTAGCTCACGCCACCAAGTAAGTTCACACCACGTTTTTCTAATGTGCGTTTATGAATCCAACCTGTAGTCTTACCCGGACCTTTACCGACACGACCCGCTTTACGCTGCATCACCCAAACCGTTTTATCACTGAACGAATCAGGGTAAGGATAAAGTCCACCAGGGTGTTCCATATTTTTATCAATGCCCCACTCATGCAGCCAGTCATCCAAGCTGTGAGAAGTCGGCTCTGTCAGCATAGTTGCCACATCAATACCAATACCACCGGCACCAACAATCGCGACTTTTTCGCCTACTGGTGTCTTTTCACGAATCAAGGTTTGATAATCGATTACGTTTTCTTGGTCAATCCCTTCAATATCAAGCTTTCTTGGTTCAACACCAGCAGCCATAACGACTTCATCGTACTTCAACAACATCTCAAACGTCGCTTCAGTATCCAGTTTTAAGTTCACGCCTGATGCATCGATTTGATTAGCAAAGTAGCGAATCGTTTCTCTGAACTCTTCTTTACCCGGAATCTGCATTGCCAATCTAAATTGTCCACCGATACGGTCATTTTTCTCAATCAGATCAACATTATGACCACGCTGTGCCAACGTCGTCGCGCAGGCTAAACCAGCAGGCCCAGCCCCAACCACGGCAATAGTTTTGGTCGCTTGGGCAGGCTGAACAACAATTTCAGTCTCGTAACAAGCTCGAGGGTTAACCAAACAACTCGCTCTTTTGCCTTTGAATACGTTATCAAGACAAGCTTGGTTACAACCGATACAGGTGTTAATGAACTGAGCTTGGTCTTGAGCCGCTTTATTAACGAAATCAGGGTCAGCCAAGAATGGACGAGCCATTGATACCATGTCGGCCTGTCCTGAACTGAGGATACGTTCGGCCTCTTCAGGCGTGTTGATTCGGTTACATGTCACCACTGGGATCGACACGTATGGTTTTACTTTTTCCGTCACCCAAGAGAATGCCCCTCTTGGAACTTGTGTCGCGATAGTCGGAACACGAGCTTCATGCCAACCAATGCCGGTATTAATAATGGTCACGCCCGCTTCTTCTAGCTTCTGAGCCAGAAGTACAACATCTTCGAACGTGCTGCCTTGCTCAACCAAATCCAGCATCGATAAGCGGAAAATAATGATGAAATCTTTACCCACCGCTTCGCGAATCGATTTAACGATCTCTAATGGGAAACGCATGCGCTTCTCATAAGAACCGCCCCATTCGTCATAACGCATGTTGGTACGTTTACAGATGAATTGGTTAATCAAGTAGCCTTCAGAGCCCATAATCTCAATGCCGTCATAACCAGCAACCTGAGCTAGCTCTGCACTGTTGGCAAAAGCACCGATGGTCTTTTTAATTTGACGAGGGCTCATCTCACTCGGTGCAAACTTAGCGATTGGCGCTTTGATGCCCGAAGCACTTTGCGCGAATGGGTGCATGGCATAGCGGCCAGCATGCAGCAACTGAAGGGCAATTTTACCGCCATGCTTATGCACGGCCTCGGTAACAACTTGGTGAGCTTTTGCGTGCTTAACTTTACTGAACTCAGCACTAAATGGGGTCAATCTGCCACGTAAATTAGGAGAGAAACCACCGGTAACAATAAGGCCAACGCCTCCTTTTGCTCGCTCTTCATAAAACGCGGCAAGCTTGTGGAGGCCTTCTTTATTTTCTTCTAAACCCGTGTGCATTGATCCCATCAATACACGGTTACGTAACTGAGTAAATCCAAGATCGAGTGGTTCGAGTAAATGTGGGTACATGGCAGACATCACTTCTATTATTATATCCTTGTGGTCTGACCACAATATAACTCAATCACCAAAACTTCAAACAACCGTTTACATTTTTGTAACACTGATCATAATGCTGAAGGTATTAATCGTTCAGAAACCCTTAATTTGTCTACACTTAATGAGAATATATATCGATTAACAATTCTTGGTGTAGTTTGAGCTAGGGAATTATCGTAGGATACTAAGCAGTTCATATTATTGAGATTAATAGTACTGTTGCTTGTTAAAGCCACGTGATCTCACTGCGGAGACATAATGAAAAAGATATTCAAATTTATAGGTATGATCTTTAAAGGGATTTGGAAGCTCATAACGTTTGTGCGTCTTGCGCTCGTTAACCTCTTCTTTTTACTCAGTATCGCCATCATCTACTTTGTATACTTCCACTCAGACACAGCTCAGCCCACTGTTCCACAGGAATCGGCTTTAGTACTTAACCTGTCTGGTCCTATCGTGGAGCAAAGTCGCTATATCAATCCGATGGATTCAGTCACGGGTTCACTGCTTGGCAAAGACCTTCCAAAAGAGAACGTCCTGTTTGATATTGTTGAAACGATTCGCTACGCCAAAGACGATGACAACGTTACTGGTATCGTTTTAGCACTCAAAGAACTGCCAGAAACCAATCTGACCAAGCTTCGCTACATTGCTAAAGCACTCAACGAGTTCAAAGCAACAGGCAAACCAATTTATGCGGTGGGTGACTTTTACAACCAAAGCCAATACTACCTAGCCAGCTACGCAACTAAAGTCTTCCTATCACCAGATGGTGGGGTTCTTCTCAAAGGTTACAGCGCTTATTCGCTTTACTACAAAACGTTATTAGAGAAGCTAGACGTCAATACGCACGTGTTCCGTGTGGGTACCTATAAGTCAGCTATCGAGCCTTTCATTCGTGACGACATGTCAGATGCAGCGAAAGAATCTGCTTCTCGTTGGTTAGGCCAATTATGGGGCGCATACGTTGATGACGTAAGCAACAACCGTCAGATCGACGCTAAGACCTTGAACCCAAGCATGGACTCTTTCTTAAAAGACCTTGAGTCGGTTGATGGCGATATCGCAAAACTGGCAGAGAAGCTTGGTTTAGTTGACGAACTGGCGACTCGCCAGCAAGTACGACTAGAGCTTGCTGACGTCTTCGGCAGTGATGGTCAAGACAGCTATAACGCGTTTGGGTACTACGAGTACCGTACAACCATGCTTCCAGACCTAACCAGTGAATCGCACGATGTTGCTGTGATTGTTGCTAGCGGCGCAATTATGGATGGTAAGCAGCCACGTGGCACCGTTGGTGGTGACACCACAGCAGCACTACTTCGCCAAGCGCGCAACGACGACAAAGTAAAAGCCGTTGTACTTCGTGTAGACAGCCCGGGCGGCAGTGCCTTTGCTTCAGAAGTGATTCGCAATGAAATTGAAGCGATCAAGCAAGCGGGCAAGCCGGTTGTTGTGTCGATGTCTAGTCTTGCCGCTTCGGGTGGTTACTGGATCTCGATGGGTGCGGACAAGATCTTGGCTCAACCAACGACCTTAACTGGTTCGATTGGTATCTTTAGTGTTATCACAACTTTCGAAAAAGGGTTGAACGATATTGGTGTTTACACTGATGGCGTTGGCACATCACCTTTCTCTGGTCTTGGTATTACGACTGGGCTTAGCGACGGCGCGAAAGATGCGTTCCAAATGGGCATTGAAAACGGTTACCGCCGATTCATTAGCCTAGTTGGAGAGAATCGCGGCATGGAAGTCGATGCTGTCGACAAGATCGCTCAAGGCCGAGTATGGACTGGCCAAGATGCAATCCAGAAAGGTCTAGTCGATGAAATTGGTGATTTTGATGATGCGATTGCGGCAGCGGCTTCACTTGCAGAGCTTGAAACCTACAACATCTACTGGGTAGAAGAACCACTTTCAACGACTGAACAATTTATTCAAGAGTTTATGAATCAAGTTCAGATGTCGATAGGCTTTGATATCCAATCAATGATTCCAAGCAGTTTACAACCTGTTACTCAGCAGTTAGCTCAAGATAGCCAGCTGTTAGGCAACTTTAACGACCCACAAGGCCGATACGCTTTTTGCTTAAACTGCCAAGTTCAATAAGATAAGCTCAACGCTTTGTTATCAAGAGGCGCCTCTGTGTGAGGCGCCTCTTTTTATTGCATGATAATTCGCTATAATCGCCCCCCTGTTCCCTATATCACACTAAGTATTAATCGCCATGGAAAGAAAACACATCTATATCGCGTATACCGGCGGCACAATTGGCATGCAGAAGTCTTTGGACCACGGCTATGTCCCTGTCGCAGGTTTTATGGATAAGCAGCTAGCTGGCATGCCTGAATTCCATCGCCCAGAAATGCCTGAGTACACCATTCATGAATACTCTCCATTGATGGACTCTTCAGATATGACGCCACTTGATTGGCAGACTATCGCTGATGATATTCGCGCGAACTACGATAAGTACGATGGTTTCGTTATCCTACACGGTACAGACACAATGGCTTACACCGCCTCTGCTCTGTCTTTCATGCTGGAAAACCTCGGCAAACCTGTGATTGTTACGGGCTCTCAGATCCCATTGGCAGAGTTACGTTCAGACGGACAAGCAAACCTGCTGAATGCTCTGCACATTGCAGCGAACTACCCGATCAACGAAGTGACACTGTTCTTCAACAACAAGTTGATGCGCGGTAACCGCAGCACAAAATCACACGCAGATGGCTTCAATGCGTTTACCTCTCCAAACCTAACCCCATTGCTAGAAGCAGGTATCAATATCCAGATCAGCAATAACGTTAAGGTAAACGAGCAACCTGAAGGTGCTTTCAAGGTTCATAACATTACTCCGCAACCCATCGGCGTAATCACTATGTACCCAGGCATCTCACATGAGGTGATTCGCAACACACTACTACAGCCTGTTAACGCAATGATTTTGCTTACTTTTGGTGTTGGTAACGCACCACAAAATCAAGAGCTACTTCAGCACTTAAAAGATGCATCAGAACGAGGTGTGATTGTAGTGAACCTAACTCAGTGTTTGGCCGGTAAAGTCAATATGGGTGGCTACGCGACGGGTTGTGCACTAGCAGAATCTGGAGTTATCAGTGGTTACGATATGACACCAGAAGCGGCACTGGCGAAGTTACATTACCTGTTGAGCCAAAACTTAAGCTACGAACAAGTGAAGGATCAAATGCAACAAGTGTTGCGCGGTGAGATGAGTTTATAAGCTTGTTCAGCTATAGGTTTAGAGGTTTAGAGCTATAGGTTCAGAGGTTTAGCTATGGGGTTAGCTATACGTTTAACCAAAACCTTCGCATTAACCCAGTCGTTTCATGGGTATCGCAGGCGTTTAACGTGAACTAAATCGTTTTATTGCTTATAAATAAACGGCTTAACAGCTAAAGGGGTGGCACAGTGCCACCCCTTTGTTGTAATTTAAGCCTAATGATTCGGGTTAACCCTAACAATATCTTCTTGGTCTGACTTAAATTGCTTCTTAAGCTCAGACTTAGATTTAAAGCTAATATCACCACCAGCTGCAATTGTCATATGTTGAGCTTCGGAGTTATGTTTAGATTGATATAACATAACTGCTTGCATACACGAGTCGCGCTGTTCTTTAGAGAGCACCGTACCTTCTGGCCATTTACCCGTCTCAACTGCGTAAGTTAAACGTTCGTAGACCTCGGGTGTCATTGCGCTAAGAAGTTGTTCTGCATCCATGATAAAGCCTTAGTTTTAACAATTTTCACCAGAAAATAACCCGTAACAGAATTGAGTCAAGAACCTGACCGATAATAAGTGCATTCGATCACAAGTGAAGGAATATGAAAATGATGAAACGGTTGGCGATTAGCCTATTACCTTTCACTCTGGTTGGGTGTCTTGAAGGAAATAAAAATACCGATCAACTCTGTCAAAGTAATCCGGGGCTGCAGTGTGAGGAATTGAACATGAACGATGGGCAATGTCGCGTCGCACGTACCGACCTCATCTGGCATCGATTTGAAGTTCAGAAGCACCCCTCCGAAGCCAATAAGATTAAAGAGTTCAAGTTAGTCACTGCGTACAAAAAGTGCCTAGAGCTTGCGGCGCAGATCGAGACGATTGATCAATCTAAGCTGCAAGAGCGTCGCTTTACTTCTTTAATGCACAGCATCGAAGAGTCTGAGCGTATTGTAGATGAACTATCACAATCCAATACACCGGAAACGCTTTACTTCTTGTGGTCACAAACCGGGGACACCAACGCCAGACGCAGTTTCCTACAACTAGAAGGGAAAGAAGCGTTAAATACGGCAGAAATGCAATATGCCTTAGCCACCTTCTATACCACCCGCGATCATGCAAAAACGCTTAAGCTACTCAATAATGCGTTAACGCTTTCAAATGGTTCGGTCGTCAACACTGAAATCTTCAAGTCGATGGCCAGTATCAACCACAGCCTTGGTCATATGGAAAAAGCGTATGTGTGGGCAATGGTTGCCAAAGACTTTGATGTGCCCATTGCTTCTGAAGCAGAGCTCACTGTGCTGTATCGTTTCGACAAACCTCAATACAAGCAATTCAATGATGATGCTGAAAAGATTGTCGAAGCCATTGAAGACGGCGTTTACACCGCGTCTATAGTGCCTAACTATTAGTTTTGATTTCTTCATGCACAAAAAAAACAGCTACTTCATGGTAGCTGTTTTTATTTGTACTAGAGTTAATTCTGAAATCTTGGGTTGTTCAATAGTCCTTAATCGACAAGTACGACCTGTAAGGATTAAACAATTGTGACAAGTTATTTCGTACTTTTGTCATTTTTGTTGAAAATTAACGACACAGAATTAACACAGAATCGCTCACCTGTTGTCTGTGGGCCATCAGGAAAAACGTGACCTAAATGGCTATCACAAGCAGTACAACGGATCTCCACACGCTTCATTCCGTGACTTAGATCTTCTATATAGCGTACTGCTTCATCATTCACTGGGGCATCAAAGCTTGGCCAACCGCACCCAGAGTCATATTTGTTATCCGACAGAAACAAAGGGCTTTCACAGCATGTGCAGCTATAGACACCAGTGTTATGGTTGTGCAGTAACTTACCGCTATATGGGGCTTCAGTACCACGTTCACGGCACACAGCAAATTCGTCGTCCGTTAGGCGCTCACGCCAGTATTCATCAGGCTTTATCATATTTCCTCCCTTTTGAACCACGTTAATATCTCTCCACATTCTCTGTTATTATATTTACTTTTTTCTATAAAGGCTTGCATATCAGTCGTTTTGTAGCACATACTTTCTCACCAGGAAACATTGTACATATACACTCATAAGTGAATCATCATTTAGGGGTATTTTACCCAACTGGAAGGGTACAGAGCCACTTGCAATGGTCAATTTTCAACCACTTACGCCCAATTGTTAAGAAAAGCGTCGCTTTTTTTTGACATTAAACAAGTTAAGTCGGATTATCTATTGCAGATGTATACTGGATTCTGTAATTTTACTACCAGTTATCTTTAATCAGAAATTAAGTTGTGGAGCAACTACAATGACTATCAAAGTAGGTATTAACGGTTTTGGCCGTATCGGCCGTTTCGTATTCCGCGCAGCTCAAGAGCGTGCAGACATCGAAGTAGTAGGTATTAACGATCTAATCGACGTAGAGTACATGGCATACATGCTTAAGTACGACTCAACTCACGGCCGTTTCAACGGTACTGTTGAAGTTGAAGGCGGTAACCTAATCGTTAACGGTAAAACTGTACGTGTTACAGCTGAGCGTAACCCAGAAGATCTTAAGTGGGATGCTATCGAAGTAGACGTAGTTGCTGAAGCAACTGGTCTTTTCCTAACTGACGAGACTGCACGTAAGCACATCACTGCTGGCGCTAAGAAAGTAGTTCTTACTGGTCCTTCTAAAGATGCAACTCCAATGTTCGTAATGGGCGTTAACCAAGCATCTTACGCTGGTCAAGACATCGTTTCTAACGCTTCTTGTACTACTAACTGTCTTGCACCTATCGCTAAAGTACTTAACGATAAGTGGGGCATTGAGTCTGGTCTTATGACTACAGTTCACGCTACTACAGCAACTCAAAAAACTGTAGATGGCCCTTCTGCTAAAGACTGGCGCGGTGGCCGTGGTGCTTCTCAAAACATCATCCCATCTTCAACTGGTGCTGCTAAAGCTGTAGGCGTTGTTCTTCCAGAACTAAACGGCCTTCTAACTGGTATGGCTTTCCGTGTACCAACTGCTAACGTATCTGTAGTTGACCTAACTGTTAACCTAAAAGCATCTGCATCTTACGAAGAAATTTGTGCTGCAATGAAAGAAGCTTCTGAAGGCGAAATGGCTGGCGTTCTTGGTTACACTGAAGACCAAGTAGTATCACAAGATTTCATCGGTGAAGTTCAAACTTCAGTATTCGATGCTAAAGCTGGTGTTGCTCTAACTGACAAATTCGTTAAAGTTGTATCTTGGTACGACAACGAAATCGGTTACTCAAACAAAGTTCTTGACCTAATCGCTCACATCTCTAAGTAATTTCTTTTTAGAAATAGCTTTAGATAAGCATTAGCGAAGACTGTTTTGAGCAGACTTTGAAAAAAGGCGACCTTAGTGTCGCCTTTTTAATACCTGCTATCTTTTAAACGGCTTCGCCCCCGATCGCCAAAATGCCTTGGCTAGTCACACACTAAAACTGAAGCTAAACCTAAACCTAAACCTAAACCTTAAGTCAAAACGCAAAATTTAATTCCAATACTGGCTCTGCTTGTCGCTCATAAAATCACAAGCACTGTTCTAGCCAGCATTTGAATTCAATTTCCTTAGAAGGATCATGTAATGGATTTATCTACTCTGCCTACACTGACAGTACTTTCTGACAACGTGACTATCGTTGAACACGAAGGTGTAAAATTGGTTCGCGTTATCCACGATAAAGCAAACGCAGCCATTTCATTGTTTGGAGGCCATGTGGTGTCATTCCAACCACAAGGTCAACAAGACCTTATTTGGATGAGCCAACAAGCTAAATTCGATGGAAAAACAGCCTTACGTGGTGGTATTCCAGTATGTTGGCCTTGGTTTGGCCGCATTGCAGCACCGGCACATGGCTTTGCACGTTCAAGCGAATGGCAATTAGTTGAGCACCGTGAAAGCGAAGCGGGTGTGATTGTAAGCCTAGGCCTAAAGCCGAATGAAGAAACTCTGGCAGTATGGCCGCATCAGTTCGATGCACGTTTAAATGTTGAGATTGGTGACCAACTAAAAGTAACTTTGGATGTGAAAAACACAGATTCACAACCATGGACTTTCTCTGGAGCACTGCACACTTACCTAAACGTTGGTGATATTCACAACACAACCACAACCGGTATGGGTGCTGAGTACATTGATAGCCTGCAAGGTGGCAAGATCTGCCAAGGTGGTTCTGAACTGGTACTAACCGACACGATTGACCGCGTTTACACGCAACCAGAGGCGCAAATCTTTGTTGCTGACAAAAATCTCGATCGCACACTAACAGTTGAGAACCACGGTCATAACTCTGCAGTATTGTGGAACCCGTGGGCGGAAGGCGCAACAGCTATGGGCGATATGCAAGACGACGGTTACCTAACCATGATGTGTGTAGAATCAACACTGCACGCACCAAGCCTAGAAGCAGGCAAAACGCTACAGCCTGGCGAAAGCCACCAACTGATTACGGTGATTTCTTCAAACTAGGCCTCTAGCGAGTTTAATTAGACATAAAAATGCAGCTCATAACGCTGCATTTTTTATTGCCCCTAACCTCACACGTACCGTCCAGTAATCAACGTCTTAACACAAGCCAGTAGTCCATCGCCTCTTCGTTTAAACCCACGCCACGTGGTTCTCATCACTCTAGTTTATAAATATAACTATCAATTCATTAATTATTATCAATTACTGCCGATAAATAAGTACCTATGATAGAAAGCTCAATAACAAACTTCCTTAAAACCACTTAACAACATCTCAATGAAGACAGGATAGTGAATTCATGTTCGAGAAATACAAAAATCAAAGTGTTGGCTTCCAACTTAAGTTGGTCATTTTGCTGTGCTTGCTTATCGCCTTTGGTTCCATTGCAACACTCGTGTACCGCAATGCCTCACAGGTATTATTAGACAACACGTTAAAAGAACACCAATCCAAAGTAGAAGCGATGGCCAAAACCATCTCTGGTCAGTTTGATGCTTACCTGCATACCGCTAAAGTTTTAGAATCCACTTTTCGTAACGGCTACCTAGCAGGTGTTTATGTTGAAAGTTATGACGTTGAGTTCAACGGTCATTCTATTCCCAACATGACTCAGTATGGTGAGAGCCTAATCAATGACACCAAACTCGTCGATAGCTTTACCCGCGACACCGGCGCCGTAGCGACCCTATTTGCCCCATTTGGCGACGACTTTATTCGTGTCTCTACTTCTCTTAAAAAACCTTCAGGCGAACGAGTCGTTGCGACCACGCTAGGGAAAAATCATCCAGGCTATAGCAAGCTCAAAAATGGCCAGCCTTATTACTCTCAAGTTAAGCTCTTCGGCCAACGTTACATCACCTACTATGCGCCTTTGACCAATGCTCAAGGCAAAGTAAACGGTATCTCTTTCATTGGTTTGCCAGTAGAAGAGGCGACTCAAAGCTTGTTTGAATCTCTACGCTCTGTTTCTTGGGGGGATACGGGATACACCATCATTGTTGATAACGAGAAAGAGCATCAAGGCCAGTACTTACTGCACCCGACTAACGTTGGCGGTGGTAAATCAATTGTTGATGTTGCTGACTATGACGGCAACAAACCTTTCTATCAGATCTTTGAACAGCCATCAGGTCTAATTCTATATCCATACAAGGTTAAAGAAACCGTTGGTGAGAAGTACCTTGTCTACACCGAAGTTCCTGGGTGGGATTGGAAACTGCTTGGCGGTACTTTTATCAAGGAAGTGACCAAGGGCAGTGATGAATTACTCAAGCTCATCGCTATTATTGCTACCTTGATTGCTGCCGCTACCATCGTCGCGTTAACCTTCGTGTTAAACCGTACACTGACGCCACTAACGACGTTAAACGAGTACATGCTGCGTTTAGGAAAAGGCGAAGTGAGCCTGCATATTCCAAACAATGGCAAGCAGACGAAAAACGAGATCAGCAACCTAAATACCGGTGTTGCGAACATGGCAGCTCAATTGAATACACTCGTGGGCGAGATACGTACGACCAGTGACCAAGTACAGAACAGCTCAAGCAGTGTGTCACAAGATGCCAGCCACAACTTGAGTCAATCTGATCGCCAGCAAGCACAGGTTGAGCAAGTCGTTACGGCCATTGAAGAGATGGCCACCTCTGCAGAATCTGTAGCGCAGCAAGTGAACAGCATTGCTGAAAATGTTCGCCTTGCAAATGAAGACAGCCAGAAAGGTTTAGAAGTCGTTGAAGGTGTGTGTATTGATGTTGCCCAGCTGAATGATCAATTAGACAAGTCAGCATCGGCCATCGAGCAAGTGAGTTCTGATAGCGAAAGCATTCAAACCGTCACTAAGATGATTGATGACATCGCAGAACAAACCAACTTACTTGCGTTGAACGCTGCGATAGAAGCAGCACGTGCGGGTGATCAGGGTCGTGGTTTTGCCGTTGTCGCTGACGAAGTAAGAACATTGGCTCATCGTACACAAACGTCAGTGCAAGACGTAGTGAGCATCATCGAGAAGTTGAAATCTTCAACTAACAATGCCGTGAACCTGATGACACAAAGCCAATCGAATGCCAACCAAGTACTCGATAAAGCGCAAGAAGCCGGTACGGCTCTAGAGTCGATTGCCTCTCAAGTTGAATCTATTGCTTCTCAAGCTGAAACCATCGCTGCGACATCAGAAGAGCAAGCTCAGGTTTCTCAAGAAATCGCCGCAAACGCACATGCGATCAGCGACCTCAACCAGCAGAGCCGTGAAACGAGCGCTAAGACCTCTCACAGTGCTGATGAACTTCAAAGACAAGCTGAGTCGTTAAAGAACCAAGTTAACTTCTTTAGCTAGAAGGCGAGTTCACTGTTTCTATCAGTGACTTGCTCATAACCAATAGAGCCAACCATACGTTGGCTCTATCTCTTCATTAACTGGCTCTACCTATTCACGGATTGCCGTTAGCCAATACAACTGCGTTTATTCTAGCGCCCCACTATGCTTCCTGTTAAAATTTTGGACTTGAAATTTCTACCTCGAGTTCGCAATGACTTACCAATGCCCTTTGTGTCACCAACCTTTATCTCAAAACGATCGTACGTTTAAGTGTGAAAAGAACCATCAGTTCGACCTAGCGAAAGAAGGCTATGTCAATTTGATACCAGCACACCACAAACGCTCAAAAGATCCAGGTGACAACAAAGAGATGATGCAGGCTCGTCGCCGCTTCCTTGAAGGCAACCACTACGATCCGATGCGCCAAGCCGTTGTTGGTTTATGCGCTAGCTATCTGCCAGAAACAGCCCCTAGCCTATTAGATATAGGTTGTGGTGAAGGTTATTACACCAATGAAATTGCGGTAAACCTTCAAGAAAAGAATGGCGCTACTTTTGGTCTAGATATCTCTAAGATTGCTATCAAATACGCGGCTAAACGCTACCCAGCGGTCGACTTCTCAGTCGCTTCGAGTCATCGCCTACCCTTTGCTGAAAATAGCTTAGATGGCATTCTACGCATTTACGCGCCTTGCAAGGCAGAAGAGCTGCAACGCACCATCAAAGACAATGGTGTGGTGATCACCGTGACACCTGCTAGCCGACACCTTTATCAGCTGCGTGATGCGATTTATGATGGCGTTCGTTTGCATGATGAAGATCCAGAGATGATCGAAGGTTTTACTCTTGAGCACCAAGAGCAACTAAACTATATGATGGAACTATCGGGGTCAGACGCATTCGACCTGCTACAGATGACGCCGTTTGCTTGGAAAGCGAGTGAAGAATTTAAACAACAACTCACCGATGCAGAGCAATTCAACTGTGAAGCTGACTTTATGCTACGAGTGTACCGCAAATAACTTTAATTGATATTGATTATCGTTTGCATTGAAATCTCATCTTGCCTCCTTTAGTATGCGTGTTCTTCAAGGAGGCATTTCATGCAACGTATTATTCTTATCGGATTAGCTACCCTGCTTACAGCTTGTGCTAATCAACCTTCAAACAGCACTTCTCAAAACGTGGCTAACACGCAAACGCAAGCCGTTTCCACATTCTACGACTACCAATTCGCGTCTCCACAAGGCGAAGCGCTTTCTCTCAATGCATTGCCTAAACAGCTGATTGACGCTGATGTGGTTCTTATTGGCGAATGGCACACTCACTCGGCAATCCATCGCTTCCAAACCGATTTCTTAAAAGCGCGCCGCAACGCCACATCAAACATCGCGCTTTCAATGGAACAATTCACTCGAGAGCATCAAAACACATTAAACCAATATCTAAATGATGAGATTGGCGAACAAGTTCTTATGTCTCAAGCGGCTGCTTGGCCAAATTACGAAAGTGATTACCGCGCGTTAGTGGAGTTCGCTAAAACCAACAACGTCGATATCATTGCGGCAAACGCACCAAAACCCTTTGTACAGTGTATCGGCCGTAAAGGATTATCCTATCTAGATCAGCTAACGACGGAACAACGTCAATGGATTGCTTCAGAAGTGGATACTGGCGATAGCCCTTATAAAGAAAAGTTCATGGCTTCGATGCATCACGGAACACCAGAGCAAACAGAAAAACAGTTTGCGGCTCAAGTCACATGGGACGAAACCATGGCAGAATCGATTGTTGATTACCTCGCATCGAACCCAGACCAACAAGTGATTCATGTGGCCGGTAAGTTCCACACCGAAGGTGGTTTAGGCACTGCAGCATCGATTCTACGTCGTAACCCTGATTTGAAAATTGCCATCATCAGCCCAGTTGAAGCGATCTCATCGGATAGCAGTGACTATCAGCTTGAAGTTCTCTCGCCACCGGCTCGCTTTGTTAAGAAAGAGAACCGAATGAAGGCATACAAGCACCTATCTAAGCGCGGATCCGATCTCAAGTGCGACTAAACTCGCTATCCAGACTTAATCTTGTTCAAGTTTAGGTCTGGCATAAGTCTAACAAACTAAAAGCTTGTTCAATGGCGCCCTAAGATAAATATTGATATCGGCATAGGAATTGCTTAATTACCAAGCAGTTTTGATTAAGCAGACGAAGATATATTGTGCGAATAAAAAAACATCACCACGGTGATTAAATGCACAAGTTTTTCACACCTCTGCCGATACTATATTTAAGGATAGGTAAGGAGAGCGATATGACGCCAGTAGGAACGAGTAACACTCAGCTGTATTCACCTTCGCAAATGAACGCACAAGCTAAAAGCATTGAAGCTGACAAGCCTGCACCTCTTAAGGTTGAACAAAATACCGTTAAGCTTTCCGATGAGGGCAAAGCCCTATTATCTGCCCTTAAAGAAATCGATAAAGAAGCCAAGAAAGTCGAAGCTGAAAACGCGACCGTTACTGATAAGGTTGAGTCATTTGCTCACGGCGCATTAGGTATGGATCACCCAGATAAGATTGAAGAAGAGGACGATGGTTCTTATTCAGCAGGGCAATACTTATCCGCAGCGGCAACGGTTGGTGGCATTCTTCTCGCTCTTATATAACCTTACTTTCCTTTACGACATTCCTTTCACCGCACCACGTGCATTGTTTGCACAGCACTGCTTACATTGTCCCTATTGCTCTGAGCCTCTTTCATTGCAAAAAATCGATTTGTCGTCACGACAACAGACCTGATTTGTCCTAAAAAACGAGTTCACGACATAATTCCGCTCTCATTTTAATGGAATAATACTCGTGAAAAACTCTTTTGCGCTTATTGATAAGCCAACCTTTTTTGGTGCGATAGCACTCCTACTCACGATCATCTTCCCGCTGATTATGTTCCCGACGCAAGGAGCAGACTGGATCGCGGTCGCTAAAACCTTTATGACAGACCAACTTGGTTTCTTGTACCTAGCGCTTGGACTCGCAGCTTGTGCCTTCATGGTCTACGTTGTGTTCAGTGATATGGGACAAATTAAACTGGGTGAAGCCGATGAAGAACCTGAATTTAAAACCGCTTCATGGGCAGCAATGCTTTTCTGTGGTGGTATCGGGGCAAGTATCTTGTATTGGGGTTGTATCGAGTGGGCTTACTACTACCAATCACCGCCTTTTCAACTAGAACCCGGCAGTGAAGAAGCCGTTCGTTGGGCTGCGACCTATGGTTTATTCCACTGGGGTCCAATTGCTTGGTCTATCTACCTAATCCCTGCTATTCCAATTGCCTACTTTTTCTATGTACGTAAACAACCTGTACTAAAAATTTCTAGCGCATTAATGCCAGTATTGGGTGAACACCATAGCCGCGGCGTTGCAGGTAAAGTTGTAGATATCCTATTCATCTTTGGTCTATTAGGTGGCGCAGCAACAACGTTAGGTTTAGCAGCACCTCTTATTACTGAAGGTCTTAACCACTTATTCGGCCTACCAAAAAATAACGTCACTCAAGTTATGGTGCTTCTGGTTTGTACTGCGATATTCGCGTACTCATCGTATGCGGGTTTGGAAAAAGGCATCAAGATCCTCAGTAACATCAACTTCTGGGGTGCAATGGGACTCTTGATATTCGTCCTAATCGCTGGCCCAACGATTTTCATGCTTGAAACGGGTCTAGACTCGATTGGTCGCCTATTGTCTAACTTCTTTGTGATGGCAACGTGGGCAGAACCATTCGGCGGCTACGGTACGTTCGAAAATACGCATTTCCCACAAGATTGGACCATTTTCTACTGGGCATGGTGGCTAGTTTTTGCACCAAGCATGGGCCTGTTTGTTGCGCGTATCTCTCGCGGCAGAACCATTAAACAAATGGTGTCAGGCTCTATCTTCTTTGGTTCATTAGGCTGTTTCTTATTCTTCATGATCTTAGGTAACTACGGTTTATCCCTACAGTTATCTGGTGAGCTAGATGTCGTTGCAATCTTAAACGAAGAAGGCGCAACCAAAGCTATCTTCTCGATGCTGGCACAACTGCCAATGAGCACGTTAGTGATCGCCGTATTTACACTGTTGTGTATTATTTTTACTGCGACAACCTTTGACTCTATCTCTTACATTCTGGCTTCTGTGGTTCAGAACAACGTGACCGAAGAGCCGATGCGTTGGAACCGTATGTTCTGGGCATTCACACTGTCGTTCTTACCAACGATTCTGATGTTCTTGGGTGGCCTAAGCACACTTCAAACCGCTGCGATTGTTGGTGGCTTACCGCTACTGGCTATCTCTGTGATGTTGATGATCTCAGCCGTTCGTGCAACGAGCCTCGATTTACGTCACCAAGAGAGTTACATCGAGCCGACGATTAACATCGAAGAGCTGCCAGACATGGATCCATGGTCGGCAGAAGGTATGGCACTGGCACAGTTCGAGAAAGAGAAAGACGCAGCACAAGAAGCCGCAGAACTTGAACGTGAAGCTTATAAAGCCCTTGCTGATGTGAAGAAAGAAATCCGCGCTTATGTTCTTGAACAGGGTGCACAAATGGAAACACATGAGCTTCCTGAAAACCTACAACAAGCACTTGAGCAGGCTGAAAACAACCTAAGAACAGCTCAAGCGAAAAAAGTTGAGTTATCAGAACAAGCTCAGAAAGCTCGAGTCGCGTTCAATCAGGTGGTTGCAGAACTGCCGCTTGCTTGACATTAGCCATGACACAGTCCATTTATTTGGACTCTCCTAAATACGACAAAGGCTCACAGAAATGTGAGCCTTTTTTATGTTTTTCTAAAAATTTGAGTTATTGCTCAATTTCATATTGATGAAACAAATATGAAACGACTTTGACACAAATCGGTGTTCTAATCATCCCGCTTATATAAAAAGGGATAACTAATGAAGCACTTTATGAAACCAATTGTTACCGCAGTGGTAACCTCAACACTCTCATTCAACGTACTTTCAGCAGAAATCAAAAATGTCATTCTGATGATCGGCGACGGCATGGGACCTCAGCAAGTTGGCTTATTGGAAACCTACGCAAACCAAGCGCCAAATTCCATCTATAAAGGGAACAAAACGGCCATTTATCAACTTGCTCAAGAAGGGGTTATTGGTTCATCCCTAACGCATCCGGAAGACGCAATCGTAGTGGATTCAGCTTGCTCTGCGACCATGCTTGCAACGGGTATCTACAGCGGTTCAGAAGTGATCGGTATCGATTCCCAGGGTAACCATGTTGAGACAGTACTTGAGAAAGCGAAAAAAGCAGGCAAAGCGACCGGCTTAGTTTCCGACACGCGCTTAACTCACGCGACCCCTGCTTCTTTCGCCGCTCACCAACCTCACCGTTCTTTAGAGAATCAAATTGCATCTGACATGTTAGCAACGGGCGCTGATGTGATGCTCTCTGGAGGGCTGCGTCATTGGATTCCTAAATCGACCAACGACAAAGGTGAAACCTATAAGCAACTTGAGAAACTGACTCAAGGTGATGTTTATCTCAAATCGAAGCGTAAAGACGACCGTAACCTGCTGACTGAAGCAGAGAAAGACGGCTACCAACTGGCGTTTAATCGCAACATGCTAGACGACGCTAAAGGCGATAAACTACTTGGCCTATTCGCCTACTCGGGCATGGATGATGGCATCGCTTACAGCAACAAGAAAAAGAGTGGCGAACGAACTCAACCAAGCCTGAAAGAGATGACACAAAAAGCACTCAACATCCTATCCAAAGATGAAGATGGCTTTTTCCTAATGGTCGAAGGTGGCCAAATCGACTGGGCGGGACACAGTAACGATGCAGGCACCATGCTGCATGAACTGCTCAAGTTTGATGAAGCGATCCAAGCGGTGTATGAATGGGCAAAAGATCGTGAAGACACGATCGTGATTGTGACCGCAGACCACGAAACAGGCTCTTTCGGTTTCAGCTACTCTTCTAATGACCTACCAAAACCACAGAAACGTTCTGGCGAAGCCTTTGCTGATCGCGACTATGCACCCAACTTTAACTTTGGCGCATTCGATATTCTTGATGGTTTATACAATCAAAAGCAAAGCTACTACGGCATGATCAGCGAATTTCAGAAGCTAGATAAAGCGCTGCAAACACCTGAAAAACTGGCTGAGATCGTCAACAAGAATAGTGAGTTCCCTATCACTGCTGAACAAGCAAAAAACGTGTTAGCCAGTAAGCCGAATCCATACCGATTGGCTCAGCACAAATACTTGTCGGCAGAAGAAGTGCCTGCTATCAACGATTTTGATGCATTCTTCCCTTATAACGACCGTGGCAACCTGCTTGCTCGTGAACAAGCAACAGGCCAAAACATCGTTTGGGGTACAGGTACACACACTCACACACCAGTGAACGTGTTTGCTTGGGGTCCTGCTGAAAAGATACTGCCAGTTTCGAAAATCATGCACCACTCAGAACTGGGTGAGTACATTAAACAACAAGTAAACTAGCCTGAATCTTTTTTGCTCGTTTAAATTTAGCGCCCTTCGGGGCGTTTTTTGTTTTAAGCTTTTGAGCTAAGTGAGTAATTGAGTAATTGAGTTTTAAATTTAGGCGACGCCAAATAGTAAAACAGCCGCTAAAGAGCGGCTGTTTTTATAATACTTAGCGATTTGGGTGATTCAAAATGTGGTCTTCCCAATCGACAACATCGATTTCGTATACCACTTTGTTACGAACACTTTCACCTGCAGCATGCATCTCTGATTTAGAACCCGTAATCAATGGGTGCCACTCAGGAATCGGCTTAGATTCAGATAGAAGACGGTAAGCACAAGTATCTGGTAGCCAATGGAATTCATGAATCTTGTCACGAGTCAGCTTCAAACACTCTTCACCTGAAGTGAAGCGGTTCGGGTAGTCTTTACAAGAACATGTTTTGTCGTTTAACCAGCTGCACGCCACGTTGGTGTAGTAAACTTCATCGCTATCTTCATCCATTAGTTTATGCAGGCAACACTTACCACAACCGTCACACAGTGATTCCCACTCGTTCTCGGTCATTTGCTCTAGTGTCTTTTCTTGCCAAAATGGATTCGTCATAGGATTACTTCTTACTCTTTTACTGGGGTGCGTGTTATACCGCTAGCCCATAAAAAGTTCAAGGATAATAATTGTTCATTCTTTGATTCAATCAACAGCTGTCACTCTCATCATTTTTTGCTACTATCGCGCACCCTGTTATTTAGTGAGTTTAATTTGATGGAATGTCGCCTAGGTTGTGGAGCTTGTTGTATCGCTCCAAGTATTACATCTGCTATTCCTGGAATGCCTAATGGTAAGCCTGCTGGCGTACGCTGCATTCAATTAAATGAGCAAGATCTATGCAAATTATTTGGTCAACCTTCACGCCCGAAGGTATGTCACCAGTTCAAAGCCTGCCCTATCATCTGTGGTAAAACAGACCAAGAAGCGCTTGATAACCTTATTGAGCTCGAAGCAATAACCTAACAATACTTTTCTTCTTATATATGCCCAAGATTTCACAACTTTGATAGATCTAAACTATCTTATTGATACTGGTAAAGATTAATAAGGATAGTTATGAATAAGTATATCGCAGAAATGTTCGGTACGTTTTGGTTGGTGTTAGGTGGTTGTGGTAGTGCCGTCTTAGCCGCGGCTTTCCCTGATGTGGGAATTGGTCTACTCGGAGTTTCCCTTGCCTTTGGTTTAACCGTACTCACTATGGCTTTCGCTATTGGTCATATATCCGGTTGCCACCTTAACCCTGCTGTCACCATCGGTCTATGGAGTGGTGGTCGCTTTGATGGCAAGGATGTTGCGCCTTATATTATTGCCCAAGTGATTGGCGGTATTATCGCGGGCGGCGTGCTATTTGTGATTGCTTCTGGTCAAGCAGGTTTTGACGTTGTCTCATCAGGCTTTGCTTCGAATGGTTACGGTGAACACTCACCGGGTGGCTATTCGCTAACCGCAGCACTCGTGTGTGAAGTAGTAATGACTATGGTGTTCCTATTCGTGATCATGGGGGCAACCGATTCGAAAGCACCGGCTGGATTTGCGCCTATCGCGATTGGTCTTTGTTTAACCTTGATCCACCTTATCAGTATCCCCGTCACTAATACCTCTGTGAACCCTGCTCGAAGTACTGGTGTAGCCGTATTTGTTGGAGACTGGGCTGTTTCGCAATTATGGCTATTCTGGATTGCACCGATTATTGGTGCCGTGATTGGCGCTGCGATTTACAAAGCTGTGCGTGGCTCTGATTAATCGTTTGAAAAGGTTTTAGAGTAGACGCATTTCAGAATAGAGCTTTAAAACAAAAAAGAAAAAGCCGCTTAGTGATGATTCACCAAGCGGCTTTTTTAGATCTTATGACGACCGAGTAAGGAGTGCGAAAGCGTGGTGCCATCCACCAGCTCTAGCTCACCACCGACGGGAACACCATGGGCGATACGGCTAGCGTTCACTTCATGGGCATTACATAGCTCAGCAATGTAATGCGCTGTTGCTTCCCCTTCTACTGTCGGGTTAGTCGCTAGAATTACTTCAGTGATATCACCACGACGTAAACGGTAATCCAAAACATCGAGACCGATATCACTTGGACCGATACCATCAAGTGGTGAAAGATGCCCCATAAGCACAAAGTAACGACCTGAATATTGGCCAGTTGCTTCAATGGCTGCAATGTCTGCAGGGCTCTCTACTACACAAATTTGACCGTTATCCTGACGTTTAGGATTGGTACAAATGTGGCAAGTATCTTCTTCAGTAAAAGTGCGGCACTCATTACAATGACCAATTTCGGTCATTGCTTGGCTAAGAGCTTCAGCCAACTGTAGGCCGCCTTTTCTATCGCGCTGTAACAAATGAAAGGCCATACGCTGCGCCGACTTGGGGCCAACCCCAGGTAGACAACGTAAGGCCTCCATCAAATGCTCCAGCATATGACTGGTACGCATATTTAACCGTTCTAACTTTTAAAGTAACGGCCTATTCAAAATAGGCCGTTGATCGAGACAAGTCTCTTATAAATAAGTCGCTTAGAAAGGCATTTTCATACCTGGTGGAAGTTGCATCCCACCAGTTACGCCAGCCATTTTCTCTTTTTGAGTCTCTTCAACACGACGAGCTGCATCGTTGAAAGCGGCTGCGATAAGATCTTCAAGCATCTCTTTATCGTCTTCCATTAGGCTTTCATCGATATCAACGCGACGAACACTGTGACTACCAGTAATCGTAATTTTTACAAGGCCAGCACCTGACTCACCTGTAACTTCCATATTTGCGATTTCTTCTTGAAGCTTTTGCATGCGTTCTTGCATTTGCTGGGCTTGCTTCATCATGTTGCCCATACCGCCTTTACCAAACATGTTATTACTCTCTGGTCTAATTGGTTTATTAAAATCATTTAAGCTACTAAGGGCTTAAATGGGGGTTAAAACACTGTGATTCAACCCCACGAGTTCAGTTCTCTGATTTGCTTTCTAAGGATGATATGCTCATCACTAAATGAAAGGCATATCGATATTGGAGGAACACTATATTGGACGAACGCTGTCTCTATCCAACTCGGCAGCAAAACGTCTTTCGATAAACTGTACGTTGGCATCGTTTTCCAAACTGGTAAACGCGTCTTTCAACTTGCTTTGATACAATCTTTCTCGCAGTTCTAGCGGCGTTTCTCCACCATCACCAATTTCAACACTCAAATGACACTCTTCTCCAAGCACAGTATTGAGAGACTGTAATAGCTCACTCTGTGCACGGTCCGTATTCAAGTGAGCCTGGCTCGCTCTTAACGTTAAGGTGATTGATGTGTCAATCTTAGTAAATACTGAGTTCAATGCTAACTGTTCAACAAGCTTGGCTGTCTCTAGCTTTTGAATCGTGGCGGACCATTCATCTTGAACAATCGACTCTTGAAGCAATTTATCGACCATTTCTGGTGTCTTAATATGCTCTAACGCACGCTTGATCTGAGTAGGTGTAAGCTCTTTGCTCACCTCTTTCACTACAGGTTTAGACGGTTTCCAGCGATAAGGTTCATTATCGTTGGTCACATTTTCTGTCGAAGAGGCTGATAAAGAAGCTGGCGACACCCGCTCAGAACCACCGTGTTGCTGAGCAACTCGGTCAAGAACTGAAGTTTTAGCTGGTGTCGCTTTAGCCTTTTTTGGCGCCGAACCTTTGTTTTCTGTTGCTGCACCACCTCTACGTTGAGAACGCAATTGGTGACGTAAACCACTCACAGGCGAAGTTGCACGCGCTGGTTGCTCTTGCGAAGCAGAAGGAACAGGTGGAACAGAAGGTGCAACGGGAGCAACATTTGGCTGCTCTTGATTCTGGTAATTCGTTTGCTGAGTCATGGGACTCATCGGCTGCTCTGCACCGTAGCTTGGACGCTCATCATAAGCAGGTGGCGCGTCATACTGACTGTGCGGGTAATCCTGTTCTGGATAACCTTGGTTGCCTGAATGATCAGCGTAACCTTGCGAATCTGAATATTGGTTCTGATTCTGCGGCGGTTGCTGTTGCACAGACTGCTGAACAGGGGCTTGCTGAGGCACTTGAGGCTTTGAAACCGCTGGAGCCTGAGCTGACTGTCTCGGAGCGGCCATTGGCGCAGCTTGACTCACTGGCTGAGCAACATTCTGAACCGGATTCTGAGCTGCAGGCGCTGGGCTAGTCGACTCAGTCGAGATAGCCGTAGCAACAGTTTGCTCAGCAGGTCTGAATGCCAACATACGCAGAACCACCATCTCAATACCAACACGAGCGGTTGGCGATAATGGCAAGTCTTGACGCCCTTTCAGCACTATCTGGTAGTAGAGTTGGATGTCTTGAGGGCTTAACGCTTTGCTCAGCAATTCTAGCCTTTCAGCATCAGGCTGAGCCTTGTCTAAAGTAGACGGCAGAGCTTGATACATCGCCAAACGGTGTAATTGAGCCGCAAGTTGACTCAGCAATCCATCCCACTCAACGCCATTTTCAGCAAGAGCTTGAATGCAAGCCATCGCTAATTGTGGTTGTTTACTGCTAATCGCTTCAAGTAGGTGAATCGCTTGGCCTGTATCCAGCGTACCAAGCATGTGAGCAACAGTGTCTGTCACTACATTGCCATTACCTAATGCGATAGCTTGGTCTGTTAGGCTAAGAGCGTCACGCATACTGCCATCAGCGGCATGGGCAATCATTCCAAGCGCACGAGATTCAGACGTCACATTTTCTTGTTCAAGAATATGATCGAGTTGCTCGTGGATATTATCAACGCTAATCGGCTTAAGGTGGAATTGCAGACAACGCGACAATATCGTCACAGGAAGCTTTTGCGGATCCGTCGTTGCGAGCAAGAACTTCACATACTCAGGCGGCTCTTCTAAGGTCTTTAGAAGCGCGTTAAAGCTGTGCCTAGACAGCATGTGTACTTCATCGATTAGGTAAACCTTGAAGCGACCACGTGCAGGCTTGTACTGAACATTGTCCAGAAGCTCGCGGGTATCTTCTACCTTAGTACGTGAGGCAGCATCGATCTCGAGCAGGTCAACAAAACGACCTTCATCGATCTCTTTACAGGTTGCACACTCACCACAAGGGGTTGCAGTAATGCCTGTTTCACAGTTGAGTCCCTTCGCAAACAAACGGCCGATGGTCGTTTTACCGACACCTCGTGTACCGCTGAATAGGTAAGCGTGATGCAACCTATTTTGGCTAAGGGCATTCTCTAATGCTGTTAAAACATGGGCTTGACCAACCACTTCTTTGAATTTGGTTGGTCGCCATTTTCGCGCTAACGCAAGATAGCTCATGAATAATTCCGAAAAGGATTAGTGACCGTCGAATTCGCAGATGCTAAACACTTCTAGACCTAAGCCTTGTAAGCGCTTGTCACCACCGATTTCTGGAAGGTTAATAACAAATGCAGCGTGTTCTACCACACCACCAAGCTGACGAATCAGCTTTGTTGTCGCTTCAATCGTACCGCCTGTTGCTAGCAAGTCATCAACCATCAGCACTTTATCGCCTTCAACGATAGCATCGGTATGGATTTCTAGCGTATCAGTGCCGTACTCAAGCTCATAAGATTGTGCCACAGTTTGACGAGGCAACTTGCCCGGTTTACGAACAGGGATGAAGCCGACACCTAACTCAAGAGCAAGAGGCGCACCAAATAGGAAACCACGAGCTTCAGTACCAACGATCTTAGTAAAGCCCATGCCCTTGTATGTGTCTACTAACAGGTCGATTGTCGCTTTGTACGCGGCAGGATCTTCCATCAAGCTTGTTACGTCACGGAACAAAATACCCGCTTTAGGGTAATCAGGAATGCTTTTGATGCTTGCTTTGATCAGAGAGATTTTTTCTGTGTTCATAATCTTATGCACTTCATTAGGCCGCTTTCCAAACTCTCGTTAACGAATCAAACATCAACGCTCGGAATTAAGGAAAGGTACGATTGGTATTCATTGCAACGAGAGTCATAACTCTGATTGCTGAAATAATAAACGCCCGCTATACAAGCAGGCACACTGGCTTAATGGTAGTGATTTTCTTTGCTGTCAGCAACCAACTCATGGGTTGGAAGTCGCATAAACCATGTGAGAAGAATAACAAGTACACAAATTAGGAAAACCTTGACCCAAATGATCGGGGCAAAGTAGATCGATAACGCAAAACTCAACAAGATAAAGAACACGCCACGCGTTTTAACTTGTTTGGTCACAGCACCGTGTTGATACCAATTGTTCAATAACGGGCCGAGCGTTTTATGCTCATGCATCCATTTGTGAACTTTGGGGTTGCTTCGCATGAAACATGCACTGGCAAGAAGGAGAAAAGGCGTGGTTGGCAGAACGGGTAAAACGATCCCTAGAACTGCAAGAATGATACAAAGGCCACCAGCAATATTGAGGCTTAAAACTCGAACGCTAATTGTGGCCTCCTTGAGTTAGCTATCACCATCGGCGACGATAGCTTAACTAGAATGTTGCGTAACCATTGAATACTCGGATCAACGTTAGGGTTGCTGGTAGTAATGGAATCGCTAAAAATGCAGCTAAAAATCCTAAAAAATAGAATACATTAAACGGGTCTTGAAAGTCTTTGTTATCTGCCATGATTGCTTCTTGTTTTTGTTAGTAAAGGTAAGTATCTGGCGAACCAAACCCGCTTTGCTAAATCGACATTTAACAAAAAAGGCATAGCCACACCATTTGCGCAACTATACCTTAATCAATTATTCACAAAAACCGAGGAAATATAGGGTTAATCAGTGGACCCTTGGTGTATGTCTAAACTAAAACTGGCCGATCCAAGCAGGCTCAATGATAGCTGGCAGCCTTGTTCAATCGGAAGATCCCGCGTAATGAAGTTCTTCTTACAGTTCTCACCCAAGCGCTCGCCCGCCGCAATATGTTGATTCAATTCGCCATTTGACCATTGTCCATCTAAACCCGCAGGTAAAATAGAGATAGTTCCCACAGCAAGATCAGCAACACCAAACAAAGCATTCACAGGGGTTGAACATTTAGAGCAACGAATCCCCTTCTCCAAAATTTCCGCAATATCTTTGAGATCAACGTTAAAATCTTTTCTATTTCTGATGTAATCGTGGAATAACGCTCTCACCAACAATGTGGCCGCTGAGCCGCCGTTATCAGAAGACGACGAATCGACGAGGTAGAAAGCAAACTGCCCGTTCATCATCCACGCATAATCAAACACAAGCGGCATCATTTCTGTTGATTGCAGTAAACGGTAGCTGCAACGCCATGAGCCTTGTCGTGTGTCTTTCTCTGGGAGCAGCGCGTGCAATAAGTCTCTTGCAGCACTCGGGTTATCTTGCAGGTAGTTTAGATGCCAATGCAGTTCTTGGTCTTCAGGGATCTCGCCACCGTCATCAACGCAGAACCATTGGCTTGAAAAATCTCGTTGGTCTGAAATGTTATCGAACGAATCTGTCAACGTATTCGCAATCGCACTTCCTAAATGACCGTGGTCCTCTAGAGGTTTCGCTAAAAAGTCTTTGATACCAAATCGTAATGCTTTCGCCACATCAGACATATCATCGGTGCCAGACACGACGATCATAGGCAGTGACGGATACTCTAAACTGAGCTCCTCTACAAGCTCAATCCCATCCAGTATCGGCATTGATAAGTCACACACAATTAAATCTGGCGCTGAGTCTCTAAGTTTTTGCAGAGCGTCCAGCCCATTTTCAGCCTCAACCACTTTATAACCAATCTTGTCTAAGTACGCGCTGGTTATCCGGCGAAAAATAGGATCATCATCAACCAACATAACGCATTTTTGATTGAGAACTTCCTGAGCCGAGGTCATAACTGGCTGACTGTGAGTTTTGTACATAATCTCTAACCTCACAAAACTAAGTCGAATTATTATTGTTATCTGTTCTAAGAACTAATATAAAACTTAGTAATAAAATACTAAA
The DNA here is from genome assembly GCF_963872585.1 of Vibrio sp. 10N.222.47.A9. Classification (NCBI taxonomy): domain Bacteria; kingdom Pseudomonadati; phylum Pseudomonadota; class Gammaproteobacteria; order Vibrionales; family Vibrionaceae; genus Vibrio; species Vibrio sp. 10N.222.47.A9. Next base: position 117,253 of record NZ_CAWNBB010000041.1, on the reverse strand, counting down.
TACACAAATGTTCACTCTTTACTGGTAATTCGTGACAAGGGTTGGAATACTGGTAAATAGTGCAACGAGTTGACGTAACGCAAACATTGATCTCAATATTACGTATAAATTAGATGAGATTGTAAACAAATGTGTCTGGATTTATGAAATTAGATGATTTAAACCTCTTTCGACTTGTCGTTGAAAATGGGAGCTACACCGCAACATCGCGCAAGACTATGATTCCGGTTGCGACCATTACACGACGCATCCAAGCCTTAGAAGACTCTTTGAACCTAAGGCTTCTCAATAGACACGCGCGTAAACTCTCTTTAACAGAGGCTGGCGAACGTTTTTTCAATGAATGCTCACCGTTACTACAACGTCTATCTTCTACTGCAGAAGAACTCACTGACGTGTGTAAGGGTGCTTCAGGGAAGATTCGCATTACCGCGCCCTCAAACCTGACCAAGCGCATGATGATGCCGATGTTCAGTGAATTCATGACTCAATACCCTGATATCAATATTGAGCTGATGATGAACAACCAAGCTGATCAGCTTGATCCAACCGAGTGGGATGTCATTTTCAGAGTCGGCCCGCAGCGTGATTCAAGCTTAATCGCAAGAAAGATCAGTGAAGTGAAGGATATTCTTATCGCGAGTCCTGACTACTTAGCGAAGAACCCGGCACCAAGTCATGCAGAAGAGCTCGCGAATCATTCGCTACTTAAAGGCTATCCGCTGATTAAGTGGCAGCTGAGTAATTCGAATGAAGAGACGGTGGTGAATAGCGAGAAAGGTCGTTTCAATGCGAATGCGCTTAATGTCGTAAGACAAGCCTGTTCAGAAGGCCTAGGTATCACCCTAATGCCTGACGTGATGATCCGTGAATACATTGAAGATGGCAGCTTAGTGCAAGTCTTAGAAGACTGGAGTGCTAACCCTCGTGATATTTACATGCTTTATAACCACAAAGACCACCTGCCAGAGAAGGTTAGATTGTTTATCGATTTTGTGATCGCATACCACATTCACTAAGATTCAATCCCCTTCCCCCGCAAACAAAAAAACCAGAGCCGATGCTCTGGTTTTTTATTACTCATTTTTTATGAGTACGCTAAGCGCCTTCGTTATGTAACTCTAGGTTCGCGAGATCTTGTTGGATCTCACGCTCAACCTTTGAATCGTCATTACGTAAAGAGTCTAGGAAATCTAGGTACGCTTGGTCGATATCGCCCGTTACATACTCGCCGTTGAATACGGATGTATCAAAACGAGAGATGTCTTGATTACCCATACCTACCGCCGAGATTAAATCTGGTAGCGTTTGGAAAATCAAAGCATCGGCACCAATCTGCTTACAAATCGTTTCGTTATCACGGCCATGAGCAATGAGCTCAGTCGCGCTCGGCATATCTATGCCGTAAACGTTCGGGAAACGAACCTCAGGAGCAGCAGAAACCATGAAGACTTTGCTTGCGCCAGAATCACGAGCCATCTCAATGATCTGCTCTGATGTCGTGCCACGAACAATAGAATCATCAACCAATAGAACGTTCTTACCTTTAAACTCAGAACGAATCGCGTTGAGCTTGCGGCGAACCGACTTCTTACGCTGTTGCTGACCAGGCATGATAAACGTGCGGCCAACATAGCGGTTTTTCACGAAACCTTGACGATATGGCTTATTGATCGCTTGAGCAATTCGTAGCGCAATATCATTCGATGTTTCAGGGATTGGAATTACCACGTCAATGTCTAGGTCTGCGTACTCTTCTTTAATACGCTTGCCTAACATCTCACCCATCTCAACGCGTGCGCTGTAAACCGAAATTTTATCGATGAATGAATCAGGACGAGCAAAATAAACAAACTCGAAAATACATGGGTTTAATTGTGGGTTATCTGCGCATTGTTTAGTGAAAAGCTCACCATTGAATGTTGCGTAAATAGCTTCACCAGGGGCAACATCGCGCATAAAATCAAAACCAACAGCGTCTAACGCTACCGATTCAGACGCAACCATGTACTCAGTTTTACCGTTAATTTCACGCTTACCAAGACACAGTGGACGAATACCATGTGGGTCACGGAATGCGATCATACCGTGGCCGATGATCATCGCTGTCACTGCGTAAGCACCACGAATAGTACGGTGCACGTTTGCAACGGCGCGGAACACATCTTCTGAAGTCACATTACCTTTAACAGTATCGATTTCATGAGCCAATACGTTCAGTAGAACTTCAGAATCAGAGGTTGTGTTGACATGACGACGGTCTTTTTCGAACAACTTCTCACGAACTTCACTTGCATTCGTTAGGTTGCCGTTGTGCGCCAACGTGATACCAAAAGGAGAGTTTACGTAGAAAGGCTGCGCTTCAGAAGCACTCGAGCTTCCCGCTGTAGGATAACGAACATGACCAATACCAACGTTACCTTGGAGGCGTTGCATGTGTTTTGCTTCAAAAACATCTTTAACTAAACCGTTCGCCTTACGCAGACGGAAACGATTGCTTTCTATGGTACAAATACCAGCGGCATCTTGGCCACGATGCTGCAATACCGTTAAAGCGTCATAAATAGACTGGTTTACAGGTGTTGAACCCACGATTCCAACAATACCACACATGTCCTAATCCTCGATTTTCGACATTAACTGGCGCTAAAGCGCGCCAGATAAGAAACTAGATGTTGCTTGTAAATGCTCAAAGAACGGCGCAATGATTCGGCTAAACTCCGGAACCAACTGCGAATTCTCCCACCACTCAGAACTTGGGAATGCAGTAAACGCATCCATGAAAAACAACACTGCTGAGACAATCAGAACACCACGTAAGCCACCAAAGACGACACCGAGGATTCTGTCTGTACCCGACAGGCCTGTTTTCTGAACTAGCTGACCGATGACATAGTTAACTAAGGCACCGACAACTAACGTTGCAACAAATAATGCTGCTATCGCAGTTCCGTTTCGAAACATCTCATCTTCGATATTGGTGAAGTACATGGCTAATTTAGCGTAGTACTGGCTAGCAATAAAAAATGCTCCAAACCAAATAACAAGTGATAACGCTTCTTTAGCGAAACCGCGAACTAAACTGATCACGGCAGAGAAGCCGATCACGCCTAAAATGACAAAATCTAACCAATTCATGAATTCTTCATCTTAAGTTGGCGCGCATTTTAACAGAAAAAATGCTGACGCAAACGTTTTCTTATGGATTTAACGGTTTAAATTTGAGCAACTGGCCTTTTGAACCCGTAATTTTTTCTAATTCCTTAATTTGTCGCTCAAGTTTGGATTTAGAGACATCCGGGCCAATAATTACTCGCGTAAACGTTTTTTCTTGCTTGGTGTGAGCCTGGTAACCACGCTTTTGTAAATCCTTAACAACGTTTTTTGCGTTGTCAGCATTCTTCAAAGCCATCAATTGAATAATCCAAGCACTGTCTTGGTATTCATTTTTTTCCGGTACTGGCTTAACCACCACTGCCACTTTATCCGCTTCTTTGTTACTGGAAGCCGACGCAGTTTGCTTATCTGAATTATCAACACCACTTTCAACCACTCGCTCAACCGGAGAATCCGGCAGTGCAATCTGATCTTCAACAGGGTCGAGTACTTCAAAAACTTCTACATTACTATCAAGCTCTGGCTTAATCGGAATGCTTGCAAACTCTTCTTTATAGTGGAGCTTCTTACCATCCAGCACATCGGGCAATACAATCACACCAATGGCCACTAAAATGATGGTACCGACTAATCGGCTTTGGAATTTACTTGCCATTTAGTTTCCTTTTTTCTGCCAATGCTCCAATACTTCACCCACAGTATGGAAAGAACCGACCACCAGTACAACATCGTCATCTTTAACAGAAGCTAAAGCCGCTTCAAACGCTGCTACAGGGTTTGAATGCTGCTCTACGCCTTGAGGTAGGCTTTGACACAATTCAGCCGCTGTTGCGGCTCGTGGGCCGTTCAGCGAAGCTGGGTACCAATGTGTTGTGATTGGTGCTAATACTTCCAATGTCGCAGGGATATCTTTGTCATGAAGCATGGCGACTACAACGTGTAAATTTTTGCCTGCATACTTCTTCGTTACTTGCTGCGCAAAGTATTCAGCCGAATGCGGATTGTGCGCAACATCAAGCACAATCACGGGTTGTTCGCTAATTTGCTGCATACGCCCAGGAAGCTGTGCGTTCTTCATGCCATTAACGACGTTCACATCGCTAATGCTAAGTTCTGAAGTACCTAATGCCATCAATGCTGTTGCTGCGTTAGGTAGCGGCAGGCTTGGAATAGGCAGTGATTCTAGTTGGAATGCCCCACTACGCCAGTTCCAAGTATCGCCGTCTACATCATAGGTGTATTGAATGCCCACCTGATAGAACTCAGCCTTAATGTCATCAGCGTGAGCAGCAACCGTAGCTGGTGGTTTAGGTTGACCACAAATAGCCGGCTTACCGCTACGATAAATACCGGCTTTCTCAAAACCAATCACATTGATGTCATCACCTAGCCAATCAACATGGTCGACAGCCAAACTGGTAATCACAGAAACATCATGCTCAACGATATTCGTCGCATCTAGGCGTCCACCTAGACCCACTTCTAATAACACAACATCAACCGCTTCAGTTTGAAAAGCACGTAACGCCGCTAAAGTCCCATATTCGAAAAAGCTAAGGCTGATCTCACCGCGCTCTTTCTCAATGAAACTGAAAGACTGAACCATCTTTTCATCGGATAGATCTTGGCCGTTAATACGAACACGTTCGTTATAGCGAATTAAGTGAGGAGAACTGTAGACACCAACTGAGTAACCAGCATCCAACAGAATAGCTTCCATTAGTGCACACGTTGAGCCTTTGCCATTAGTTCCGGCAACAGTAATAACGTGTTGAGCAGGTTTGGTGAGGTTTGCCTTAGAGGCGACGGCCTGAACTCGGTCTAATCCAAGATCAATAGCGCTTGTGTGGATGTTTGATAAATAATCAAGCCACATCTCCAAAGAGGATGTGGCTTGAGGAATAGGTTGTTGACTCATCTAACTCATAACCATGATTAAGTAGGTTTGTTAGAAGGTACTTTACCCTTTTTCTGGCGCTTCTGGTACTTCATAAGTAGCTTCATTCGGTGAATCGTTCACAGAAACTACTAATGGTGAAGGCTGGTTGGTCATTTTAGCAACAAGGCTTGCAACTCGCTGACGCATCTCACGACGGTCAACGATCATGTCGATAGCGCCGTGATCTAGTAGGAACTCACTGCGTTGGAAACCTTCAGGAAGGTCTTCACGTACAGTTTGTTCGATTACACGACGTCCAGCAAAACCGATAAGCGCTTTTGGCTCACCGATGTTGATATCGCCAAGCATTGCCAAACTCGCAGAAACACCACCCATTGTTGGATCAGTCATTACTGAAACAAACGGTAGGCCTTTCGCAGATAAACGCTCTAGAGCAGCACTGGTTTTTGCCATTTGCATTAGAGACATCAATGCCTCTTGCATACGAGCACCACCACTTGCAGAGAAACAAACTAAACCACAGTTGTTCTCAATAGCCGCATCTACCGCTTTCACAAAACGAGCACCAACAACAGAGCCCATTGAACCACCCATAAATGAGAATTCAAAAGCACACGCTACGATTGGTAAACCTAGTAGTTCACCTTTCATTGCGATCAGCGCGTCAGTTTCACCACTGTTCTTTTGAGCAGTAGAGATACGCTCTTTGTAACGCTTAGAGTCTTTAAACTTCAGTTTGTCTTGTGGCTCAAGATCAGCACCTAGTTCAACGCGCTCACCTTTGTCTAGGAATGTATCCAGACGGCGACGTGCCTTCATGCGCATGTGATGGTCACATTTTGGACACACTTCTAGGTTACGCTCTAGTTCAGCATGGTAAAGAACCTGCTCACAAGAAGTACATTTAGTCCAAACACCCTCAGGGATAGACGCTTTACGAGATGTTACGATGTTGCTTTTTTCTAAAATCTTTTCAAGCCAACTCATGGAAGACCTTTTTTTTTCGATTCTTACGCTTGATTGCGAAAGAAATAAATTTGGGAATTATGCGTGGGAATTAAAGCACATAAAACAGCGACTGTAGATAAAAAACTGGTTGTACCTATTTTCTGGCACTATTTTACGCACGAAACCGTAATATTTTTTGAACCTAAGTCTCACATTTAGTTCAAATTATCCGGTAAAAACAGAGGTCCAATTGGCTCTCGTGGTAACTCAAAATGTTCAGGATAATCAACATCTACCAGATACAAGCCTTCCGCTTTGGCGGTTGCGCCAGCCACTTTTCGATCTTTAGCCTCTAAAAGCCACTGGATCCACTCTGGTTTTTGCTCACCTTTACCTACTGCAATTAGGCTACCCGTAATATTCCTCACCATGTGGTGAACAAACGCATTCGCTTTAATATCGATCACTATGTAGTGCCCATGACGAGTCACGTTTAAGTGAATCATGTTTCTCCATGGACTACGAGATTGACAATGTGTCGCTCTGAATGAAGTGAAGTCGTTCTCGCCTAACAAGTACTGACCCGCTTCATGCATCTTTTTTTCATCAAGGTGACCATGGTAATGGCTCACGCCTGAATTCAGAATGCCAGGACGTAGTGCATGATTAAAGATAATGTAGCGATAACGGCGTGCAGTTGCAGAAAAACGAGCGTGGAAATCCTCATTCACTTCTGTCGCCCAACGAACCGCAATATCTTTTGGCATGTTGGCATTCGCGCCCATTGTCCAAGCAACCATTTTACGATCAACATTAGTTTCAAAGTGAACGACTTGTCCCGTACCGTGAACACCGGCATCTGTACGACCTGCGCACATAACCTCTACAGGATGATTCGCGACAACTGAAAGAGCCTTTTCCAATTCTTCTTGGACACTTTTCACGTCTCGTTGGCGCTGCCAACCAAAGTAGTGGGTACCGTTATATTCAATACCTAAAGCAATTTTCATGTTCTTGTTCTCTTTGAAAATGGGCAAGAAGTATATACGGAAATGAGTGCTAGCCCAAATAGGATGGGGCTAAAACTGCAATAAACAACCACTACCGCCCTAGACGGTGGTTTTAAGAAGCCAAATAAAACAAAGGCGCTTGGGCTCATCTAAAAATAAAGGGTAGCCAACGCTACCCTTTATGATTTTTTTAAATTTATCGACCGTTTAAGGTATCGATAAGATTCTTTGCCTCTCGACGAATATCATCGCTCCCGTCAACTATCGCCTCTTCTAGAAGTTTAATTGCACCTTGCGAATCACTCATCTCGATATAGATTTTAGCCAAATCGAGCTTACCAGCAGCTTCTGCATTATTGTCGACATCATAGTTGCCAATATCACCGATAACATCAGGGAATTCATTGAGACCAACATCCAACTTCAACTCTTCATCATCTGGATTAATGGCTTCTTCGCCTTCTTGCTCTACTTGAGCCATCAGTTCGTCAATCGTCATGTATTGCTTATCACGACTGTTACCTGACTCTGTTAGATTATCTTGTTGACCCCAATTCTCTTCTTTAATTTTAGGTTCAGCTTGTTTTTCAGCCGATGCCCAAATCTCTTGTTGATCGTCAGGAACACCATTGTGCATGCTTGATTGATGCTCTGGAGCTAAGTTAAAGCCTTTCCAATCTTCACCGCCAACTTCAAGCATCGCATCGATATCGAGCCCTGCACTGTCAATCGACGTTGCATCTAATGGCTTCTCAAACATATTGTCGACTGAGTCTTGTACATCTTCTGAAAGCAACTCAGCCAATGCTGTTTCATCAAAATCGTCAAAGCCTTCTAGTGGTTCGTCTTGAACCGCTTTAGGTGCTGAGTTTGATTCTAAAGGCGTTGAATTTAATCCTGAAGATGAACTCGGTGAATCATCTGGTTGTGCGAACGCTGCCAATTCAGGTTCTTCTGCATCTGAGAACCCTGCTTCGTCCGAGAAACCCTCTGTATCCGAGAAATCGTCAGCGTGACTAAAGCTTTGCGGGTTTGAGAACAAATCATGCAACGCATCTTGCTCTTCACCTTGAGGACTAAAAGAAGTCAGTGGTGTCGGCTTCTCTGCAAATGCATCTGAGATGGCTTCGTCTTCACCGTATTCAGGCAAATCAAGCTCATCGAACTCGACGCCTTCTTCTTCCGCTACTGGCTCTGCACTGCTTTGCTCAATATCATCTAAAACAGAGTCTGCTTTTGCGCTTTCTTCGTCATATTCAGGAAGGTCAAGATCATCGAACTCAAACTTGTCTGCCTCAGGAGCGAGATCTTGCTCTAACTGAGCTTCATCAGGCTCACTAACGGCTTCCGCCAATGCATCTTCTTCACCAAACTCTGGCAGTTCGAAGTCATCAAACGAGAACTCGTCTTCGCCTTCTTGTCCTAGAACTTCAGCTTGTTCCGTAGCTTCAGCTTGCGGTGCCGATTCTGCTTGAGGCGCAACGTCTGCTTGTGGCTCAGATGTTAATTGTGGTTCTAATACTGATTGAGGTTCAACGTCTAGTTGAGGTTCAACAGCAGGAGCAATTGGTTCCGGTATTACTTCAACATCAGCTTCAACATCGGCTTCTGCCAATGCGTCTTCTTCATTAAACTCAGGAAGTTCGAAGTCATCAAACGAGAACTCTTCTTCGCTGTCTTGTCCTGGAACTTCAGCTTGTTCAGTAGCGTCAACTTGCGGTACCGTTTCTGCTTGAGGCTCAGCGTCTAGTTGAGAATCAACAGTAGGAGCAACTGGTTCTGGTATTACTTCAACATCAGCATCGGCTTCTGCCAACGCGTCTTCTTCATTAAACTCTGGAAGCTCGAAGTCATCAAACGAGAACTCTTCTTCGCTGTCTTGTCCTGGAACTTCAGCTTGTTCCGTAGCGTCAACTTGCGGTACCGTTTCTGCTTGAGGCTCAGCGTCTAGTTGAGGTTCAACAGCAGGAGTAACTGGGTCTGGTATTACTTCAACATCAGCTTCAGCGTCCACTTCTTCCAACGCATCTTCTTTAGCTGTATCGTCTCCAATCAGCCAATCACTGTCTTCTGGTACACCGAACTCATTTGGAATGATTTCTGGCATATGTGCAGCACGGACTGGCTCTGGCTCTGGCTCTGCCTCTGGCAAGGATTCAACGATATTTTCAAGTTCATCGCTACCTTGAATTTTCGGTTCAAAGTCAAAATCAGAGTCTATATTCGCAGGAGATTCAACATCATCAATGGCTTCGGCTAACCAATCTTCTACCGTTTCTTCATCGTCTTCAGAGATATCATTTAAAGACGACGGCGAAGCTTGATCTTCAGTACTCGCAGCGATGTCTTCACGCTGATCTTGTACGTCGGCTTCTTCCGAATCTGATGCTTGTTGCTCAGTGTCTTCTTGAGTCGGCTCTTCAAAAACTGGTTTGTCAAAGTCAGAATTCTCAGAGAGCAACGAGTCAACATCCAGTTCATCATCTTGAACAGACGACACCGCTTCTTCTGGTAATAGTTCATGACTATCAGAAAGAGACGTTTGTTCTGGTTCCAAAGCACTTTCGATTGATGCTTCATCCGGCTCTTCAGTAGCTTGCAACGAATCGCTGTCATCAGAAGTCATCAACTCATCAATCAATGCTTCATCTGTTGTTTCTAGTGCGTCATCAAGCAACGCATCCGTTGCAGGCGCTACACCAAACAAGTCATCGATAAAGTCATCACGATTAAAGGCTTCATCATTTTCTGGCTTAACATCAGCACCGTCTTGAATCAGTTCTGAATCTAATGAAGCATCACCAACAAGTTCAGGTTGTGGAGTTTCACTAATGTCCGTTATTTGCTCAGGCTCGGCTTCAGAAGGCTCTGACGTTAATTGAGTATGTTCAACATCTGAATCCTTGATAAGGTCGTCGCTGGCTTTGTCAGAACCAAAGGCAGCATCTAGCTCTTTATCAAACGTCTGCTCTTCTGATTCAAGCTCGTCTTCAATACCACTTGTCAGTAAATCATCAAACGGGTCTAAAGATTCTGATTTTGGTGAATCGGCTTGGTCCGCTGAAAGCGCATCATCCGATAGTTCACTATCAAGGAAATCATCCAGTAAGTCGGTGCTCTCTGCATCGAGTTCGAAATCATCATCAGAATCTCCGATTAATTCATCCAGAGTTTCCGTGCTGTCTTCTGCAATATTTAGCTCATCATCAGTCGATAAACCAGAAAGCTCTTCAAGTTCGGATAAGGCATCAAAACCTAAAGGCTCACTTTCAGGCTCATCATCCGATTCATCGCCCAGCATTTCATCAAGGAGTTCGGTCGAGTTGCTTAGGTCAACGTCATCCCCTTCCAACTGCTCATCAAGTAGATCAACGCTGTCTTGAGTCTCTTCATCAACGATTGGCTTATCAAACTGAGACAGGATGTTTTCGATATCATCATCAGACGCCAAACCATTGTTTAGGTTCGTCGCTATCTCATCGTCGCTATCGAGGTTGAAAGGATCATTCGCTTGCTCGTTCTGAGCGGCAACCTGAGCAAAGATGTCATCAATATCATCCTCTACACTAGGAGCTGCAGATTGAGTGGTCTGTTGTTCAGAGATCAGAGCATCAATATCAAAGTCGTCATTGCTTATGTCCGAAGGCGTAGCATCGCTTTGTTGTTCTGAGATAAGCGCATCGATATCAAAATCATCGGTTATTGATGTGTCGGCACTAGAAGTAGAATCATTTTGCTCTTCCGAAATCAAAGCATCGATGTCGAAGCTATCATCATCTTCGTCATCAAGAGAAAACAGGTCATCTAATAGTGACTGGTCTAATTCGTTAGAGCCTAAATCTTCAGTCTCGGATTCTTTAGATAGCAGTGCTTCAATGTCATCAGCAGACATTGCGTTATCATCTGAGAGGTCAAAATCGACTTCATCGGTATCAAGTGCGCTTTCTGCGCTTTTATCGAGCGCGCGCTCCATCTCTTCAAGACCAAGCGCTTTCTCTTCACCATTAACACTGATGCCGTTGCTGCTGTCCAAGTCTAGATCATCAAAGTTAGTGTCTAAATCACCATTTTCGCCAATGCTCGCAAATGGGTCATCATCTTCACCGTCGAGATTGAAATCGAGATCAGATTCATCCAATCCTGCAAATACATCATCTTCTTCAGCAAGAGCTTGGTCGTCAAACAACTTATTGGCGTCATCTTCAGTGCCAAACAAGTCATCGTCTAAAGACAGCTCGTTAAGGTCGTCCATCTCGTCGCCCAATGTAATAGGCGCGACGCTGCTTGGTTCAGGCTGAATCGGTTGTTCTTGAGTGTTTTGCTGTTGTTCTTCATTTTTAGAACGACGACCTATCAGCATCACGATGATCAAACCAAATAGAAGACCCGGAATAATCGCAAGAGCCGCAACTAACCAACCATTAGATAACAGTTCATCCATGGCACTTGGTGCCATTTTTTCAATTTCGGCGTTCTTTCTACGCTCTTCATCAAGCAGCTTTTCCACTTCGCTACGAATGCGGTCTTCATCACTGAGCTCTGTTTTTAGCTCATCCACTTCCAATTGAACATTCGACAGCATCAAACGAAGTTGATGGTTTTTTTCTTCGAGTGACAGTAACTCAGTTTCTGAAAGCTCTAACTGCTTCTCAAGGTGGTTCATTTCCTTGGCACCGGTTAGCGGCTTGTTATTCACTATCTCTTGATTACCAATTATCGATTTATCGACAACTTTAGGTTCGCTAACCTTAGCTTTGGATTGTGCATTTTTAGGTGCTACATCTGGTCGACTTGACGCTTGCGCTACTTTAGGTTTTGAAGCGGTAGGCTTTGTCGCAGGAGCATCAAGCTTAGCAAGGTGCGAGTTCATGATGTTGATAGCTTGCTGCGTCGAACTTGCACGTGCTTGCTCTAAAGAAGGCACACGTAAATTACTGGCAGGCAGCAGGCTATGGATATTCTGATTTTCAAACGCTTGTGGGTTTAAGCGATAAATCGCCAACAATGTTTGTTGGACTGAAACGGAGTTATCAGGGCGTAACCTTGAAGCAATAGACCATAGCGTTTCTGAGCCACGAGTTGGACCATAGAAACGTGAAGGCTCAGCGCTATTCAATTGCGCTCTTTGAAGAGGTTCTGAAAACGTAGGCGCTGATTGTATCTGGCCATTAGGCCCTACAACTCGAATGGAATCTGCACGAACAACGGAAATCTGAGTCGCAATGATAAAGGCAAAAGGCATTAACCACGGCTTGAAAAATTGAAACATAAAAGGCTCAGCTAGGTGCTTAAATTCGGAAAAGTGATGATCTATTAAATATATCGGATAAATGACGTAAAACTATAGAGATGAAAACAAAAAATGTGTTGCAGCAACAATATTCGCAGCAATTTCACACAATTTGACTAACAATATTTTCAATCGATTAAAAAAGCCCCACTAAAGAGTGAGGCTTGATAATCAAAGCAATGAAGCTTAGAAGTAATCGCGAATCAGAACTTCAGCGATTTGAACTGCGTTCGTTGCTGCGCCTTTACGTACGTTATCAGCTACTACCCACATGTTCACGCCGCTGTGATGGCTGATGTCGCTTCGAATACGACCAACCATTACGTGGTCCTTACCACCCGCATCACGAACTTGAGTTGGGAAGTCTAAAGCTTGGAATACTTCAACGCCTTCCGTGTTCTCTAGAAGTTGAATAACTTGCTCTGCACCGATTGGCGCGCGAGTTTCAACGTGTAGGGATTCAGCGTGACCGTAGAACACAGGAACACGAACACAAGTCGGGTTCACCGTGATTGACGAATCAGCAAAGATTTTCTGAGTTTCCCAAACCATCTTCATTTCTTCACGTGTGTAGCCGTTCTCTGTAAATTCATCAATCTGAGGAATACAGTTGAACGCGATCTGCTGTGAGAATGCTGACTTGTCAGCTGGCATGCCGTTAAGAAGCTTAGCGGTTTGGCCTGCTAGCTCATCGATACCCGGCTTACCTGCACCAGACACAGATTGGTAAGTAGAAACGTTAATACGCTCAAGACCTACTTCATCGTGAATAGGTTTAAGTGCTACTACCATCTGAATAGTAGAACAGTTAGGGTTCGCGATGATGTTGCGGTTACGGAACTCAGCAATCGCTTCAGGGTTCACTTCTGGCACAACCAGAGGAACATCGTATTCATAACGGAAACGTGATGTGTTATCGATAACAACCACACCTTCGTCAGCGGCGATTGGAGCCCAACGTTCTGAAAGCTCGCTACCTGCAGAGAAAAACGCAATATGTACTTGAGACCAATCGAAGTCTTCTACGTTTTGTACTTGTATTGTTTTGCCGTTAAAACGGGAAGTTTTGCCTTCACTACGTTCACTTGCTAGTAAGTGCATTTCACCGACAGGGAATTTACGCTCTTTAAGTACTTCAAGAATGGTTTCACCAACCGCACCAGTCGCACCTAAAATAGCAATATTAAATTCTTGGCTCATTGTTTCTCTCTTTTATAAAGTTGGCTTTACCATAAAACCGAGTTTAGATAACGGCGTTAAATTACAAGATTCGTCGCCCGTTAACTCGACTGCACTGTACTCTCTGCGGTCCCAATATTCTTTACGCATCTTGTCAAAAGAACCCGGCGTAGAGATATTGCGACGGAATAAGGCGTCGTCTTTGCGCACATCATAGATCAACTGAGTCAAATTGTGCAGTGTTGCTTCATCCCAAGCTCTATCTAATTTCATTTGAGGCACTGGCGCTGTTGGCAGAAGATCGCTTGCATAAGCACGCTGTTCAGTACCTAAAAACTCACAATAACTGTTGAAGATCATCGTGGTACCACGTGCTTTACCCTCTAAACCGTAGCCCGCTACGTGAGGAGTTGCAAAAGCAAGCAGTGGAAGTAACTCAAAATCGACTTCAGGTTCAAACTCAAACACATCAAGAACGGCAGTAAAACCATCGGCTTTTTGCAAGCGAGCTTTTAACGCTTGGTTATCAACAACTGGGCCACGAGCTGCATTAATCAAAATTTGATCAGCACGTAAGTTGTTCAGCACTTGCTCATTGATCAAGTGATGCGTTGGGAACTCACCCGTTTTAGTAATTGGTGTATGTAGAGTGATCACGTCCGATTGCTCAAGCAGTGTCTCTAATTCAGTAAACTCACGAGTATCACTCTCTTGTTGTTTTAGAGGATCGTTCAGCAGAACTTTGATACCAATGCCTTCAAGGCACTTCGCTAAGTAGCTACCTACCTGACCGCAACCGATAATACCGACCGTTTTGTCGAATACAGAGAAGCCTTGTTGCTGCGCAAGTACCATCATTGCGCTGAAGGCATACTCAGCGACACCCACCTTGTTACAGCCAGGCGCCGCAGTAAAGAAAATGCCACGCTCTTTCATCAATGCTTGGTCGACATGGTCCATACCTGCCGTCGCAGTGCCGACAAACTTCAGCTTATTGGCTTTGCTAATCAATGACTCATTCACCTTGGTGACAGAGCGAATCATCAATGCGTCTACGTCAACTAGATCGTCAGCAGTTAATGTGCGACCAGACTTCATTGTCACTTCCCCTAGCTGGCTAAATAGCGCTTCAGCATAAGGCATATTTTCGTCGATTAAGATTTTCATTTGGCGAGTACTTTAGTTGGGGTCTGTCGACCTTAAATGTGAATTGAAATGATTGTGCAAAATTCCACACTCGGTGTCGAGTAGCAAATGGAATACATTATATATAAAGGGCTACGTTGGCATTTATCACACCATATCCCAAAACCGAATCAACACTGAAGATTGTGTAGCCCAGAAACGAAAAATGCCCGATTGAATAAACAATCGGGCAAACATCCAGAACAAAAGGATCCTATCTCGCTCTCCAGGAGACAGAGTCTTGCGTCTGTTCAACCAGTACTAACCAAAGTCACTACTGGTCAAGCTCTGGAAACCTTTTAATTTCTAAACCCAGATTTAAAAAGTCATGTTCAAAAAAACACGTATAAAACCTACATTTAAAAAGCTTTGTTCTGTTGGTCATGGTTAGTGGGCAACCTATGCGTGTTGAGTCTGCACTCACGTCACCCATTAACGATTAACCTTTATTAATTTAACCTTAGCTTCAATTAGCCTTGGTATTTTTTGATTACTAGCGTTGCGTTCGTACCGCCGAAACCAAAGCTGTTAGACATAACCGTTGTTAGCTCTTGTTCACGAGCTTCCGTTACGATGTCTAGGCCTGCGCCTGCTTCGTCTAGGTTTGCAACGTTAATGCTTGGTGCGATAAAACCGTTATCAAGCATTAGTGTTGAGTAAATTGCTTCGTGTACACCAGCCGCACCTAGAGCGTGACCTGTCATCGCTTTAGTTGCTGAGATTGCTGGGCTGTTACCGCCAAAGACTTCTTGGATTGCGCCAAGTTCTTTAACGTCACCAACAGGAGTTGAAGTACCGTGAGTGTTCACGTAGTCAACGCCATCAACGTTTTGCATTGCCATCTTCATACAACGAACCGCGCCTTCACCAGAAGGAGCAACCATGTCGTAGCCATCTGAAGTTGCGCCGTAACCCACGATCTCGCCGTAAATTTTTGCGCCACGAGCAACAGCGTGCTCAAGTTCTTCGATAACTAGCATGCCGCCGCCACCAGAGATAACGAAACCGTCACGGTCAGCATCGTAGGTACGAGAAGCAAGTTCTGGAGTGTCGTTGTACTTAGTAGAAAGTGCGCCCATTGCGTCGAACATCATAGTCAGAGACCAATCCAGTTCTTCACCGCCACCAGCGAATACAACGTCTTGTTTACCCAGTTGGATAAGCTCCATTGCGTGACCAATACAGTGTGCCGATGTCGCACATGCAGAGCTCATAGAGTAGTTCACACCACGGATTTTGAAAGGAGTTGCTAGACAAGCAGAAACCGTAGAAGCCATTGTACGTGGCACCATGTATGGACCAACGCGCTTAACGCCTTTTTCACGGATGATGTCTACAGCGTTAACTTGGTTTAGAGATGAAGCACCACCTGAACCCGCAACGATACCTGTGCGGTCATTAGATACTTGATCTTCAGTTAAACCAGAATCAGCAATTGCTTGCTCCATTGAAAGATAAGCGAATGCCGCTGCATCACCCATAAAGCGCATTTTTTTGCGATCGATATGGTCAGCAGGGTTCATTTTTAGGTTACCCCAAACTTGAGAGCGCAAGCCATTTTCCTTGAACTGCTCTGAAGCGGTAATACCAGATTTACCCTCTTTCAGTGATGCTAAAACTTCTTCGACGTTGTTACCGATACTTGAAACAATACCCATACCGGTGATTACGACTCGTTTCATGTGACATTCCTATAATTCTAAATTCAGCTAGATGATAACTAAGAAGCCTAACAAAAGTGGTCAGCTTTCCTAGAAATTCGTACAATCCCTACCAACATATCGCTTCAAATCACAAAATGATAGATTTTATGACTTCAATTACTAATGCAGAACTGGAATGGAATGAGTCTGGCACGCCAGTTTCAGACCAATTTGACGACGTTTACTTCTCTAATGTTAACGGTTTAGAAGAAACTCGCTACGTCTTTTTAAAACAAAACCACCTTCCAGAGCGTTGGCTTGAACATCAACAACGCCGTTTTGTGATAGCTGAAACCGGTTTTGGTACAGGTTTGAACTTTCTCGCAGTCTGGCAATGGTTCGATGCTTTTATTAAAGATAACCCACAAGCGATGACCAAAGAGTTACATTTCATCAGTTTTGAAAAATATCCTCTCAATAAAGAGGATCTCATCAAAGCGCACCAATCGTGGCCAGAATTAACAGAGTATGCGACACAACTCCAAGAACACTACCCTATCGCCCTGCCTGAATGTCACCGTATTGTGCTCGGTGATGGTGCGATCACGCTTGATTTGTGGTTTGGTGATATTAAAGATTGTATGCCAAACGTACCGACCCCGCATGAAGGTTTGGTCGATGCATGGTTCTTAGACGGTTTTGCGCCAAGTAAGAACCCAGAGATGTGGAATCAAAACCTATTCAACGGCATGGCTAAACTGGCAAAACAAGATTGTAGCTGCGCCACTTTCACCGCCGCGGGTTTTGTTCGCCGCGGTCTAATCGAAGCTGGCTTTGCGATGAAAAAAGTTAAAGGCTTTGGTACTAAACGAGAAATGATTGCAGGCCGACTTGGCGAAAAGCACGCTCACACCAATATCAAACCTTGGTATGGCCTCGCTCAACACAGTGATTCACAAGACATAGCTATTATTGGTGGTGGTGTAGCCAGTGCTGCACTTGCAAAAAACTTAAGCCGTCGTGGTAAAAACATCACCCTTTATTGTGAACACCAACAAGCTGCGGGTAATGCCTCTGGCAATAATCAAGGTGCGATTTACCCGTTATTGAGTGAAGCGACATCGAACGTGTCTCGCGTGTTTGGCCCAGGGTTACTGTTTGCTCGTCAATTTATTAATCAAGCGGCTCAGTCTGTTCAATTTGATCACAGCTGGTGTGGCGTGAACATTTTGATGTGGGATGAAGGCTCCACTAAAAAACTCAACCGCATGTTGGAAGGCAATTTCCACACAGATTTGATTCAGCGTTTAACGCCAGAGCAAGCCAACGAAAAGATTGGTTTACCAGTCGATAAAGAGAGTGTTTACTTTCCACTGGGTGGGTGGCTAAGCCCTCTTCAGCTTACTCAAGGTTTGATTGGTAAGTTAGAAGAGACCAACCAAGTGAGCGCACACTATCAACACCAAGTTACGCAACTTGAATGGTTAGAAGCAGAGCAGCAATGGTTGCTGACGATTGAGACACCTCAAGGTGAAATTCAAACCAAGCACGATCAAGTGGTTGTCGCGAATGGACACAAGTTCACCCAATTTGAACAAACTCGCCCCGTACCTCTGACACCAGTTAAAGGGCAAGTGAGTCATATCCCGACTACAGAGAATCTCAGCCAGTTAAAAACGGTATTGTGCTTTGATGGCTACCTGACGCCACAAAACCCAAATAATGGTCACCACTGTATTGGCGCG
The DNA here is from genome assembly GCF_963872585.1 of Vibrio sp. 10N.222.47.A9. Lineage (NCBI taxonomy): Bacteria > Pseudomonadati > Pseudomonadota > Gammaproteobacteria > Vibrionales > Vibrionaceae > Vibrio > Vibrio sp. 10N.222.47.A9. Next base: position 99,236 of record NZ_CAWNBB010000041.1, on the reverse strand, counting down.
AATTACGATAAAACCAATATCGACCAAGAATTTGATATTGAGGTTCAACAACATAATGGCAAGCGCCTGCATGGGTCACTACCAGACCAAGCATGGACAAAAGATGTCGATACCAGTGGCAACTTAGCGCGCCAAGGTATCCGCAGCGTGAGTCGAGATCACCTACCATTCGTCGGTAATGTTGGCGATTTTGAATCCATCAAAGAGCAATATCAGAATCTGCACAACTTTAATCCGCAACGTGATGCTATCGACGATATCGAACCTGTTACCAGGTATCCGAACTTGTTCTGCTTTATCGGTTTAGGTTCGCGTGGTTTGAGCTCGACCCCTCTTTTAGCTGAAGTTTTAGCATCGCAAATTTGTGGCGATCCTTTACCTCTTCCGGTTGGTGTGCTCGAAGCCATTCATCCAAGTCGAATGTGGATTAGAAGATTACGTAAAGGCAAAGCGTTAACAGAAGGTTGGATCTCAACAAAACAAACCAGTGCGGAATAGTCGATTCTAGACTAGGTCTAAATATTCAAATAAGTATTAGTACGACTCAAACAAAAGCCCGAGCATCTCTCAATGCTCGGGCTTTGTTTTTCTAATCTTGTCTACGTCGCTGCTTCTTACTTTTCAGCGGCTCGTAACTTTACATCAGCTTGCTACTTTGCAGCTATTCGCTTTACTTTCCGCTTTTACAGCTTAGCAATCGCGTCTTTAATCTGAGCGGCAATCTCTTCGTTGCTAATTGAACCCGACTCAAAATCAAAGTTATCGTAGAAGCTAGGCACTGAAAGTGACGCTTTAACGTTACCGCCAAAAAATGGTGCTGAACCTGTTGCTGCGCCAAGTACCGTCTGTGCACCACCCGGGCCCGGAGATGTCGCTAAGTAAACCGCAGGCTTCTCGCCAAATACTGAACGCTCAATGCGTGTCGCCCAGTCAAATAGGTTTTTGTACGCTGCAGGATAGTGACCGTTGTGTTCTGCAAACGAGATAACGAATGCATCGGCTTCAGCTAGGTCACGTAAAAATGCTTGAGCGCCTTCCGCTTGGCCAATCTCTTTTTCAGTGTCTTCACTGAACATAGGCACGTTGTAATCGGTGATGTTTAGGATTTTTACTTCAGCACCTTCAATCAAGTTTGCTGCGTAAGTTGCTAGTGCTTTATTGATAGAGGTAGAGCTTGTGCTTGCGCCAAATGCGATAACTTTCATGATGTGACCTTTTCTATAGTTCCGTTAAGTGGGATTAGAATAACGTAGTCAGGAAATGGGACCATCACAAGAAATGAACGGACTCATTCAAAAATTTCGAATGAGTCTCAAATTATTGGTTCGCTCAAAAATGAGGAAGAAGAGTAATGAGCGAATTACGGTAGACGAATAATGCTAGACGAATAAAATTAAGCTTGGTTTTGCAGCTCAACCCAAAGGTCATTAACGATCGTGCGATCGGCTGGCGTCAATTCAGAACGCGCGTCTTCTAGGCTCTTCTCAATACGCAATTTAACTTCTGCTACGTCTTCAATACCGTCTTCTTCACATGAAGCCACTGAAAGAGAAATATGACCACGTAAGTAACCACCAGCAAACAGTTCATCGTCTGATGCGTTTTCAATGCGAGCATCAATTACTTCAAGTAGTTTTTCTTCAAATTCGATAATCATAATATTCTCTTATTTCACAATAAATTGGCTAGTACATAAAGGTGCAACATCATAGAAACTGCGTAATGCTTCAGAGAGCATTTTCACGCGAGGCGGAAGGCCAGCTTCAAAGATACCCATGACTTCGCTGTGTACTTTATTCATAAAGGCCAAACGATCTGGCTCAAAATCGCCGTGTAGATTGTCACAGCTGACATTAAAAGGAAAGCCTGCACTGGTCGCAATGATCCATTCATACGCTTGTGGGCGAATTTCTACTTTTTCAAACTCAGCTTGAACCGACTCAGTTCGGCCATCAGGCTCATACCAGTAACCAAAATCTTCCAATAAACGGCGCTCAGGACCAGCCACACACCAGTGTGCTATCTCGTGAAGTGCTGACGCGTAAAAGCCGCGAGCAAATACGATACGGTGATGAGAAACCTCCCCATCGGCTGGCAGGTAAATAGGCTCGTCCGCTCCCAGTTCTAGCTTGGTATTAAAGCTCTCGAAAAAGGTTTGATTGAAAATGTCGATGATATCTGGGTATTGGTGCGTCATAAGATCAAATTTAAATAAAAAGAACTGGGGCATTTTGCGTTTTTTTAAGCGCTCGGTAAAGCCCTATCACTGGCAATGACATTAGGTTCATCATAATACTTTACGATGACAATCGATTGCTGATCCCAGATTACACCATTTTGAGGTGAATGATTAGTTTAGCTAATCTGAAATGCCTATTCACGGTACAAATATTCATTCGTCAATCAGCGTTTTTACTACTACACTCGCGCTTCATTTTTATATCCCTATGGCCTATAAGACTCCAATTTATAGACCTAAATTATAGAGCTACAACAATGCTACTAAGTGTTTTGTATATCATTGGCATCACGGCAGAAGCCATGACCGGCGCTCTCAGTGCTGGCAAACAAAAAATGGATTGGTTTGGTGTAATGTTGGTTGCAAGTGCAACGGCAATTGGCGGCGGTACAGTACGAGATATCTTACTCGGCCATTACCCTTTAGGTTGGGTTGAAAACCCACAATATCTGGCGATCACCTGTATCGCAGGTGTTATCACAACAGGACTGGCTAAATGGGTAATCAAGCTAAAAGGCTTGTTCATTCGTTTAGATGCTCTAGGTCTTATCGTGTTCAGTATCATTGGCACTAAAGTCGCGATGACCATGGGTCTGCACCCAATGATCTGTATGGTGTCTGCCTTGGTAACTGGCGTGTTCGGTGGCCTGTTGCGCGATCTTATCTGCCGTCAAACACCATTGGTTCTACATGAAGAGCTGTATGCATCTGTCGCACTTGTCGCTTCAGGTTTATACCTAGGTTTGCTTGAGCTTGGCATTAACGACGTAACCGCAACGATTGTTACGCTTGTGGTTGGTTACTTGCTGCGTATGGCGGCCGTACGATTCAAATGGCGCTTGCCTTCATTCCAGCTTGATCCGGAAAGCTCTGTGCATTAGATATTTTCAATGATGCAGAATATAAAAAGGGTTGCTTCATTACGAAGCAACCCTTTTTTGTTTCTATCAGATCAGTTTCAAATCTGTTCTGAATAAAACGAAGCAGAACTAGATTTTTGGCGTTTCTGTTGTCACACCAAAGTTTTGACCACGGTGACGTAGCAAGTGGTCAAGCAGCACGATAGCCAGCATCGCTTCAGCAATAGGCACCGCACGGATACCCACACATGGATCGTGACGACCTTTAGTGATTAGCTGCGTTGCTTCACCGTCTTTAGTGATCGTGTCACCAGGAACAGTAATGCTTGATGTTGGTTTAAGCGCAATGCTTGCCACAATATCTTGACCAGTAGAAATACCGCCTAAGATACCGCCAGCATGGTTGCTGCTGAAGCCTTCTGGTGTTAATGGATCACGGTGTTCACTACCGCGTTGATTAACGACATCAAAGCCATCACCAATCTCAACACCTTTCACCGCATTAATGCTCATTAGAGCGTGAGCAATGTCAGCATCTAAACGATCAAAGATTGGCTCACCAAGGCCTACAGGCACTTTAGTCGCAACCACTTGAATCTTCGCACCAATCGAGTTGCCTTCTTTTAGCAGGTCACGAATCAGTTGGTCAAACTCAGGCACTTTGTCGGCATCTGGGCAGAAAAACGCGTTGTTTTCGATCTCATTCCAATCCACTTTATCAATTGAGATATCACCCATTTGAGAAAGATATGCTTGGATTTCAACACCAAATTCTTGTTTTAGGTATTTCTTTGCAATCGCACCTGCCGCTACACGCATTGCAGTTTCACGAGCTGAAGAACGACCACCACCACGGTAGTCACGCACACCGTACTTTTGATGGTAGGTATAGTCAGCGTGTCCAGGGCGGAACTTGTCTTTAATTTCGGAATAGTCTTTAGAGCGTTGGTCTGTATTTTCAATCAATAGACCAATAGAAGTGCCCGTAGTTTGGCCTTCAAATACACCTGATAAGATTTTCACTTCATCCGCTTCACGGCGAGCCGTTGTATAGCGAGAAGTACCAGGGCGACGACGATCCAAATCTCTTTGAAGGTCTGCTTCGGTAATTTCTAATCCTGGTGGGCACCCATCTACGATACATCCTAGTGCGATACCGTGACTTTCTCCGAACGTGGTCACGCGGAAATGTTGTCCGATACTGTTTCCTGCCATTACTTCCTCTAAATCAGCCATCACTCAGAAGGTTTGATTCCTAAACCGACTGGCTAATAGCTTTACTTGTCTATTCTTCGTGAATTCATAGTGGCTTTATTACTAAATGATGTAAACCCCAAAAAACGAACAATTTTAACTTTCTATTACATAAGCCGAATGAAATGAATGACAAGGATAAATGAGCGTCGCTTTGAAGTGGCCGTTTTCACCAGTAACATTGCCCAATTAACAAAGGTTAATGAAGTCACTTCAATTACTCTCTATGTTGTAGCCCACAATAATAAGGAGAAGAATAATGATTGAGTGGAGAGTTAAAAAGTTTGCGGATCTGTCTGTTCAAGAGCTCTATGATTTCTTGCAGCAAAGAGTTGATATTTTTATCGTGGATATGAACACGCCCTACAGCGATTTGGATGGCAAAGATAACCATCCGGAGACTTATCACATCATGGGCTACGAGAACGAACGTCTAGTGGCTTACAGTCGAATTATGGCTCAGAAACTTGGGTATCCAACCGATGTTCTTCCCCTACTCGATTCAGATGCCAACGATGTTTGTATCGGACGAGTGATCGTAGCGAAAGAATGCCGAGGTAAACAGATAGGTAACCAGCTCATGCAAGTGAGTTTTGATACCACTCGGAAGATTTACCCTGATTGCTCAATTTTTATTTCGGCACAAGCTCACCTTAAAGACTATTATGGTAAGTTCGGTTTCGACGTAGTGACCGATCGTTACTTGGAAGATGGATGCAGTATGCTAGGCCTTAGATATACCCCACAGCTCGTTGCCGTTTAGCAAAAACTGAAAGACAAAGGCATCTAAAGACACAAAATGGTATTGAAATATTAAGTCGTTCTGAAATGCAAAAAACCCGACAACTCAGGGAGTTATCGGGTTTTTTTAAATAGTGGTACGCCCTGAAGGATTCGAACCTTCGACCACCTCCTTAGAAGGGAGGTGCGGTCGCTTCGCTCCCACAGTGCGAGCTATACAGCTCGGCACAGTCAAATAACTAAACTAGCAAGGTATTATACTAGATTAACTAATTTATCCTTCCCCCTGTTTTATGTCAAACTAAGCTTCTTGATTCATGTTTGGATTAGCAACTGGTACAGCACGCTCCACAGGCACTTCTAATTCTTTGGTCTGAAATTTAGGTACACCCAGCTCAAGTTGTTTCAATTGCTCTACAGCATCATGTTCAATAAGTCGTTCTATTGCCATCTGCCATAGTTGTTGCTGAATCTCATCAGGAATGACGCCGTTAACTCCAACCCAATCGTTCCCAAGTAATACAGTTGACGTCATAAGTATATGAAACCAATACCTATGTTTAGCTGAAAATTTAAACCAAACATCGCCTTGAGAGTGATATGTAGCTTTGTTTGTTACAGTTAACAAGCCAGAATTCAAATACTCTTTAAATAGAGCGTTAAATGCTTCTTTGTTGTACTCAGTACTTTTGAAGGTATTTTCCACTTCTTTAGCAAGAACTTCCATTTCGCTAAACAAAGTCAACAATGTACCAATCGAGTAACTACTAATAGGGTCATCTGTGCCTATTTTCACTGAAAGATAAAGCTCTTCACCCCTTGCAAACGCCGGATAAATTGAATGACACAACGCTTGCCAATGCTCATCGAGACAGGTGACAGTCTGCCTAGCTCTTAGCGCTTGCGCCAATCCATAGGGTACATGTTCTCTACGAATTACAGGACCCCAATTAACGTCCCTACGCAAGTGCATGTCAGCATCACCTCTGTAACCTCGGGCTTCGCCCTCTAGTACAACTGGTTCACGCTCAATGTAAGGGTTACTTGTAATAACACCATATCTATATCCAGCTTGACCTACAGTAATAATCCAATCACCAATAGCCATCTCATGAATGAACTTAGTTGCTTGCTTTAACTGTCTGTTGTACTTCTCAAATAGTTTATTTTCAAAACCTTTCTGTCTTAGAGCAAGTCTAAGTTCAGCTTCTGAACTATTGAACTCTCCAGCAGGCTTTGATGCTAAATCAAGAACGTTCAGATGCCCTATGCCAATACAGTTATTGGAAGTAAAGTGATTGTAGTAATGCCCACCACTAGACCTAACCATCCAGTAACGTCGATTTGAAGGTACTTCATAAATCTCATTATTTATCATTCTCTAACCCCTTCTATTTTTGCGGGATTATATAGCATCTCTATGCTACTTCACTCGTAATCCACAACATCTGAACCATTCTTTGAGCTACATCTATTTATCGGGTTGATTTGAGCACTGTCTCAACAGGACTGTGCTTCACATTCAAGGCAGTATTTAGTTAATAGCTACCTATAGCGAGATAGTATTAGACGAGAAGAGTCTGTCAGGTAGAATTACCAGCTCCTGCACCAATTTCCGGTGCTTTTATCAACAGATGGATGCTGTGGGTAATACAGGTAAAATTAGATGCATGCTGAAAAGGTTTAGAGCAATCCATAGTTTCCTTTAAATAGGAGACAACGTTTTGTCTAATCAATTTACGATAACTAAACAAATTATCGAAGCAAACTTAAAGCAACTCCACAACATTACACCCACTGAGAAATTAGTGTTGGTGTGCCTCTCAAGCTACTTAGGTAGCCCAAAGAAAGACGGTGTCTATAGTTGCTTTCCCAGTCAAGGGCGCCTTTCTAGGGAAGCTGGTTGTGTACGTTCAACCGTAAACAGCGCTCTCCAAAAGTTCGAAGAGTTAGGTTTTATTCGCAGTCTCTATCAGGTAAATGATAGTGGTGCAAACACCTCCAAACTCTATACATGGCTGGGGATACCACAAACTGAAGAACAGGAAAAAAGCGAAGATTCAGCCGAGTCAAGCCAGTCTGAAGTTGTGGAAATGAGAACAGAGGATAGTGAACCAGAGCCAGAAATATTGGTAGATGTTGAATCTTCCCCTCTCATTCAACCTGAAGTAAGTCAGGAGCCTGTACCTACTTCAAGCTGGTGGGATGATTTTGAAGCTGAGCTAGCAGAAGAATCACCGTTCTAAGATTGCCCCTTCGGGGGCTTTCTTATCCAATCCGACAGGGTATTAATTACAAGTCGACAGCCCCTACCACTTTTCGCTACAACCCTTGTGCAGTAAGGCATCACCCCATGTTCACTGAGTAGACACAAACATACTAAGGAACATACCATTTAATCTACTATTTATCCTACCAATTAAAAGAGACGCTGAAAAAAGGAAATCAAATAAATGACTTTCCCCCTTTCAGTGTCTATCTGATAGCCCGTAGTAGTCACACGTCAAACGGTTAAGTCTAATAGATATGTATGCATATACAAGAAGTTCGAATGACGTCGCAACTCCCCAAGAAATCAGCTATTAATCGAATAACAATCCAGCTAGGACTGTAGCATCAAGTTTAATATAACGGTTAAGCATACGGTGGTCTTTATGACCAGATACCTTTGAGACTAAAACAGCATCGTGCCCAGCAGCTATCAAACTGCTCAAACGGTAATGTCTCAATGTATGCAAAACAAAATCATCTAACCCAGCTTTGTCTGCGGCCTTACGAAACTGCTTACTCAAGTACTCTGGCATGATACTAAAGACTGGATAAGTTTCAGCCCTACCCTCAATCATAATCAGTCGTTTACGAAGAATCGAAACAGCAACTGAACTCAACGGAACTTTTCTATCTTCTCCGTTTTTCGTATTACGAAGGTAAATAAATCTCTCTTTTAGAAATATATCGCACTGTCTAAGTTTTAATATCTCATTCCGTCTACATGCAGTCTCAGCAAGCAACAAGGCAGCATCACGGAGTTCTTCTGTTTGGAGATGACTGATTACGTCATAGACTTCCTGCTCAGTAGGGACAAATGACCGAACTCCATAATCACTTGGGATTCGAATCTGCTTGAAGATATCAGGAATCTGTAAACCTATATCCTTTCGAAGCCAGTTAATCATTGCTTGTAGCGTAGATACGTCTTTTCTCACAGTACCGGACTTAACCTTCTTAAGGCGAAAATCTATAAACTGAGTAATTAAACTTCTAGATGATGTTGATAATGTTAGCTCACGAATAGAGTACGCAGAGAACCAAGATGAAATACGAGCTAAACGATACTGTAAGGAGCCTAGGTAAGACTTGTGGTATTGTGCCTTAGTATGAATATAAAACTCTATACAGACAGGGATGGGGGTTTCTAGAGTTGGTGTAGAAAGTGGGATTTTGGTAACAGTGTGCATGGCACAGTCCTCTCAGAATCAATAAGAAAGACTGTGCCCGCAGAAATAGTGGTACGCCCTGAAGGATTCGAACCTTCGACCACCTCCTTAGAAGGGAGGTGCTCTATCCAGCTGAGCTAAGGGCGCGCTACAGGAAAGGATTATACGAATTCGAATCAGTAAAGCAACGGCTTTATCTAACATTCTGTTCCAAGTGAGTAAAAAAAGGGCAATAAGATTATAAATGTTGGAAAATAGAACAAAGCAAACGTTTGCTTGATGGTAATCAAAAAGATTTTCTGGAATAATGCGCCAAAACATCAGCCACTAACTTGAATATCAATACTAAGGAAATTCATGACTGCTCAAAATATTGATGGAAAGCTAATTTCTCAAACGGTTCGCTCTGAAGTAGCGGCACGTGTAAAAGCTCGTACTCAAGCGGGATTACGTGCCCCGGGCCTAGCGGTTGTTTTAGTGGGTGAAGACCCGGCATCTCAGGTTTACGTTGGCAGTAAACGCAAAGCGTGTGAAGAAGTTGGTTTCGTCTCGAAATCTTTTGATTTACCAGCAACTGCCACCGAACATGAATTGCTAACGCTAGTCGATCAACTCAACGAAGACCCAGAGATTGATGGCATTCTAGTTCAACTGCCTTTACCTGCTGGTATCGATACTACTCACGTTCTTGAGCGTATCACACCTGAAAAAGACGTTGATGGCTTCCACCCATACAACGTAGGCCGTTTGGCTCAGCGTATGCCTAAGCTACGCTCTTGTACGCCTAAAGGCATCATCACGCTGCTTGACCGTTACAACATCGATTTACGCGGCAAGCACGCGGTTGTTGTAGGCGCATCAAATATTGTTGGTCGCCCAATGACTCTAGAGCTGCTTCTAGCAGGTTGTACGACAACAACATGCCACCGCTTCACCAAAGACCTTGAAGGTCACGTACGTCAAGCAGACGTTGTTGTGGTTGCCGTTGGTAAGCCTAACTTCATTCCTGGTGCTTGGATTAAGAAAGGTGCTGTTGTGGTCGATGTTGGTATCAACCGTTTGGAATCTGGCAAGCTCGTTGGCGACGTTGAATACGATGTGGCTAAAGAGAGCGCAAGCTTCATCACACCAGTACCGGGTGGTGTAGGTCCAATGACAGTGGCGAGCCTAATCGAGAATACAATGATCGCTTGTGAGCAATTTCACTCGAAATAGTCGGCAATGAGAGCTTAGGTAGTAATACCGGTGGCATGAATTGCCTCGCCCTAGAGCAAAATAAGCTAGAGCAAAATTAGAAAGCCGCAGCGTGAAGACGTTGCGGCTTTTTTGATACTGAGCTATTCGTTTTTGATACAAAGCGACTCGCTTTAAATACAGAGCACTCGCTACTTATCTGGAGTATCGATACCTTCAATCTCTGCCGAAGGCGGCAATAAACTAATGACCTGACACTCCGTTGATATGAGTTTTTCCAAATCAGAACCTTGCGTCACTAAACGGAAATCACCGCCAGTAATCACACCCAATGGAATCGCTTTAGGATACAGCGCGTTAAACTCATTAAGGTCAAATGCTTCGGTCAAACCCGTGCTCTTAATTTGGCTACCTTGAGCCATCAAGGAGTTAAGTTTGGAATAGGTAACCCCTTCTGAAAACAGGCTTCTATTGCCATCACGGCTCACCTGATGCCTTTCATGTTTATTTTCTGATGATTCAAGTTCAAACACCTTATTCTCACCAAACTCATCTTGATAATGCATACTGACTAATGGGTTGGTTTGACGATAAGGTGAGACGATCATGGCGCGCCCTATTCCGTCCAATTCCAGATTATTTTCAGCATGGCTCGAAGCTGGGTTACCGAAATAGACATTCAAGTTGTCCATGCGCGCTAAGCGAATGCTCTCCCAGTTGGTATCAGCAAGCACACTGTTGATGTTGTGTGTCGCCAGCACTTTAGCAAACTGACGCGAAAAATGAGTCGCACCAAAGAAAATAACCCCTTGTGCCTTCTCTTGAGTCACACCCAGCCTTCTCGCCCACCAACTCGCGGTTAGGCTCTGAATCACTACCGTACCAATAATGACCAAGAACACCATTGGCACCAGTAAATCTGCCCCTTCGATTAATTGCTTCTCTTGAAGCTTGATTGCAAATAGAGAAGAAACCGCGGCAGCAACGATCCCGCGAGGTGCCATCCAGCTCAAAAACCATTTATCTGCTGAAGTAAGATCCGTGCCGATCCCGCTAATCCACACACTCAGAGGACGAGCCACCAGCATGACGACCGCTAATAAGCCAATACCGCCCCAACCTATCGAGAGGAAAGTCCCAGAATCAAGCCTGCTCGCTAACAGAATAAACAACGCAGAAATGAGTAACACAGTCAGGGTTTCTTTAAATTCAATAATGTCTTCGAGATCCAAGCCTTTCACATTGGCGAGCCAGATACCCATGATGGTCACGGTTAATAAACCGGACTCCTCACTCAGATCATTTGAAAAAGAGAACGCCGCCAGCATCAACGTTAGAACAGCCACGTTACGTAAATAGTGCGGAACCCAATGCCCTTGCAGCATCTTGGCAATCAAATAGCCACCGATGATCCCTAAGCCCAAACCAATGGCTAAAGTCAGCCCCAATGCCGACAGAACATGGCTTGTCGGATCAGCTGAAGAGACAATGTATTCGTAAACGAGAACGGCAAACAGAGCGCCAATCGGGTCAATCACTATCCCTTCCCAGCGCAAGATACTGCCTAACGAAGATTTGGGTTGAATGCTGCGCAGCATGGGAACAATCACCGTTGGGCCAGTCACCACGACTAATGCAGCAAACAGCGCCGCCAATGGCCAACTGAAATCGACAAAATAATAAGCCCCCACCACGATGCACGCCCATGTAATCAACATGCCGAAACTCACTAAGTGAGTCACCATGCGGCCATGGCCTCTGATTTCTTTGAAATTAAGAGTCAATGCACCTTCAAACAGAATGATGGCGACCCCTAATGAAATCAACGGGAACAGTACATCACCAAAAATGATATCAGGATTAAGGATCTTTAGACCGGGGCCTAATAGCAGGCCAACGATAAGCAAAGGAAGAATAGCGGGAAGACGCAAACGCCAACCAAGTAGCTGGCAAGCCAAGGACAAGAGTCCAATTAACGCCAAAGAAGAAGTGATCGACAAATCCATTTGTGCCCCTAAACATTTGTACCACACCCTGTGGTACAAACTTATTCACTGAAATAAGAAAGCCTACGTTCTTACACTATAGGCTCTCTTTATCATACTAAGCGAATATTATTGTGGTTAATCAGTCACTTTACTATAGGGAGAGCAAAGCCACGATTAGCTAACTGGGTGGTTATGGCCGAGTTAGAAAGTGCTTATAAGTCACCAATGATTACTTATAGAGAAAGCACCACGCCCGCAATCGCTGCGCTCATTAGGTTGGCAAGCACACCCGCACAAATTGCTTTAAAGCCGTATTGTGAGATGAAAGAACGACGCTCTGGAACTAAGCTGCCCAAACCGCCAATCAGAATTGCCATCGTAGAGATGTTTGCAAAACCACATAGCGCGAAAGTAACGATCGCTTTTGAGTGCTCACTCAGTGCGTCTTTTACGTCCATTAACTGGATGAAAGCCACAAACTCGTTCACAACGATCTTGTTACCGATCAGCGAGCCTGCAACCACAGCCTCAGACCACGGCACACCGATCAACCATGCAACAGGTGCAAACACATAACCTAGGATAAGTTCGAAGCTTAGATTTACGCCAAACCAGCCACCAACAATACCTAACAAGCCATTCAGCATTGCTATCACACTGATAAAGGCAAGGAGTGTCGCACCCACTGCAACGGCAATACGAAGTCCAGACATAGCCCCATCTGCCATTGCCTCAACGACGTTTGTTGCTCGTGGAATTTCAACGTCAGACTCAATATTTTCTTGAGCCTCATCTGCGCTGCCAGGTACCAAGATCTTGGCCATCAATAGACCAGCAGGTGCTGACATAAACGCTGCAGCGATCAGGTAGTTCAAATCAACACCAAGCGATGCATAACCCACTAACGTACCACCAGCAACAGAAGCTAAACCACACACCATCACGGCAAACAGCTGTGAATCCGTCATGTGCTTCAAGTAAGGTTTAACCACCAATGGCGCTTCGATCATGCCAACAAAAATATTCGCAGTTGCAGACAGTGATTCCGCACGACCTGTACCTAAGAACTTTTGCAAAGCACCGCCAATTAGGTTGATCACCTTTGGCATAAAGCCGATGTGATACAAACCTGAAATCAAAGCAGAGAAAAAGATAATGATGCCGAGAACGTTAATAGCGAATACAAATCCGTTATTCGTTAGGCCACCAAATAGGAAGTTAATCCCCTCTTGACCGTAGTTGATCAAGCTAGACACTGCACCAGTGGCTGCATTCAGCACTTCTTTACCCATTGGCACATACAGAACCAGTAGGGCGAATGAGATTTGCAGTAAGAAAGCCAAAGAGACGGTTCTTAGCGGGATATTTTTTCTGTCCGTAGATAGTAACCAAGCGGTTACTAAAATAGTGATAATTCCAAGTAGGGAAGCCATGTGCGTCAACCTAAAAGTTGTAGGTAGGAAAGGCGACGCATTCTATAGAGGAAATCGTTTGCGGCAAGTTGAGGTTGTTAATGTGATGTTGGTTGAATCACTCTTTAATAGCCCCTCCCACTAAGTCATTGAATTTTAATAATTAACTTTGACTAAAAAACAAACTTTTTCCATATGGAAATTATATTTATAGATTGGGAAACAGTTAGCGGTGCAGTTCAACGCAGGTTTTGAGGTTTTTGTCCCAATAAGTCGGCGATCCGATATGATCTTTGATGAACTCAATCACTGCTGAAAGCTTCTTCGGCATGTTCTTTCGGCTCGGATACACGGCATAAAATGGCATCAGCTGACTTGCTTGCCATTCCGGCAAAACTTGGATGAGCTTGCCCGTTCTAAACTCTTCTTTGACTAAGTAAGTCGCTAGGTAAGCAACGCCCCAACCTGATACTGCCGCGTCTCGTACCGCTTCAGCCAAATCCACCGAGTAATCGCCCGCCACTTTAACACTGAGATTTTCTTGGCCGTTATCAAATGCCCACGACGTGTAATCACGTTCACGGCTGCGGTAGATAAGGCAGTTATGGTCAATCAGATCAGATGGCACGTGTGGAGTCCCTGCCTTAATCAGATAATCCGGTGATGCGGCTACCACAAACTGGCTGTCGGCGAGGCGCTGCGCAATGTAACCTTCAGGCAAGTCTTCATTGTTAGTGATCCAGAGATCCAAGCGCTCCTCAATCATGTCCACTTTGTAATCGAACAAATGCACTTCAATTCTCAGCTGAGGGTAAAGCTGTCTAAGTTGGTCAATCGCTGGAATAATATGCAGTGTGCCAAATGACTGAGACAAGCCTATACGGAATATTCCAGAAATGTCGTCACGCTGACTATCCATGTCCATTTGAGCCGCTTTCACCGTATTGAACAGCTGCTCACAATGCTGATAGAACACTTCTCCAGCTTCAGTTAACGTAAGGCTGCGTGTGGTTCTTTGCACTAACTTGATACCTATCGAATCCTCGAGCAAAGCAATTTGTTTACTGATGTGAGATACCGACACATTCAAGCTTTTTGCTGCACTGGTAAAGCCTTCATGCTTGATTAACGCATGGAATATCACCATCTGTGCGGCTCTATCTGTTAGCACAAAACCACCTTCTTAAATCTCTGAAATATAAAATAAAAAGGACTCCGAAGAGTCCTTTAATCTGTTCTGCCTATAGTAGGCTAAATGCTATTCAAAGCGACCTAGTTCTATTAATCAGATTAAGTCTAGTAATCAAATGAGGTCAATTAATCAAACTTAATTCTATCGGCTAGGTGGCTGACAGCCAAAGCAAAGTAGTAAGAACGATTCCACTTCATTAACACATTGTAGTTGTTGTAAATGAGGTACGAACGACCCGTTTCATCGTCCGGCATTATCAACCAAGCTTTGATGTCTTGATCAAGTGTAGGCAGTGGGCGATCGTCATAACGCTTAATACCAAGTTCAGACCACTCTTTTAGGTATTTCGCTTTGTCTTCGTCTCGACCTTGCATCTCAATAGACACGGTTGATGGAACGTGAACCTGACGCCCCCAAGTATATTTGTCATCCCAACCCGATTGACTGAGATAATTAGCCGCCGAAGCAAACACGTCTTCTTCGGTACCCCAAATATCTTTCTTGCCATCACCACTGCCATCAGCGGCGTAAGCTAAGAATGAGCTAGGCATAAACTGAGGTTGACCCATCGCACCAGCCCAAGAGCCTTTCATCTCTTTTGGTGCAATATGGCCTTGATCAAGAATCTTCAATGCCGCCATCGCTTCGCTACGGAAGAAGGCTTCTCTGCGACCTTCATAAGCCATGGTTGTTAGAGCATCAATAACACTGTAATTCCCCGTGAACTTACCAAAATTACTCTCTACACCCCATAGAGCGACAATGAATCTTGGTTGAACACCATATTCATCACCAATACGCTTTAACGCTGTGTAGTGTTTCTTATAGAGTGATCTCGCCTGCTTCACTTTCCAGTCAGGAACCGCACGTGGAATGTATTCATCCAGAGTCAGTTTCTTTTCAGGTTGGTTTTTGTCGGCTTTTACCGCTCTTGGCTTAAACGTCACACCATCAAAAGCTTCATCAATGATCGCTTCAGAAATACCTTCTTCACGACCTTGTTGCTTTAGTTTTTCTACATATTGCTCAAAGCTAAGCTCTTCAGCTTGAACTGAGCCAATGGTCAGGCTATTACCCAATAGTAATGCCGACACAGCCAATATGGTTTTCGAAAATTTACTCAACGATCACTCCTCCTTGAATTGAGGTGGCTATCACTCTTCGTCTTGACCTTTTTTTTGAGCTTTACGCTCTTTATGAAGCTCAAGTTCGTTAACTGGTGGTGGCGGAACCTGCAAAAAGAAACCATCGGTGTTCAGTGATTCTCTCACTTTATCGATGTTCACTTGAGCCAGTTTACGGCCGTCCATTTTAATTACCATTACAAAACTAGGTTTACCAAACATTTGCATCAATGCGTCAGGAACTTGTGAAAAATCATCCTTCTTAGGGATATAAAGGTATGTTCCTTCTTTCTTTGAACTTTTATATATAGAACACAGCATGACAAACCTTTTTTAAATGTTTATGACTACAAAACTCTCACTTGCGAGATCAATAGTTTATGTTAGGGAAATATTGGGAACAAAACGTTCATTTGACAACAAGATTACTTGCTGTGCTTGGTTTGGGAATATAACATGATAAACCTAGTTTCAGGCAATGCCCTTTATTTTATTGATAAAGAAATTGTACCAATCCGCTATTGAGGTCCTGTAGTTTTTCGATGTCTAGTAACCCAGATCTAAAAGGTAGCAGTTTCACGCTATCTGTTTTGCACTTATCCGATGATCAAGTCGAAAATGCAGTGTCTTTTCTTCAAGAGAAGGTAGACCAGGCACCCACTTTTTTCGCAGCTGCGCCTGTTGTTATCAACATTAGCAAAGTCGCGGGCGATATAGATTTCGTGCAACTGAAAAATGGTATATCTCAAGCGGGCATGATCCCGGTTGGTGTGGCTGGCTGTTCAGATAAACGCATGCAAAACCTAGCCAGAGATGCAGGTTTTGCCGTGATGACAGCAAGTAAATCTCCTTCTCAAGCTCCGGCGAAGATGGCCCCGATAAAGGTGGTGAGAACCCCGATACGTTCTGGTCAGCAAGTGTATGCCAAAGACGGTGATTTGCTGATTCTTAGCCACGTAAGCGCGGGCGCAGAAGTGATTGCCGATGGCAGCATCCATATTCATGGCACGCTACGCGGTCGTGCAATTGCAGGTGCAAGTGGTCAAACTGAAGCAAAAATAATTTGTAATGATTTACAAGCCGAGCTGGTTTCCATTGCAGGAAATTACTGGCTCAGCGATCAAATTGAAAGCGAGTACTGGCAGAAGAAAACCATGTTCAGTATGGCAAACGATGTATTACACGTTGATGTCCTCGCAATATAAGAGAAATAAAAGGAAAACAGAATGGCACGCATTATCGTTGTAACATCGGGTAAAGGCGGGGTAGGCAAAACGACCTCCAGTGCAGCTATTGCCTCGGGTCTGGCTTTAAAAGGGAAGAAAACCGCAGTCATCGACTTTGATATCGGTCTGCGTAACCTAGATTTAATCATGGGTTGTGAGCGTCGTGTTGTGTACGACTTCGTTAATGTTATCAATGGTGAAGCGACGCTGAACCAAGCGATGATCAAAGACAAGCGTACAGAGAACCTGTTCATTCTTCCTGCTTCTCAAACTCGTGATAAAGACGCACTAACAAAAGATGGCGTTCGTCGTGTGTTTGATGAATTGGATGAAATGGGCTTTGATTTCATCATCTGTGATTCTCCTGCGGGTATCGAGCAAGGCGCTCTGATGGCGTTGTATTTCGCTGATGAAGCGATTGTGACGACTAACCCTGAAGTCTCTTCTGTACGCGACTCAGACCGTATTCTAGGTATTCTTGACTCTAAATCTCGTCGTTCAGAAGACGGCTTAGAGCCAGTGAAAACACACCTTCTACTGACTCGCTACAATCCAGCACGCGTAACTCAAGGTGAGATGCTCAGTGTGGAAGACGTTGAAGAAATCCTGCACATCTCTCTACTGGGCGTGATTCCAGAGAGCCAGGCAGTACTGAACGCATCGAACAAGGGTGTGCCAGTTATCTTTGACGAAGCAACCGACGCAGGTATGGCTTACAATGATACTGTAGAGCGACTACTGGGTAGCCAAGTGGACTTCCGTTTCTTAACGGAACAGAAGAAAGGCATCTTCAAAAGACTGTTCGGGGGCTAATACGCAATGTCATTATTAGAGTTTTTTAGACCACAGAAAAAGACAACCGCAAACCTAGCCAAAGAGCGTTTGCAGATCATTGTTGCCGAGCGACGCAGCCATGACGACCCTGCACCATCATACTTACCGCAACTGAAAGAAGACATCTTGAAGTGTATTGCGAAGTATGTGGAAGTCGATCCATCAATGGTTGATCTGACTTTCGAACACAAAGATGACGACATCTCCGTATTAGAGCTGAACGTTAAGCTTCCAGAAGAAGATCGATAACTAGAGCCTGAGCTGTGCTTATCAATATTCAATAAAAAAGAGAGCCTAGGCTCTCTTTTTTGTGTCTGAAACTTTTATCTCTAAAGCATTCGTTGCTTACTGCAGATACAGATATACAGTTACTTAATTGCTTTGTTTAACTTCTCGCCAACCACGTCTAAGCGCCAACCTTGCATTACATCAGGCAGCTTCTCTGGGTTACGATCGTACTTCCAAATCCAGCTTAGCACTTGGTTAAGTTGCTTCTTCGATGCCAAAAACTCAGTCGCTAAACCACTGTGTTGTGATGCAGTTTTCACTTCATCTTTCAGCACTTTGAAGAGTTGCTTGTAACCTGGGTAGTCCATTAGACGTTCTACTGGCGCTGGGTACTCTTCTTCTGGCGTATGCTCAGCTAATTTCACGATTGAGCTGATCTTCGCACCATGGCGACGCACAGAACGGTAATCAAACCCTTCCTGCTCCATATGCTTAGGATCTTTCATCGCAAAACGCGCTACTGCCCATAAGTCTTGCTCTTTAAAGACAAAGTTCAGCGCTAAGTCACGCTTAATCGCTTCTTTTAAACGCCAAGTTGCTAGCGGTCTTAAAATAGCTAGCTGCTGAGGCTTTAGCTGCCACGCGCCTTTAATATCAAGGTAAGCGTTATCTGGGTTTGCTTTGCGGATGCGCTTAGCCACTTGTAAATCAGACTCTTGTTGCGCCGCTTCCCACCAGCCCGCTTCCATCACTTTTTCTAGAAGCTTGTTGTACATTGGCATCAAGTAGTGAACGTCTGCTGCTGCGTAGTCGAGTTGCTTTTGAGAAAGCGGACGCGCTAGCCAGTCGGTTCGAGATTCACTCTTATCTAGGTCAACACCTACAAACTCAGAAACTAGAGCCGCAAAGCCAGTTGAAAGACCATGACCTAAGAAGGCTGCCATGATCTGCGTATCAACCATTGGTGTTGGCGTACAGCCAAATGCGTTCTGGAATACTTCTAGATCTTCGCCACACGCGTGCAACACTTTCAGTACTGAAGTGTCTTTCAACAGCCCAACAAACGGGGTCATTTCATCAAGAGCAATAGGATCAATCAGTGACAGCGTTTCACCATCAAATAACTGAATTAAGCCTAATTGAGGGTAATAGGTTCTTGTACGAACGAACTCTGTATCAAGCATAACAACATCGGCTTCACGTGCTTGTTGGCAAACTCGCTCAAGGTCTTTAACTTGGGTAATGATTTGATAATCCACAAAAACTCTCACTGATTTTACTTTGATCGCCGGATACAAAAATGCCGACATTAACTGTCGGCATTCTAACACCATTTTTCAGCGCTCGCTTAGATTAAGCGCTGCTATGGCTTGTGGTGCATCATCTTCTCGTAAATGAGCTAGTTACTCGCTTGCGCGTTTGGCAAGCTCTGCGTCGTTTTCTTCACGAAGCACTCGGCGCAAGATCTTACCTACATTGGTTTTTGGTAGTTCTTCACGGAACTCAATCAATTTAGGGATCTTGTAGCCAGTTAGGTGTTCACGGCAGTGCGCGATAATGTCTTCTTTGGTTAGGCTAGGGTCACGTTTCACAACGTAAATCTTAACCAGCTCACCAGACACCTCATGAGGTTGGCCGATAGCCGCAACTTCTAACACTTTGCCATGCAGAGCCACTACGTCTTCGATCTCGTTCGGGTAAACGTTGAAGCCCGATACTAGAATCATGTCTTTCTTACGGTCTACGATGTACAACAAGCCTTCGTCATCAAACTTAACGATATCACCAGTCGATAACCAACCATCTTGGTCGATCACTTCTTTGGTCGCTTCTGGACGTTGCCAGTAGCCTTGCATCACTTGAGGACCACGAACCTGCAATTCACCCACTTGGTCATTACCAACCACTTTACCTTCATCATCAACAATACGAACTTCTGTTGATGGTACTGGTAGGCCGATTGCACCCGTGTAGTCTTTTAGATCGTATGGGTTACCTGTTACCAGAGGAGCACACTCGGTTAAACCATAGCCTTCAAGTAGATGGACACCTGTCGCTTTCTTCCATTGCTCAGCAACAGCGCGTTGAACCGCCATACCACCGCCAACAGATAAACGCATATTACTGAAATCCAACTCATGGAAATCTTCGTTATTGACTAGCGCATTGAATAAGGTGTTTACGCCAGTAATCGCGGTAAACGGAACCTTTTGCAGCTCTTTAATAAAGCCAGGAATGTCACGAGGGTTAGTAATCAGAAGGTTACGACCACCCATCTCAACAAACAGTAAGCAGTTCACAGTCAGTGCGAACACGTGGTAAAGCGGCAATGCCGTTACGACTAATTCGCGACCTTCTTGCAGTACTGGGCTATATGCCCCTTTCGCTTGAAGTACGTTCGCAATCATGTTGCGGTGCGTTAGGATTGCGCCCTTCGCTACGCCCGTTGTACCACCGGTGTACTGTAGGAATGCGATGTCATCGCCCGCCATAAATGGCTTCACGTACTGTAGGCGACGGCCTTTGTGCAGTGCTTTTCGAAATGAGATAGCACCCGGCAGGTCGTACTTCGGCACCATGCCTTTTACGTATTTCACTACGAAGTCGACAATCGTACCTTTCGCTCGTGGCAGCATTTGCCCCAAGCTGGTTAGCACAACATGTTTAACCGGAGTTTTATCAACGACTTTTTCTAGCGTGCTCGCAAAGTTAGAAACGATAACAATCGCCTTTGCGCCAGAGTCATTCAATTGATGTTCAAGTTCACGAGGCGTGTACAGTGGGTTGACGTTCACTGCAATCATACCTGCACGCAATACACCAAAGAGTGCAATTGGGTATTGCAGCAAGTTTGGCATCATAAGCGCGACACGATCGCCTTTCTTCAGTTTTAGATCATTCTGCAAGTAAGCAGCAAAAGCACGACTGCGCTCTTCAAGCTTACGGAATGTCATGATAGACCCCATGTTCTCGAATGCTGGTTGGTCTGCGTACTTCTGTACCGACTGTTCGAACATTTCAATAAGAGATGGGTACTGATCTGGGTTGATCGTCTCTGGTACGTCACTTGGATAACGTGAAAGCCAAGGTTTGTCCACTATGTTACTCCTCGTTTATCAGCTGACGACTGCTTCGCCGCTTTTTATCATTGCGGTATTACAGCACAGCTTTAGTGCATGAGCACTAAAAGGCTCAAACACTTGTTTAAATTTTGTTAACTACACCAAGAATTAGCTTTGAAACTAGCTCTGGGCTCTCTAAATGGCAATGATGTCCGCCAGGAACAGTCTCTATATTCAGAGAACTATGGGCTGATTTGTAGCGATTATGCTGCAAATGCCGGAATCCATCATTTCCTAAAACTATTAATTGAGGGCATTCAATAGCCGCCATGATCGCTTCAGCATGCGCTTGTGACATTCGATATAACGAGTCACATTTTAGGTTAGGGTCGCATCGCCATTGCCAAGAGTTATCGAACTCGGCAATACCTTGATCTACAGTCGCTTGACTAAGAGCAACTTGATCTACAGTCGCTTGATCAAAAACAGCTTTAGCAACAACAGTTCGATCAACAGTACTTAGCTCAACGATTCCTCGTTCAACAATAGGAGCAATAAGTTCTGCTTTGATTTGATTGGCGTGAGCTCTCAGCTTAATAGCATCCTCAAGACTTGCCAGAGGACGTGAAGGCTTTCTTCGCTGTCGAAGACGACTGAGTACCCCATCTCTCAAACGAGAGACTGTTTCGTGGGGAGCTTCAGAAAGAGGTCCGTGACCTTCAATTTGAATTAATCCTGACACCTTTTCAGGAAAGGCGGCACTATAGCAACTTGCGATCAATGCACCAAGTGAATGTCCTACCAGTACCAGTCTGTTTGGCGATAATTTAGTCACCAACTGATGCAAATCATCAATATAGTCGTGAAATGGGTAATAACTCCCCGGTTTATGCGACGAGAAACCGTGTCCGAAGAGATCGATAGCAACGAGGTGAGTATCTGGAGAAAGCTTGGCTATTTGCGGCATAACCTGAGTGAAACTTGCAGAATTATCTAGCCAACCATGAATAAAAACGACCGTCGTTGCGGTCGTTTTTGAGTTGCCAATCTGTTGTGTTGCAAGCGTCCCGCTCGCAAGGGAATATGACTTTTCAATCATTGATTGTATGGTGTCCCTATCGTTTAGTGTGTCGATTTCAGGTTCGACTATTCCACATCTTGAATCACACGGCCTGACTTAGGCATGGTTTGAAAGCTGCGACAATGCAAACTGCGGCAAGAGTAATAGGTTGGCGCAAAGTCGTTGATGACCACTCGCTCGGTGATCTGCCATAAACGTTGGTTGTAGACATTCATTACTGGGAAGGTATAAGGGTAATCACCAACGGTGCCATCTTCAGTACCACTTGATGTTCCAACCAAGGTGATTAAACGGCCTTCAGCAAAGCTCAAAGGTTCTACATAGCCATCAATGTAACCAACAAAACGCCCTTTTGGCTCGGCATCAATATCTGGTTTACCGTTACTTGAGATAGGTAAGTTAACCACTTCAACACGAGTCTTATCTTGTAAGTTAGTGACTTTAGCTATCACACCACCTAAACGAACGTCACCAGCGTCTGGCACTGTGTTTACCCACTCTTGGTAGTCAGTTACCACCTGTTCAGAGTTTGCATTAAGTTCTTCTGGTAGAGATGAGCAACCCATCACCATCGAAGAGAAGGCGACAAGGAAAAATAAGCGAGATTTAGAAATGAGAGAAAACATAATGCTGGTCCTTAGAAAAGGATAAATGAAAGCACAAAGCTAGATATAAATATCGACCCCAATAAGCTTCGCAAGTTCCTCTTTTTTAGCTTGATTCATCACGTCCATATACTCCTCCATCGCACGTCGTCCACGCCCTTCTGGAAGATCATATTGAACCTGAGCTTTGTGGATCTCAGATTCTTTGACTTGGCGAATCGAATGCGAGACAGCATTCGCGACCTTAGTTGGCTGACCAACTGAGGTTTTTGCATCGCCTTTTTTTACCTCGTTCTTTTTGTTGGTTCGATTGGTTTTGGATGTATTGCCTATCGAAGAAGGAGGTAAGCCGTTTAGTGAAACCATGCTTAAAGAGTTTATTACCTGATGTTAATGATTGTGTATCTGTTTTTATTTTGGCTCTGCAAAGTGAATGCAAAGCCAAAATAATACGTATTTACTCTCGACCTGGCAGTTTTTTCCACGTCACTTTATCACGAAGATAAACAGGCTCAGACTCTTCTGCTGCAACCGCTTTACCTTCTGCATAAGCAAATTGAGCAAGGAACGCCATGTCTTGAGCTTCTGGAAACAGGACTTCACACGCTTTGGTGTTAATCGCTAGTGTGTCCATGTGCTCTGCATACGCTTCCCAACCGGTGCCGACTTTTGCCCATGTCTCAGAATCCACTTCAAGCTGCGCAGCCAATTCGCTTGGAGGCGTGACACATTCCGCATCAACCGCAGTCCAACGACCATCGTCTTCACGGCTGTAACGAGCCCAATATACTTCACTCATGCGAGCATCAATCGCTGTAGCTACGTGAGTTTCACCAAATTTACGGTAGCTGCCTTGCGCCATCGCTGCCAGTGTAGATACACCGATCATCGGTAAATCAGCACCAAAAGCCAAGCCTTGAGCAATACCGATACCAATACGCACACCCGTGAAACTGCCTGGGCCTTGGCCAAACGCGATTGCGTCGATATCGGTTAAAGCGACATTCGCTTCTTTCAGTACTTCATCAACCATAGGTAGAATTTTTTTCGTATGGTCTCGAGGAGCCTCTTCGCTACGTGCGAACACCTGGTCACCCATTACTAGTGCAACTGAACAGTTTTCAGTTGCGGTATCTACTGCAAGAATTTTCGCGCTCATTCGTGTCTCAAATATTCGTTATCTAATCTAAAAATAATGGCTAAGCTCAACAATGCCAATTACTCAGCAGCGGTTGAATGGTCTTTAGCTAAGAATTCTTTAATGATCCCTAAGTCACGGGTACGTGGGATAGGCGGTAAACTCGCCAAAAATACACCACCGTAATCGCGGGTCACCAAGCGGTTATCGCAAATAATCAAAGCGCCATTATCACGTTTATCACGTATTAATCGGCCAACACCTTGTTTCAAGGTAATCACTGCGTCTGGTAACTGTACTTGTGCAAAAGGATCACCCCCTTTTAACTTACAGTCCTCGATTCGAGCCTTAAGTAACGGGTCGTCTGGGGCGGTAAAGGGCAATTTATCGATGATAACACAGCTTAATGCGTCGCCCCTAACATCTATACCTTCCCAGAAGGCGCCAGTGGCCACCAGCAATGCGTTACCTAATTCCATGAATTCGGCTAAGGTTTTTTGCTTACTTGTCTCACCTTGTAACAGAACTGGAACCGAGAGCGTTTCACGGAATCGTTCCCCCAACTCTTTCATCATGCTGTGTGAGGTGCACAAGAAGAAACAGCGACCTTGGTTTTGCTCAATCACAGGGGTCAACATTCTTACTAGCTTATCCGCTAAGCCCGGGCTATTTGGTTCGGGAAGATAGCGAGGTACACACAAACGCGCCTGATTTGGATAGTCAAACGGGCTTGGCAGTGAAAACTGTGCTGACGGTTTTAACCCGAGTCGAGAGGTGAAATGGTCGAAATCATCCGACACCGCTAGCGTTGCTGAAGTAAACACCCAAGCACCCGGTTTAAGCTCGATTTGTTCATGGAATTTATCCGCAACCGAAAGAGGCGTGATGTGCAAAGCAAAGTGGCGTGGCGTGGTGTCATACCAATAGGAATAACCGGTAATCGACACATCACACACACGTTCGATACGCGACTTAATCATGGTTGCACGCTCGAAAGCCGTGTCTAACAACTGACTTCGACCCAACGCTAATTTCAATACATCCACAGCCAGTTGCAACGCATCTTGTAAACGCACGAGCTCTCTTGCAATCGACTCTGACTTCAATGCTTCACGCCAGTTACCACGAAAGCCGGTGTCGCCGAGCACAATGCGTAAATCGGCGGCTGATTGAATGAGCCTCTCGCCAACCTTTTGCAGCTGCCGCATGTCTTTGGCTTCAGTGCGGTAAGCGATTTCAATGTCTTTGGCTAGTTCTTGGATTTGTCGGCTTGATACTGATTGTCCGAAATACTGACTGGCGATATCGGGAAGTTGATGCGCTTCATCGAAGATAAACACATCGGCTTCAGGTATCAGCTCACCAAACCCGGTTTCTTTGATCGCTAAATCCGCGAGGAATAGATGGTGGTTTACTACGACAACATCCGAATCCATCGCTTTTTTACGCGCCTTAAGCACAAAGCAATCAGTGTAGCTCGGGCATTCTTTGCCTAAGCAGTTTTCGTTAGTCGAGGTAATGGTTGGAATAACTGGGCTATCTTCAGCAATATCATCGCAATCGCCTAAGTCACCAGTTTGAGTCGCCGAAGACCAGCTGCGCACTTTCACCAACTGAGCTAACAGCGTTGGATCGGTATGAGTGCCATGACTTTCGATCATCTGGCGACTGAGCCTGTCTAAACACAAATAGTTTGAGCGACCTTTCAGCAGAGCAACCTGACCATAAAAACCAAGCACATCGACCATTAATGGTAAATCACGATGAAACAACTGCTCTTGAAGGTTTTTCGACCCCGTACTGATAATAGTTTTCTTACCACTCAGCAGTGCCGGTACTAGGTAAGCAAACGTCTTGCCGGTACCCGTCCCTGCCTCAACAACCAATTGGCTTTGTTGCTCAATGGCCTGTGAGACCGCCTCAGCCATGTCCAACTGAGCTTGTCGTGGTTGAAACCCAGGGATCGCTTTACCCAGAGCACCATCAGCAGAAAACGTTTTAGATATCATAGAGTACGTGGTTTAGAAAAATAGAAGGCGAATTATGGCAGGTTTAGTGAGCCGGTGCGAATCAGAAATGACTGCACACCGGAGGTGTCTATCGAATAGAACATAGCAGGCTAAGTCTTGTTAACCAACCTAGCCCAAAACAAATGAAGGGGTTGTTTAACTACTTGCGATTCAAGTAACGAGATAACCAAGGCGCACCAGAAAAACCGGAATCACTTGGTTGCATAGCTTTAGCAGCATCAGTCGGAGAAGCTTTGCTTTCCCACATTTCATCAAGAACGTTGTCGTCCACCTGAACATCACCCACTAATGAATTTACACGCTTACAATACAACTTTTTCGCTAGTAACTCTTTATCCATAAATGATCACCTATGCATGGCTGAAATGTTGGCTCGCTCTAGTGGAACTTGACCGAGAATATCGGTTAAAACCGTCAGAAATCTAACCTCTACCTAAATTTATTAAGCCTCTCTATTTATTAATCCCCTAAATGAACGGTAGATTTTGTTGAAACCAAATTGATAATAGATTAATTATAACGGTGATATTGCGGCTCAGTTCACCGTTCGACGGCCTGCATTAAATTTGAAGAATCCCGATTGCATATAAAAAAGTGCAACATTCATGGAAGTAAGATGCAAATGGAAAGAAAAACTTTATTAACACATTGTACTGACGCCCCAGGCCTCATCTCTAAGATCACCAACATTTGTTACAAGCACCAACTCAATATTATTCACAACAATGAGTTCGTTGATAACACTAGTGGTCACTTCTTTATGCGTACCGAGCTAGAGGGTTACTTCAATGACGAAACCTTGCTTGCCGATTTAGACCAAGCATTGCCAGAGAATGCGAAACGTAAGCTGATGGGCTCTTCTCGTAAGCGTGTCGTGATACTCGTGACTAAAGAAGCTCACTGCCTTGGCGATATTCTGATGAAGAACTTTGATGGCAGCTTAGATGTCGAAATCGCGGCGGTGGTTGGCAACTACGATACTCTGCAAAGCTTAACCGAGCGTTTTGATATTCCTTATCATCATGTTTCTCACGAAGGATTAAACCGTGAAGAACATGAGAAGAAGATGCTTGAAGTGATTGACCAGTACGAGGCGGACTATCTGGTGCTTGCTAAATACATGCGAGTGCTGACTCCGGGGTTTGTTGAGAAGTACAACCACAAAATTATCAACATTCACCACAGCTTCTTGCCAGCATTCATTGGTGCTAAACCATACCAACAAGCATATGAGCGCGGCGTAAAAATCATTGGCGCAACCGCGCACTTCGTGACAAACGATCTCGATGAAGGCCCAATCATCAAGCAAGACGTGATTCCAGTGGATCACAACTTCAGCGCGAAAGACATGGCTCAAGCGGGTCGTGACGTAGAGAAGAACGTGTTGAGTAAGGCTTTAAACAAAGTGATCAATGATCACGTGTTTGTTTACGGTAACAAGACTGTGATTCTGTAGGTCGGAGGTTCGATTTCCGGTAAGACTTCCAGTTAGAACCCAATAAAAAACGCGCAACAGGGTTAACCCATTGCGCGTTTTTTGTATCTGATGATCTGACTAGCTTTATGAGATTCCCGACTACGCTCTTTCGTCGCTATCGGGAATGACGAACTCGGTGATGAATCTTCTAGCTATAGGCTCTAACATACGCCCTCGAACGCTCAGTCTGTCAGCATCCAAAGATGACTCTGGCCAATACCATCAAACACCCCGTCATTCCGACGAGCCTAGGCGAGATCAGGAATCTATCCCAGCTATTCTCTGCTCAAATTAAGCCTGTTCTGACTCAACAATTTTCTTCAAAGAGTGTGGATGCAGCTTAATACAAATGCCTTGATGTTTAAAAGCCACCGTTGGGTTATTCAAACGTTCACCCTCGCCTTTCGGGCTAGAGAGTTTTATCTTAACGCCTTGCTCTGCCAAAGTTTCAAACTTAGCAGCGAACTGCGGGTAAGTTTCTTTAAGATCCGCTAGATACTGTTCGGCAGTTTGCGCGTGAGAAGGAATCACAAACTCGACATGTTCCCAATCTTGGCTTGGATAAATTTTACCTTCTGCTGGATATGGCAACTCTAAGCACTCAATCTTCCAACCAAGGCTTTGCAATGGCTCATCGAAAGCCAACACCACAATTGGACGGCCATTGATCATCGCTTCTGAAATTGTAGAGCCATATTCAGACCAAGCCAGATGTGCTGATTTCGCAAGCTCAGTTTCATTAATTCTTAATGCAATATGATCCGCTTGAGCAAAGCTTAAATCTAAACCCAGTGCATTTCCTAGGTTCTCAATTTTCGCCATAAACGTATCAAGGCGCGCAATCATTTGTTGTGGTTCTAGTTCGGCTTGCTTCAGGCTCATCGTCATTGTCTTTGTTCTCCAAATAATGGCTGCATGGTATCAGTTTTACTTTCAGCAACAAGCGTTGCTTTTACAAAAAACGTTCAAAAAGTACGGTGTCTTACTTTCCTAAATAGACAAACCTGGCTTGGTCAAAGTCGATTGTCAAAAACCCCTCAGGAAATGTTAATTTTCTATCAATTCGACCTATAAGAAACCCCACAAAATTGGTATGATTAACGCCATTTTTGTGAACTTAAACAGAGTCTGTTGTTCATTTCGGCATTAAATCGTTAACTCGAAGCATAATTAACCAAATTTAATACCCACGAAATAACGGCCACTCTTATTCATCCTTGAATTGAAGGAAACGCGTGTGAATATCCAAGCACTGATTAATGACAAAGTATCTCAGGCTCTAGAAGCCGCTGGCGCACCTGCAGGCTCTCCTGCGGCTGTTCGCCAATCTGCAAAACCACAATTTGGTGACTACCAAGCAAACGGCGTTATGGGCGTTGCTAAACGACTAGGCACTAACCCTCGAGAATTTGCTCAAAAAGTATTGGACGTTCTAAACCTAGACGGTATCGCTTCTAAAGTTGAAATCGCAGGTCCAGGTTTCCTAAACATCTTCCTAGATGAAGCATTCCTAGCACAACAAGCAGACGCAGCACTGGCTGATTCTCGCCTTGGCGTTACAGCGGCTGAAGCGCAAACAATTGTTGCTGACTACTCAGCACCAAACGTTGCAAAAGAAATGCACGTTGGTCACCTACGTTCAACGATCATCGGTGATGCTGTTGTTCGTACACTAGAGTTCTTAGGCCACAAAGTTATCCGTGCTAACCACATTGGTGACTGGGGTACTCAATTCGGTATGCTTATCGCAAACCTTGAGCGCATCCAAGCTGAAACTGGCGAAGTTTCAATGGAACTTTCAGATCTTGAGCAGTTCTACCGTGAATCTAAAAAGCTTTACGACGAAGACGAAGAATTCGCAGTGAAAGCACGTGGCTACGTAGTGAAACTGCAAAGCGGCGACGAATACTGCGCTGAAATGTGGAAAAAGCTGGTTGACGTAACCATGGTTCAAAACCAACGTAACTACGATCGCCTGAACGTATCACTGACACGTGATGATGTAATGGGTGAAAGTATGTACAACCATATGCTTTCAAACATCGTTTCTGACCTACAAACACAAGGTCTAGCAAAAGAGTCTGACGGCGCACAAGTTGTATTCCTAGACGAATACAAAAACAAAGATGGCGACCCAATGGGCGTTATCGTGCAAAAACGTGACGGTGGCTTCCTATACACCACCACCGATATTGCCTGTGCTAAATACCGTTTTGAAGAACTGGGCGCAGACCGCGTACTTTACTTCATTGACTCTCGTCAGCACCAACATCTAATGCAAGCTTGGACTATCGTTCGTAAAGCGGGTTATGTTCCTGAGTCTGTCTCTCTTGAGCACCACGCGTTCGGCATGATGCTAGGTAAAGATGGTAAGCCATTTAAAACTCGTGCAGGCGGTACAGTACGTCTTGCTGATCTTCTGGACGAAGCAGAAGTGCGTGCAACTCAGCTGATTGAATCTAAAAACCCTGAGCTAGCAGAAGACGAGAAGAAAACCATCGCGAACACAGTTGCAATGGCGGCTGTTAAATACGCAGACCTTTCTAAGCACCGTACCACTGATTACGTGTTCGACTGGGAAAACATGCTGGCATTTGAAGGTAACACAGCACCGTACATGCAGTACGCATACACTCGTGTCGCTTCAATCTTTGCTAAAGCAGGCATTTCTATGGACTCTCTTGAAGGTGAAATCAAAATCACTGAAGAGAAAGAGAAAGCCCTTATCGCGAAACTTCTGCAATTTGAAGAAGCGGTACAGTCTGTTGCTCGTGAAGGTCAACCGCACATCATGTGTAGCTACCTGTTCGAACTTGCTGGTCAATTCTCTAGCTTCTACGAAGCGTGCCCTATCCTTGTGGCTGAAGATGAAACCGTTAAACAGAGCCGCCTGAAGCTTGCTGCACTGACAGCTAAGACTATCAAGCAAGGTCTGTCTCTTCTAGGTATCGAAACTCTAGAGCGCATGTAATTCCCTTCGGGTTACAATGAATAAATACAAAGGTTGATGTGAGAGCATCAACCTTTTTTTTTATCTAACGTATACTGAATTCAAGAAATCGAAATGGATAATAATAATGAGCTTTGAACTTCACCCTCAGTTAGCAAAAGACACCACGCTTATCGGCGAATTTCCACTAAGCTTGGCACTGCTAAGCAAAGACAGCGCAGTGCCTTGGGTTATCTTGGTACCAAAACGTGCCAACCTAAAAGAACTGCACCATCTACCAATGAAAGAACAACAGCAGTTCTTGCTTGAGTCTCAAGCGGTAAGCCAAGCATTAGAAGCAACGTTCCAACCAGACAAGTTAAACCTAGGCGCGCTGGGTAACATGGTGCCACAACTACACATTCACCATATTGCACGTTTCAAAGACGACATCGCGTGGCCAGGTCCAGTATGGGGCAACACCAAAGGCGAACAGCGCAGTGAAGAACAACAAGCCGCAATCCATACTCGTATTCAAAACGTTTTATCGCTGAGCTCTATCTTTAAGAAAGCGTAATTCGAGTTCATCTCACTACGCATTAAAGCAAGGCTGTTCAGAATAGACACATGACAAAAAGCCGCTCATCTAAAATAGGTGAGCGGCTTTTTATTGTCTAATCTCGTCGTTTTCAACGAGAGTATGAAGCTCTGAACTACATCATCACATTCAGTGACAGACCATCTTGTTTGCTGATGGTGTAACGAATACGTGTTGTATGGCCATGCTTGTTGGTATCGACCAAGCGGGAAACTTTCCCTTTCTTGACCCAAAAACTCAGCATCGCATCGACACCGTCTTCGCTCATTCCAAACTTAGACGCGAGTTCACTACGAGCAGCGACACCTTCGTTATCGATGTATTGATGAAGTTCAGTTAAAATCATACTACTTGCACCTCTAACGCTTTTTGCTTACTGCCGATTTTCTTGAAGACGCGATACGTCACCACAAAGCCACCAGCAATTGCCACCATCCACACAGCACTACTTACTGGGTGTACAGCAAAGTTTGCTGCTTGGTAGTAGAAGGTTGCGCCGAAGTAACCAAGAGCCATTGTCCATACCGCAATGAAGCGGGCAAACGTCTGACCAAACTCACGAACATAAGCACCCATCGCAGCAACACAAGGTGTGTAAAGCAGGATAAGAATTAAGTAAGCAAACGCAGCGTGGCCTGATACAAACTTGTCTTTCAAGTTACCAAAGATCGAAGTATCAACCTCTTGATCCGCAGCCACAGAGCTTGAGTCAGACAAGTCGCCCACTTCAATCCCTAATGGATCTGAATAGCTCAAACCAGCTAGGTTTTCAGGGATGGTCATGACGGCTTCTTGCAAGCTTGCTGCTAAATCGAATTCAGCCGCTTCTTCATCTGATGGCGTGGTGTACAAGCTGTTTAATGTACCAACAACGGCTTCTTTCGCAAAAATACCCGTAATAATACCAACCGTTGCAGGCCAGTTCTCTTCAGTAATACCAATAGGTTGGAACACTGGAGTCACAACTTGAGCCGCTTTAGATAGCACTGAGCTTTCGCTGTCTTCGTTACCAAAACTGCCGTCCATACCTAATGAGTTCAGGAAGCTAAGAATAGCCACAACCATAACGATGGTTTTACCTGCGCCAAGCACGAAACGTTTCAGCTTCTGCCAAGTTTTCAACATCACATTTTGCACGGTCGGCAACTCGTAATCCGGCATTTCCATAACCAAGCTATCACTGCTACCAGGATAGATAGTATTTTTAAGGAATAAGCCCGTAAATACAGAAGCAACAATACCCATGATGTACAGAGCGAATACTACATTTTGTCCGGCACCAGGGAAAAACGCAGCTGCGAATAGTGCGTATACCGGCAAACGCGCACCACATGACATAAACGGTGCCATTGATGCTGCCAGTTTACGTTCACGCTCTTGGTCAAGAGTACGAGTTGCCATGATTGAAGGTACGTTACAACCAAAACCAAGTACTAACGGAACAAACGCTTTGCCCGGTAAGCCAATCTTCTGCATCACTTTATCAAGTACAAATGCAGCACGAGCCATGTAACCCGAGCTTTCTAATACCGCTAAGAACAAGTAAAGCGCGGCAATAACCGGAATAAAGGTCGCAACCGTTTGAATACCACCGCCGATGCCATCGGCAAGAATGGTAACTAGCCAAACCGGTAAATGGCCATCTAATAAATGGTGTCCACCATCAACTAATATTGCGCCAACACCAATATCAAAGAAGTCGATAAACGCACTACCGATATTGATAGAGAACATGAACATTAGGTACATGATGACGAAGAAGAAAGGAATACCGACCCATTTATTCAAAATGAATTGGTCTGCTTTCTCAGTAAAGTTACGGCTTAGTTTCCCTTCACTGCGACGAACACGTTTACAAAGGTCATGTAAGAAAGTGTATTTAGCGTCAGCAACAGCAAGGTCAATATCGAAATCGGCGCCTAGGCGCACACTGTCAATTTGAGTGCGAGTTTGAGGAGCCAATCCGTTCAAGACTAAGTAATCATTTTCTAAAGCTCGAATAGCCAGAGCTCGGTGAGATACATCAGCATCATCAAATTGTGACTCAACAGAAGGGATAAGAGCTTCTAACGCGGCATCGTAATCAATAGAGATAGGATCAAGACTCACACCTTGAACAAGGAGTTTATGTAGACGCTCTTTAAAACGTGCAACTTGGCCTTTGTCGTTTGCAGACAAGCTTAAAACTGGACAGCCAAGCTCTTTCTCTAGCGCTTTAAGGTTAATCACCTGACGCTCACGCTTTAATACATCCATCTTGTTCAATACAACGATCATTGGGCGACCCAACTCTCGTAATTGTAATGTCATGTATAAGCTTCGTTCTAGACAGCTTGCATCTACAACATTGATGATCACATCTGCAGGGTGAGTTAGCACAGCACGAGACGCGATAGATTCATCGATGCTGTTCGCATCATTACCACTGTCTAGTGCGTAGATACCCGGTAAATCCGTTAGCTGAAACTGATCACCAGCGTGCGAATACAAACCCGTCTTCTTTTCTACGGTTACACCAACCCAGTTACCAACGTGCTGCTTAGCACCAGTTAAGGCGTTAAATAATGTTGTTTTACCACTATTTGGGTTACCAACGGTAAGAACTTGATAATCCATTTAGATAACCTCGATTTGTTCTGCAATGCTTTCACGAATGGCGATAGAAACACCTCTCACCTCCACTTGAAGTGGATCACCCATCGGCGCACGACGGATTAGCGTCACCTCAGTTTTTGGCAACATGCCCATAACCATAAGTTTTTTTCTAACGTCTGGTGTTAAGCCTGTTAGTGCAACAATAGAAGCCGCTTTTCCTTGCTCGAGTTGTGAGAGTTTCATAAATGCCCAATTCGTGACTGATAATGAGAAAGATTGTTATTACCGCCATGATACACATACATGACCACAATTCTATTGTGTGAAATCAATGTTTTCGAAAATACATACTCGTAAATTTCGTTAAAAACGTTTACGTCAAAAACGTTACTTTCAACAAACAACGAGAACTACCTCACTAGTACCAATCAAGAAAAACCAACATAAATTATTAATTATCAATAACTTAAAATAATGTCGGTTTTCTCATGGCCATCTGTCGTTAATTTTATAAGTAAAATAAGTGGGCAGACGTATAGTTACTCCAACGAAGAGAAACTACTTCTCTTTAATTTTATTCCAGAGGTGATGTGGCTTGCCATATCACTCCGGCAGCAAGCGAAGGTGTCCTTGGCACCCGTGGTATAGTCCCCCCGGCTATACCACGATATTTTTTTTCTTCCTTTTTTTATCCCAACAGCCTTTTAAACTCCCCACAGCTCTCTATCTCGTATCTCGTATCTCG
>NZ_CAWNBB010000041.1:0-65131 GCF_963872585.1 Vibrio sp. 10N.222.47.A9 | reverse complement strand
TCTCGTATCTCGTATCTCGTAGAAGCATAAAAAAGCCCCAACACGAATGTCGAGGCTTAGAGTATCTTTATCTATGTGGACGTAGAGTAAATCCGTAGCTCACTACTCTTCGCTGTTTTCAGCAAACTTAGATGGCGACATACCAAAATGGTGCTTAAACCTTTGACTGAAATAGGAAGGGTCATTAAAACCAGAATCAAACGCGACGTCTGAGATCTTCTCTCCCGCAAGTAACCGCTCACACGCATGCTCTAAACGCACTTCATTCAAATGCTCTTTAAACGTCTTGTTATAAGCCGATTTAAAGCGTCTCTGTAAGCTTCTCTCAGACATGAACAAGTACTTAGCAGCAGTTGCAGTACTGAACTCTGCATCGGCGTAGTTTTCGCTCACAAGCTGCGACACTCTGTTTTTCCACTCTTGTTCAGCACTCAACCTTTGTTGCTCTGGCGTTGAAGCGGCAAGCTTAATGGTTTCAATCTGCTCAATGGTGCTGGCTTCCAGATTATCCAGCACTTGATATTCAATCGACCACGAAAGCTGAACCTTATTTTGATAGTCAGAAACAAACGCGTTCAGCTCACCACCACTCTGATTCATCAATAGAGGTAATTTTTCGATATTTAGATCAGTCGATTTTCCGGTGTTGTCACCCATGCTTGATGCCAATTTAGGGAAAGGCATCCCATGATCTCGAATCGTAACGACAAGATGCTCCTTCACTTCTTCAACCAGAACCACCATGCTTTGTGACTTAAAGTTTCTCTTGATGATGCTCGCAACCAAGTTGTTGAAAATAATATCGAGATTAAAATACAGCAAAGATACGTATCGTTGTTTGGTATCAACTCTAATATCCAGTTCAATACCCGCTTTGGCTAAATCATCTTGCCAAGCTTTGAGTACCGCTTCTAAGATCAAAATTATATCGTAACTGACCTTCCCTTCTCCTTGAGGTGTATTACTCAATTGAGCCAAGCCATTTTTCAGCGTTAAGATTGGCGACTTGCCTTTCTCATCATTCCAATTCGGGAGCATCGCAGCAATATGATTAACTTCAGATGAAAGTTCATTTGCTGTGTGCGATACAAGCGCACTCTTAACTGATAGCTGCTTTTTAAGCTGTTGATTGGTCGTCAACAGAATGCGACTTTGGTGCCTCAGTTGATCGGTTTTTAATGCAACTTGCGCTTTTAGGTGTCTATTGGCAAAAGTGACATAACGCGAACGCCAAAAAACCAAGATAGTCACAACACCAATCAGCAGTGCCAGAGAACTTGCGGCAGCCCAATTGCTCAGATACCAAGGCTCAGCGATTGAGAAGCTTTGATTCGTTGACACAAAGCGATAATGCGAGTCCTTAACGGGTTTAACTTCCAGTGTATAGTCCCCCGGAAGAAGATGGTCGAGCGTTAACAAGCCTCCTTCAAATTCTCTCCAAGGTTCATCGTCGCTCAGGCGATACTCCATCGCAGGGGCAAACGTCGCAGGTAGGATGCCCAACTTAAAACTCATGGATGAACCATAAGGGATTTCATCCAAATCAGCAGTCTTACCACCAAGTGATACGGTTTGCTGATCAACACTGATCTTACTCAGCAATGCTCGACTATGAGGTGTTGTTGATACCAATAACTCATCAGATAACGCACTGACTACGCCATACTTTGATCCAAAAATAAGCCTCGTAGATTGGCTGCCTTCGCTGTCAAACAAGGCACATGCCCCTGCCGCCAGTTCATTGGTGATCAAGCCAAATGGTGAACCGATATGTTTATGCAGTTGCCCATCCAGTCCGTAATAGCTGATACCTTTCGAAGAACCTAACCACACACCATTGTCATCGCTTATTAAGCAATTTGGGCTAATATTGTCTTCAACAAGCGTGACCTCTTGAATAATAGAGCTGTCATAAGGGATTCGATACACGCCATAACTACTCGCAAACCATTGAGCCCCATCCTTCGCTTTTTCAATATCGACCACTTTGCCAAATCGTTCACTTGAGCGACTAAAACTAATCCGTTTATCAATAAAAGAGTAGAAGCCATGGTCAGTGCCTATATAAATACGACCTTGTAACCCTATATTGAGAGCCGTGATTTTTGCTGGCAAAAACTTATCAACTAACCAGTCAGTACCGTACCCCGTCAGCTTCATGGTTTCGATAGATAACGAATAAAGGTCTTGCCCCGATGTTATCCAAAGTACGTTATCAGCTTGAAGCGCAAAGTTCTCAACGTGTACCCCTTTGATAGACCTTGGTAAACCGATCACTTCAGGCTCTAACGTATCGGTATTAAAACTAATAATGCCTTCTTCTGTAGCCAACCAAATAGAAGAACCAAAGACCTCAAAGTCCTGTACCGAGTTGGAGTAAACACGAATTGGACTAGCTTTGCTTTGAGCATCGACCAAATAGAGGCCCATTGAGGAAGCAACCCAAGATAATTGTTCACTAACCGGCTGTACTTTGTTTATCACGACACTACTTGAGTGCATTCCCATACCCGTTAATGGCGTTCTTGAGAATGTCTTACTGAACAGTGAGAAATATCGGATGCCGTTATTTGTCGCAACCCACATCCCACCAGCATGGTCGTTAATTAACGAATATATTTTCTCTCCCGGTAATGAGAAATCTTGATTAGCGGCTTGTTCGAATCGTGTAATTTGACCCGTAATGAAGTTATAACTAATGAGTCCATGCTCTGTGCCAATCCAATATTGGTCTGAAGTTTCAGCAAGCGAGAGAACGTGCGACCCTTTTATTTTGTTCTCTTTATCTGGATTCGCGAGATCAACAATCACAGCACCATTTAAAGTACCGATCACTAACTCTCGTCTAGCATTAGAAAAATAAACCGTCTCAATATGGTGCTTATCTGATGCAGTGATGTGAGTAAACTCTTGCGCCTCGGAAAGGTAAGCACCAGAACTGGTCGCGAGTACCCATTTTGACAACACCCACTCCGCATCGTTAATCGCAATATCACTGCTATTGTTGTATCGATACAGTTTGAGTAGTGAGTAGGTGGTAAATTCTAAAGATTGAGTGTTGTAAGTATAAAAATTACTACCATCTGTGACCCAAATATAATCACCTGATGAGCCGATATTCGCGATCTCAGCGCCGGGGCTTAAACTAAACGCAAGTTCATTGCCAATACCAGGGCTATGTCGGTACACCTCATTATCAAAAAATGTCCAAAACTCATCGTTAAGAAACGCGACTCTTTCTGAAGAAAATTGCAAAAGGCTGCCCTTTCGAGGGAATAGGGTTCGGCCATCATAAAAGAGTACTTTTCCATGGACATCATGAACCCATAGCCCGCCACCGGCACCTAAGTACAAGTTTTTAGCCGCAAGAAAGTTCCCTTGCGCTTGAACGGGCAAAGGATAGAAAACGGAGGGTGATGTATTTACCGCGAGAACGCTAAATGAAATGCTCATTAACATGAACATTCTGAAGATAATTCGATACAACTTTTCATCCTGAACAGCAATAACACATGAAATTATGGTATCCACAACGTCTTATCGTTGCTGAACCAAAAATTCAGTTTTTTTGTGCTTATTATTATCTTTCTATTTTAGCGGAAATTAACAAAGGAGAAAGGAGGTTTGCTATTTGTTGAGAGGTTTTATCTTAGCGGTCACGAAAATGCCGCAAAAAGCGGCATGATTCATAAATTAACGAGAGCAAAGTGTCGTTAGGAATATTGGTTATTGATTACTTAGCACTCAAGCAGCTTGTGTAGCTGTCTGTAAGTTGCTGAAGAAAATCGAAATAACTTCCACTCTTCACTTCAACCTGTGAACCAACAGGATCAAGTTGCCCTTGCTTAGCATTGCTTCCGCGAGTCACCGATTCGATCACAGCCGGTGTAAATTGAGGCTCTGCAAATACACATTGAACATTTTCACGCACCAAGGTTTTCTTGATAGCTATCAAGCTTTTTGCACCCGGCTTGCGCTCTGGGCTCACGGTAAAGTGACCTAAGTTATTTAACTCAAACTCCTGTTCGAAGTAGCCATACGCATCATGGAATACGTAGTAACCTTTGTCTTTCACTGGCGCAAGTTGTTCATTAATTGACTGCTTCTTCTCTTTCAAAGCAATCAAGAATGAGTCTAGGTTCTCTTGATACGCCATTGCGTTATCAGGGTCAGATTCAATCAACTTAGCTGAGATATATTTTGCCGCGACTTCAACTTGGTCGATGCCCAACCAAAAATGCGGATCATGGCTACCATGATGATGTCCTTCATGAGCATCGTGATCTTCATGCCCAAACTCTCTCAAGTTGATTCCGGGAATCTCACTGATCTTGATAACATTTTCTTTTGAACCAATCACCTTAGTCAAAAAGGCTTCTAGGTCAGGGCCGAACCAGATAACCATATCGGCACTATGAACTTTTTTGACATCCGATGGCTTAAGCGCATAATCATGCGGCGAAGCATTGCTGTTCATCAACACATCCGGCTCACTAACGCCTTGCGTTAATTCTGTCACAATCATTTGAATCGGTTTAAAGCTTGTTAGAATAGTATTGGCACTTGCGACACTTGGCGCTAAAAGCAAAGTAGCAAGTATAAAAGATGAACGTGACATAATCCCTCGATAATAGAAAAGTAGCTTAGGCTTGAGGTAAATGTTACATTATAACATTAGCGAATTGCAAATGAGTTCTATTCATGGATAACTTAATCCAACTAGATTCTGTGAGCGTCGAATTTGACGGTCGAAAAGTTCTAGACAACATCTCTCTAAATATAGAGCGCGGCAGAATCACCACCCTCATTGGGCCAAACGGTGCAGGAAAGTCGACATTAGTCAAAGTGGTACTGGGTTTACAAACCAAATTTTCAGGCACAATAACAAAAGCTAAAAAACTGAAAATTGGCTATGTACCACAAAAATTAAAGCTTAATGATTCACTACCGCTTAATGTAGAACGTTTTCTAAAGCTCACTGGCAAGTTCAGTCAGCAAGAGATCCTTGAAGCATTGAAGCTCGTTGGCGCTGAACATCTGCAAAAGAGTAACATGCACCAGCTATCTGGCGGTGAAAACCAACGTGTGCTGATTGCTCGTTCATTGCTAAGAAGACCAGATCTACTTGTTCTTGATGAACCTGCTCAAGGCGTTGATGTACAAGGGCAAATAGACCTGTATGACCTGATTGACACCATTCGTCACCGCTTTGGTTGTGCCGTATTTATGGTTTCACACGATCTGCATTTAGTGATGGCAAAAACAGACGATGTTATCTGCTTGCACCATCACATCTGTTGTTCAGGCGCACCTGCAGACATCAAACACCACCCTTCGTATATTGCGCTCTTTGGCACCGCGACCCAAGAAACACTAGCGTTTTATCATCACCAACACGAACATCACCATCATGATCTTGCAGGCCAGCCTGTCGAAGGCGACGTGCATGAATGTTCAAACCATAAACACGGACATCACTAATGCTTGAGTTTCTTCTTCCCTCTATTCTGGCGGGTTTGGGCATTGCGCTAATTGCAGGCCCATTAGGATCGTTCGTGGTATGGCGCAAGATGGCTTACTTTGGTGACACGCTTGCTCACGCTTCTTTGATGGGCTTAGCACTTGGCTTTCTGTTCAACATTAACTTGTATCTCGCGCTGCTGATTTGTTGTTTGATGCTGGCTGTGTTGCTAGTGACTTTACAAAAACAAAAGCTAGTCGCGACCGATACCTTACTGGGTATATTGGCGCACAGTGCTCTGTCTTTGGGTCTTGTTGCTGTCAGCTTCTTAGACAATGTTCGTGTCGATCTAATGAGTTACCTATTTGGTGACTTGCTTGCGGTGTCTCCAACAGATTTGGTGTTCATCTACGCGGGTGCTGCAGTGATTGGTTTAGTGCTTGCGATATTTTGGCGACCACTGCTTTCAACGACAGTAAATGAAGATCTTGCAGCAGTAGATGGCATCAACATTGATTTAATGCGTCTGATTCTGATGCTATTGGTTGGTATTGTAATTGCGGTCGGTATGAAGTTTGTTGGCGCGTTAATCATGACGTCATTGCTGATAATCCCAGCAGCAACGGCAAGAAAATTCGCCAATACACCCGAACAAATGGCATTCCTCGCTTCTGTAATTGGTTCTATCGCTGTGTTCGGAGGGTTGAGCTTGTCTTGGTTCTATGACACGCCAGCCGGCCCGTCTGTTGTTATTAGTGCTGCGGCAATGTTTATGCTGTCTCAAATGTACAGAACCCGCGCCTAAAGTGAAAAGTCGAGATTCATTCTGGCTTTTAACAACACAACAGTTGGTGCGGCAGTCGTTTATAAAAGAATCGTTTACAAAAAAATCGGTCAAAAAAGAAAAAGGCTTGGTCAATGACCAAGCCTTTCTTATATCGTTAGATAAAAGCTAGCTGATTACCAACCCGTGATTTCACGTAGGCCTTTACCGATGTCAGCAAGAGACTTAACAGTCTTAACGCCTGCTGCTTCTAACGCTGCGAATTTATCTTCAGCAGTACCTTTACCGCCTGAGATGATTGCGCCAGCGTGGCCCATACGTTTACCCGGAGGAGCAGTAACACCAGCGATGTAAGATACAACTGGCTTAGTTACGTTTGCTTTGATGAACTCAGCAGCTTCTTCTTCCGCAGTACCACCGATCTCACCAATCATTACGATTGCTTCAGTCTCTGGGTCTTCTTGGAAAAGTTTTAGGATATCAATGAAGTTTGAACCTGGGATAGGGTCACCACCGATACCAACACATGTAGACTGACCAAAGCCTTCATCTGTTGTTTGCTTAACTGCTTCGTACGTCAGAGTACCTGAACGAGATACGATACCTACCTTACCCTTCTTATGGATATGACCAGGCATGATACCAATCTTACACTCGTCTGGAGTGATAAGACCTGGACAGTTAGGACCGATCATGCGAACGCCAGTTTCTTCTAGCTTCACTTTAACGTCGATCATATCTGTAGTAGGGATACCTTCAGTGATCGTTACGATCAGTTCGATACCTGCATCAATTGCTTCTAGGATTGCATCTTTACAGAAAGGTGCTGGTACGTAGATAACTGTTGCTGTTGCGCCAGTTACTTCTACTGCTTCACGTACTGTGTTGAATACTGGAAGGCCTAGGTGAGTTTGACCACCTTTACCAGGTGAAACACCACCAACCATTTGCGTACCGTATGCGATAGCTTGGTCTGAGTGGAATGTACCTTGACCGCCAGTGAAACCCTGACAGATTACTTTAGTGTCTTTGTTAATTAATACAGACATTATTTAGCCTCCGCAGCAGCAACAACTTTCTGAGCAGCATCTGTTAGAGATACAGCAGCAATGATATCAACATCAGAATTAGCAAGTACTTCGCGACCTAGGTCTGCGTTTGTACCTTCTAGACGAACAACGACAGGAACTGTTACGCCAACTTCTTTAACTGCACCAATAATACCTTCAGCGATCATGTCACAACGAACGATGCCACCGAAGATGTTTACGAGTACTGCTTTAACATTGTCATCAGAAAGGATGATCTTGAATGCTTCAGCTACACGCTCTTTAGTTGCGCCGCCGCCTACATCAAGGAAGTTTGCTGGCTTGCCGCCGTGTAGGTTTACGATATCCATCGTACCCATAGCAAGGCCTGCACCGTTAACCATACAGCCAACGTTGCCATCAAGTGCTACGTAGTTCAGTTCCCACTGAGCTGCGTGCGCTTCGCGCTCGTCTTCTTGTGAAGGATCGTGCATTTCACGAAGCTTTGGCTGACGGTACATTGCGTTTGAGTCAATGTTGATCTTGCCGTCTAGACAAAGAAGATTACCTTCATTTGTAATAACAAGCGGGTTAATTTCTAGTAGAGCTAGGTCGTACTGAGCGAACATTTCACCAAGACCCATGAAGATCTTAACGAACTGTTTAATTTGATCGCCAGCTAAGCCAAGTTTGAATGCCAATTCACGGCCTTGGTAAGCTTGAGGGCCAACTAGAGGATCGATCGCAGATTGGTGAATCAACTCTGGAGTTTCTTCAGCGATTTTCTCAATGTCCACGCCGCCTTCAGTTGACGCCATGAATACAATT
The DNA here is from genome assembly GCF_963872585.1 of Vibrio sp. 10N.222.47.A9. NCBI lineage: Bacteria > Pseudomonadati > Pseudomonadota > Gammaproteobacteria > Vibrionales > Vibrionaceae > Vibrio > Vibrio sp. 10N.222.47.A9. Next base: position 57,030 of record NZ_CAWNBB010000041.1, on the reverse strand, counting down.
TTACGAGTTGCACGGTCAACAACAGCGCCTAGGTAAAGTTCGTTAGCAATGTTTGATGCTTCTTCAACTAGGATCTTTGTTACAGGCTGACCATTAGCGTCTGTTTGGTAAGTCACTAGGTTTTTACCTAGCCACTTTTGTGCAAACTCTTTAACGCCTTCTTTAGTGTCATGTAGCTCTACGCCGCCCGCTTTACCGCGACCACCAGCGTGTACTTGACACTTAACGACTTTCTTGGCTGTACTGATACGACCTGCAGCTTCGAAAGCTTCTTGTGCTGTATCACATGCGAAACCTTCTGGTACAGGCAAACCGAATTCTGCAAACAGCTGTTTGGCTTGGTATTCATGCAAATTCATTTTGATATTCCGTTTATTTTCCCTTAAGGGATTATTATTTCCATAACGACACAGTTTCCTGTGGTACGTCTGTAGGGTCTTCTCAAATCAACTGCTGTCCATTTTCTAATGGCTTTACAGTTCAAGTGAAGGCCAGACGTTGAGCAGCCTAGCCTTTGAAACTTTTTACGTCTAGCTAACGAGGTTAACTAGACGTTTTAGCGATACTAAACGTCTAATAACAGACGTGCAGGATCTTCTAGAAGCTCTTTGATAGTCACTAGGAAGCCAACTGATTCACGGCCATCGATTAGACGGTGATCGTAAGAAAGCGCTAAGTACATCATTGGTAGAATTTCTACCTTGCCATCAACAGCCATTGGACGATCTTGGATCTTATGCATACCCAAAATTGCCGCTTGAGGCGGGTTGATGATTGGCGTAGACATTAGAGAACCAAATACACCACCGTTTGTGATAGTGAAGTTACCACCCATCAGCTCATCAACAGTTAGCTTGCCGTCACGGCCTTTGATTGCTAGCTCTTTGATGCCTTTTTCGATATCAGCAAAACCTAGTGTGTCACAGTCTTTCAGTACTGGAGTCACTAGACCGCGTGGCGTAGATACCGCCATGCTGATATCGAAGTAGTTGTGGTAAATGATATCTGTACCATCAATCGAAGCGTTAACTTCTGGGAAACGCTTCAGCGCTTCTGTTACTGCTTTCACATAGAAAGACATGAAACCAAGACGCGTATCGTGACGCTTCTCGAATTGGTCTTTGTACTGCTTACGAAGGTCCATGATTGGTTTCATGTTCACTTCGTTGAAAGTAGTCAGCATTGCTGTGCTGTTCTTCGCTTCTAGAAGACGGTTTGCAACGGTCTTACGTAGGCGAGTCATAGGCACGCGTTTTTGGCTACGAGCCGCTGCTGGCGCTTCAACTGCTGGTGCAGATGCTGCTACCGGAGCCGCTTTCGCTGCTGCTAGGTGCGCGTCGATGTCTTCACGAGTAATACGACCACCAACACCAGTGCCTTTGACGTCAGCTGGTTGTAGGTTATGTTCTGCAAGAAGACGACGAACAGCTGGGCTTAGTGCGTCGTTGCTTTCTTCTGTCAGTGCCGCTTTGTGGCGCTTATCAGGAGAAGCTTCTGTATCTTCAGTGGTATCTTTCGTTGGTTCACCAGCGACAGCACCAGGTTTGATCTTTGCAAGAAGCTGCTTAGAAAGTACCGTAGCACCCTCTTCTTCTAGGATAGCTTCCAGAACACCCGCTTCAGGAGCAGGTACTTCTAGAACTACTTTATCTGTTTCGATGTCTACAATGACTTCATCACGTGCAACGGCTTCGCCTGGTTTTTTGTGCCAAGTCGCCACTGTTGCATCAGCCACAGATTCAGGTAAATCTGGAACCAGAATTTCAATTGTCATGTGCGTATTTTCCTTTTACTTCTAGTTCTTAAGTAGGGTCAAAGCGTCGTCAACTAACGCTTTTTGTTGTTTCAAGTGTACCGACATATAGCCAACAGCTGGTGATGCTGATGCAGGACGACCTGCATATTGAATATCAGCACCCACTGGGATAGCAGCTCGGAAATTATGTTGGCTACTGTACCAAGCACCTTGGTTTTGTGGCTCTTCTTGACACCAAACGTAATCGACTACATTTGTGTACTGTGCGATTGCAGCTCTCACGTCCTCGTAAGGGAACGGGTAAAGTTGCTCAATACGTACAATAGCGACATCGTCTTGCTCGTTCTTACGTCTTTGATCAAGCAGGTCAAAGTAAACCTTACCTGAACAGAACACGATGCGTTTTACGTTCTCAGGAGCCAGATCATCAATTTCTGCGATAGCTGGTTGGAACGTACCTTCTGCTAGATCTTCCATAGAAGACGTACATAGAGGGTGACGAAGCAATGACTTAGGTGACATTACGATCAGTGGACGACGCATTGGTCGAACAACCTGACGGCGAATCATGTGATAAACCTGTGCCGGCGTTGAAGGAACAACAACCTGCATGTTTTGTTCAGCACATAATTGAAGGTAACGTTCAAGACGAGCAGATGAGTGCTCTGGGCCTTGGCCTTCATAGCCGTGAGGAAGCAGCATAGTTAGACCACATAAACGTGCCCACTTTTGCTCACCCGACGAAATGAATTGGTCGATTACAACTTGTGCACCGTTTGCGAAGTCACCAAATTGTGCTTCCCAAAGGGTTAGACCGCTTGGTTCTGCCGTTGCATAACCATACTCAAATGCGAGTACCGCTTCTTCAGATAACACAGAGTCAAATACTTGGAATGGCCCTTGTTTATCATGAATGTTCGCAAGAGGAACATACGTGCTTGCATCTGATTGATTGTGCAGTACTGAGTGACGGTGGAAGAACGTACCACGACCTGAATCTTGGCCTGAGATACGAATACGCTTACCGTCATCAACAAGTGTTGCGTAAGCCAGAGTCTCGGCCATACCCCAATCGACTTGTTTCTCACCATTCACCATGGCAGTACGATCGTTGTACAGTTTGTTTACTCGGCTTTGCAGCTTATGGCTGTCTGGGTATTGACAAAGTTTGCTACCAAGCTCTTTCAGGCGCTCGATATCAATCTTGTTGTCCCATTCGATGTTCCAGTCATGACCTAAGTAAGGTGACCAGTCCACTGAGTGAAGTGCCATTGGGCGCCATTCTTTAACCACAACTTCACCGTGATCAAGTGCATCACGATATTCATTAACGAGTTGAGTTGCCGTATCAATACCAAACTCACCGCGTTCCATTAGCACGTCAGCATAAAGCTTACGTGGCGTTGGATGCTTCTTGATTTTTTGGTACATCAAAGGCTGCGTTGCATTCGGCTCATCGGCTTCATTGTGACCGTGGCGACGGTAACAAACCAAATCAATAACAACATCACGCTTAAACGTATTACGGTAATCTAATGCAAGACGTGCTACGAAAGCGACAGCTTCTGGATCATCAGAGTTAACGTGGAAAATCGGAGCCTGAACCATCTTCGCGATATCGGTACAGTACATCGTAGAACGTGTATCGCGAGGGTTAGACGTTGTAAAACCAACTTGGTTATTTACAACGATACGAACCGTACCACCAACACAGAAACCACGAGCTTGAGACATGTTGAACGTCTCTTGTACTACACCCTGGCCAGCGATAGCTGAATCACCATGGATAGTAATTGGAAGTACGCGGCTGCCATCTTTATCGTCTAGACGATCTTGGCGAGCACGTACCGAACCGATAACTACCGGGTTTACGATTTCTAAGTGAGATGGGTTAAATGCAAGTGCTAAGTGAACGTTGCCGCCTGGTGTTGCGAAATCCGCAGAGAAACCTTGGTGGTATTTCACATCACCAGTGCCCCACGAGTCATCGCTGTGCTTGCCCGCAAACTCGTCAAACAGGTCTTGTGGCTTTTTACCAAGCACATTGACCAGCATGTTTAGACGACCACGGTGAGCCATACCAACAACAACTTCACGCATGCCTTGTCCACCTGCATGACGAATAATTTCCTTCGTCATTGGGATCAACGCATCACCACCTTCCAACGAGAAGCGTTTTGCGCCTGGGAATTTAGCACCAAGATAGCGCTCAAGACCTTCAGCAGCAGTTAGCTCTTCTAGGAAAGCTTGCTTTTCTTCTTTATCGAAAGAGGGTTGACCAGAAACAGACTCTAAACGTTGTTGGATCCAACGCTTTTGCTCTGTGTTAGTCATGTGCATGTATTCAGCACCAATCGAACCACAATAAGTTTGCTTTAAAGATTTGTACAAATCTCGAAGCACCATCGTCTCTTGGCCAATGGCGTAAGAGCCGACGTTAAACGTCTCATTGAGGTCATCTTCGGTAAGAGTGTGAAAAGAAGGATCCAGTTCAGCGACTGTATCTCTTTCCCATAAACCTAGGGGGTCTAGATTTGCTGATTGATGCCCTCGGAATCGATAGGCATTAATAAGTTGCAGAACCTTTACTTGTTTCGCATCGACATCTGGATCACTAACTTGGACACTGTAATGCTTTGTTTCTTGAGCGAGTCGACGGAAGTATTCACGAACACGAGAGTGTGGTTGTTCCACTGCTTCTGAAGCTTGCACAGGCAGTTCTTCAAAAACACTTCTCCATTCGTCACTTACCGAATCGGGGTCACTTAGATACAGTTCATAGAGTTCTTCTACGTACGTTGCATTGGCGCCAGCCAAGTGTGAAGACTCGAGCCATGCCTTCATCACGCCGTTGTGCATATTTTCCCTTAACCAGTAGTTTTCACGTTTGCTGCGGTCTATGCCGAGCTATTAAAAGGCCGCCCCAAAACTTCTAGGGCGGCAATTTTTATATAACTTAAACCGAACGATTCACAAGCATGGTCTTGATGTGACCAATCGCTTTCGTCGGATTTAATCCCTTAGGACAAACACTTACACAATTCATGATGCCATGGCAACGAAAAACGCTAAATGCATCATCAAGATCGGACAGACGTTCGTCTGTCGCCGTATCTCGGCTATCTATTAGCCAACGGTATGCTGCAAGCAAGCCAGCTGGTCCGATGAACTTATCTGGATTCCACCAGAATGATGGGCACGAAGTCGTACAACATGCACACATGATACATTCATACAAACCATCTAAATGAGCACGCTCATCAGGGCTTTGTAGGTTTTCACGAGCCGGTGGCACATTGCCATCAGACACTAAGAACGGCTTAACTTTTTCGTAGTTATCGTAGAACTGAGTCATGTCTACGATTAAATCACGTACCACAGGCAAACCTGGAAGTGGGCGAATTACGATTTTATCTTGGCCAGTAAGAGCAGACAGAGGCGTAATACACGCCAATCCGTTTTTACCATTCATGTTCAAGCCATCAGAACCACATACACCTTCACGGCATGAACGACGGAATGAAATCGTTGGATCTTGCTCTTTCAAAAGAATAAGCGCATCCAAAAGCATCATGTCAGAGCCTTCTTCCACCTCTAGGGTGTACTCTTTCATGTAAGGCTTCTGGTCCACATCTGGGTTGTAACGGTATAAAGAGAAATTCAGTTTCATGGTCATATCTCCTTAGTACGTACGTGCTTTCGGCGGGAATGCTTCACGATGGATAGGTTCCATGTTCACGCCACGCTTAGTCATACTTTCTGATTCTGGGTTGTAAAGTGAGTGGCATAGCCATTGCTCATCATCACGGTCTGGGAAGTCAAAACGAGCATGCGCTCCACGACTCTCTGTACGGAAGTTTGCTGCAACCGCAGTTGCGAATGCCGTTTCCATCAAGTTTTCAAGTTCTAAACACTCAATACGTTGCGTGTTGAACTCTGTCGACTTGTCTGAAAGGTGTGCATTCTTAAGACGCTCACGAATCACTTTAAGCTCTTCTAAGCCATCAGCCATCGCTTTACCTTCACGGAATACAGAGAAGTTGTTCTGCATACATTGCTGAAGATCTTTACGAATTACCGCAGGGTCTTCACCGTCTGTACTGTTTTCCCAACGATTGTATCGCTCTAGTGAACGTTCAATGTCGGCTTCAGTTGCAGGTTTTGCTTCAGCTTGCTTATTCAGAGTCTCACCAAGGTGAAGACCTGTCGCACGACCGAACACAACCAAATCAAGTAGCGAGTTGCCACCTAGACGGTTTGCACCATGTACAGATACTGAAGCGATTTCGCCACAAGCAAATAGACCTTGAATTTCAACGTCTGAACCATCTTCAGTTTGTTTAATTGCTTGACCAGAAACCTGAGTTGGAACACCACCCATCATGTAGTGACACGTTGGGATTACAGGAATTGGTTCTTTAACTGGATCAACGTGAGCAAACGTACGAGACAGCTCACATACACCCGGTAGACGAGACTCAAGCGTCTCTTTACCTAGGTGATCAAGTTTCAGCTTAATATGAGGACCCCATGGGCCATCGCAACCACGACCTTCACGAATCTCAACCATCATCGAACGAGCTACCACATCACGACCTGCTAAATCTTTAGCATTCGGAGCATAACGTTCCATGAAGCGCTCGCCGTCTTTATTGAGAAGGTAACCACCTTCACCACGACAACCTTCTGTTACCAAAACACCTGCGCCAGCGATACCCGTTGGGTGGAACTGCCACATTTCGATGTCTTGCATTGGAACGCCAGCACGAATTGCCATGCCAACACCGTCACCAGTGTTAATGTGTGCATTCGTTGTTGATGCGTAGATACGACCAGCACCGCCGGTAGCAAGGATTGTTGCCTTCGCTTTGAAGTAGCAAACCTCGCCCGTTTCCATACAAAGCGCGGTAGTACCTAAGATTGCACCATCTTCGTTTTTAACAAGATCCAGTGCATACCACTCAGAGAAAACCGTCGTTTTGTGTTTAATGTTTTGTTGGTAAAGCGTGTGTAGCAGTGCGTGACCAGTACGGTCGGCTGCCGCTGCTGTACGAGCCGCTTGCTCACCACCAAAATTCTTAGATTGGCCACCAAACGGACGTTGGTAAATACTGCCGTTATCAAAACGAGAAAATGGAAGACCCATTTTTTCTAATTCGATAACCGACTCAGGGCCATTTTTACACATGTATTCGATAGCATCTTGGTCGCCGATGTAATCGGAACCTTTAACCGTATCGTACATGTGTTGTTCCCAGTGATCTTCATGCGCATTACCAAGAGCAACGGTGATACCACCTTGCGCAGATACAGTATGAGAACGAGTTGGAAAAACTTTAGAAAGCAACGCACAAGATAGGCCTTGCTCAGAAATTTGTAGCGCGGCGCGCATACCAGCACCACCAGCACCGATTACTACAGCATCAAACTCACGAACAGGAATAGTCACTTACGCACCCCACAAAATAAACAGACCAGAGAAGAAATATCCTAGAAGAACCGCAACAACACCGACTTGAAGACCAACGCGCAATTTTGCACATTTGATGTAGTCAGTTAGTACTTGCCACAAGCCGATCCACGCGTGAACCAAAATTGAAGTAAGTGCTAACATGGTGAAAACTTTAGTGAAGGTACCACCAAAGAATTGCGTCCAAGATGCGTAAGAAATATCACCTGAGAAAGCACAGAAGCTCACTAGGTAGATAGTGTAAAGCGTCATAATGATGGCTGTTGCACGAATCAATAGATAATCATGCACACCATTACGACCAAAAGTAGAAACGTTGTTTACCATACTAAGATCCCCGCTAGTAGAGACAATACCGCTGTTGCTGCGAATGCAACCTTCGCGCTCTTAGCGCCAGATTCCAGCTCTTCAAAGTGACCAAGGTCCATAAGAAGGTGACGAATACCACCAGCAATGTGGTAAGCCAAAGCGGTTAAAATGCCCCACAGAATAAACTTCACGAAGAAACCGTCGACAATGTCGCTAGCTTCCATAAAGCCTACAGGGGAAGAGAGGGAAATGGATAGTAACCAAAGCAGAATTCCGATCGCAACAAAAGTAATCACCCCAGACACACGGTGTAGGATGGAAGCTATTGCTGTGATAGGAAAGTGGATGGTCTGTAAATCTAAATTAACAGGTCTTGTCTTTCTTTCTTTCACGGGCTCGCTCACTCAGCTCCATTGAGCATGATGGTCATTAAATAACCTTATGTATTGTTATGGACAAAATTTGATTGCAAACCTTTAAAATTTAACATTAACTTAACAAATAACGTAAGTTGAGCCTTAGATAATTGTAAAATAATTGTTAACAGCTAGGTTTCTGAAGACACCTCACATTTCTTCTTAGCCTTGCATTTATAAGGTTTTAACCAAACTTTTCAGCGCCACTATACGGCTGGCAACATTCTAATACAATTGATGCAACAAATAATGCTACACAGAACAGATTTTTAACGAATTTAATGTAAAAAACACTAACAAGTGCACACAAAGCTGCAGAAAAATTGACTTTTTCACGTAAGACCAGTAAAAAAATGGCACATAAACATCCTGGACGGATTAATAATAACAAAGGAGATTGTTATGGCGGATAAGAAAGCTACCCTTCATATTGAAGGTCAAGCACCGATCGAATTGCCGATTACAGAAGGTGTACTTGGTACTCCGGTCATCGACGTTCGTACACTGGGTTCTAATGGTTTTTTCACTTTTGATCCTGGTTTTCTTGCCACTGCATCTTGTGAATCGCAAATAACTTATATTGACGGTGGAAAAGGTATTCTTCTACACCGTGGTTATCCAATTGATCAACTGGCCAATAACGCTGATTACTTAGAAGTTTGTTACATTCTTTTATACGGCGAAGCCCCTTCTCGAGCTCAATACGAAGAGTTCAAGACGACAGTCACACGTCACACCATGGTTCATGAGCAAATTGCTAGTTTCTTCCACGGTTTCCGCCGTGATGCTCACCCAATGGCTGTTATGTGTGGTGTGGTAGGTGCGCTTGCTGCGTTCTATCATGATTCATTAGATGTTAATAACGACACACACCGTGAAATTGCGGCATACCGCCTAATTTCAAAAATGCCTACACTGGCTGCAATGTGTTACAAATATTCTATCGGTCAACCGTTTATCTACCCGCGCAATGACCTAGGCTACGCAGAAAACTTCCTACACATGATGTATGCAAACCCATGTGAAGAATACGAAGTAAATCCTGTTGTGGCTCGCGCAATGGACAAAATCTTTACGTTACATGCTGATCACGAACAAAATGCTTCAACGTCAACGGTTCGTTTAGCAGGTTCTTCGGGTGCAAACCCATTTGCTTGTATTGCTGCTGGTATCGCTTCTTTGTGGGGCCCTGCTCACGGTGGTGCTAACGAAGCTTGTCTAATGATGCTTGAAGAGATCGGTAGCGTAGACAACATTGAAGAATATGTAGCAAAAGCAAAAGACAAAGATGACCCATTCCGCCTAATGGGCTTCGGTCACCGTGTTTACAAGAACTACGATCCACGTGCAACGGTAATGCGTGAAGCGTGTCACGAAGTACTTAAAGAGCTAAACATTCAAGATCCACTACTAGACGTAGCAATGGAACTTGAGCGCATCGCTCTTTCTGATGAGTACTTTGTTTCTAAGAAGCTATACCCGAACGTAGATTTCTACTCAGGTATCATTCTGAAAGCGATCGGTATTCCAGTATCTATGTTCACAGTAATCTTCGCGATGTCTCGTACTATCGGTTGGATTGCACACTGGAACGAAATGCACAGCGATCCGACGAACCGTATCGGTCGTCCTCGTCAGTTGTATACTGGTGAAGAACAGCGTGATTTCCAAGCTCTACACGAGCGCGAATAGTAAAGTTTAGACTTTTCTAATCGATTGAAATCCAAAAGGGTTGATGTATTAACATCAACCCTTTTTTGTCTTCCAGTATTTCGTATCACTTCAATGAAGGTACAAATATCCAGAAAGTCATAACCTCTAAATGTGGCTACACTGGATTATCAATATCGATAAATTCTACGTCTAAGCCATGTTCTTTCGTTAGCCATTCACCTAGCGCTTTCACACCGTAGCGTTCTGTTGCATGGTGGCCTGCGGCAAAGTAATGAATGTCTTGTTCACGTGCTGAGTACGTTGTGCGCTCTGAAATTTCACCAGAGATAAACGCATCAATACCTTGAGACGCAGCTAACTCAATGTAATCTTGACCACCACCAGTGCACCAACCGACAGTCGTAATCATTTTATCTTGGTTTTCTGGAGCGATATGTAATGGCTTGCGGTTCAAAGCTTGGCCAATCTTTTCTGCGAACTCCGCACCAGTTATTGGTGAACTCAACTTACCAAACATCGCAACTGATTGTGGGTGCCCTTCTAAACCGCCTTCAACTTCGATATCAAGCAACTCAGCAAGCTTGGCGTTGTTGCCTAACTCAGGGTGAATATCAAGAGGCAAATGGTAACCCAAAAGGTTAATGTCATTTTTAATCAAGGTACGAATGCGCTTACCCTTCATACCACGAATGGCTTCTGACTCACCTTTCCAAAAGAAACCGTGATGGACCAATAAAGCGTCTGCGTTCAGTTCTACCGCTTTATCAATTAATGCTTGAGAAGCTGTCACACCAGTAACAATCCGCTTTACTTGAGAAGTACCTTCCACTTGAAGACCATTAGGACAGTAATCTTTAATCTGCTGTGGCTGAAGTTTTTCGTTAAGTAGCTTTTCTAATTGTAAGTTATTCATTTTTCTTTCCAGCTTAACTTTATAATAACGTCGTTATATCAATTTACGGGTAGAATGTCGAAAGCCCCACGATGAGTTTATGAGGAACCGATGACAGCACTGCAACGTTTTTACCAATGGGTCATCGACTCACCGCCGTTACTGAAAATTAAGCCACCGATTTCCGATCTTGGTGCATTCTTAAGCCCCCATGCCATCGACTCATCACACACTTATAACGGAAACCCAAGGTTAGGCTTCCTCTACCAGCATCTATGTGAACAAGTCATTGAAGCCTCACCTGAGTATTCGGTCAAGTACGATGAGATTCAAATTAATGTTGAGGGAAGAACACTCGGTGCTATCGACTTTATTCTTGAAAAAGAGAACAACCAAAAGCTGCAACACTGGGAAGTCGCGATCAAGTTTTACCTGCTCCATGAACAGACATGGTTTGGTCCTAACTCTCACGACCAATTGGATAAGAAGTTAGACAGGATGCTCACCCATCAACTTGGCATGTCCTCTTCAGCGGCGTTTGTGGAGCAATATCCAGAGATCGATGTCGACTCAAAACATCTCCTCATGCAGGGTCGTCTATATACCAACCCATTCTTAGATCAAAAAGTACCTACTGAATGTTTGGGCTATGACATTAATTCAAGCCAAGTAAACGGTTTTTGGTGTTATCAAAACCAAGCCCATTTAATTACTGACGTGCTCTACCCTCTCACCAAAGAGCAATGGGCAGCTGGCACTGATGACTTCAGCTGTGAACCTCTTTCTGAGTTTGGTGATCGCTTCGTTCATGGGCAAACCAAATCTGGTCAATTCTGGTTTGTGATGCCACAAAGCTGGCCACACGGATAATCTATTCAGCCATTGAGTAGACTTAGCCTTAGCCACTTGCTTACAGACAAATAAAAAGGGCTGATGCTTTCACATCAACCCTTTCACTATTTACCTTGTGACTCTACTAATCGGTATTCGATTATAGGCCAGCAGCTGCAAATACTTGATTAACAATCTCTTGAGCTTCTGCTTCGATTGCTTTCAGGTGCTCTTCACCTTTGAAGCTTTCACAGTAGATCTTGTAGATGTCTTCTGTACCTGATGGACGAGCAGCAAACCAACCGTTTTCAGTCGTCACTTTTAGGCCACCAATCGCAGCGCCATTACCCGGAGCGTGCGTTAGGCGTGCAGTAATTGGGTCACCAGCCAGCGTCTCAGCAGAAACCATCTCTGGAGACAGCTTCTTAAGTACGTCTTTTTGTGCACCATTTGCTACCGCTTGAATACGGTTATACTTAGATTCGCCGTGTTTAGCAGCAAGCTCTTCGTAATATTCTTGTGGGTTCTTACCCGTTACTGCTGTGATCTCAGCCGCAAGCAAACAAAGAATTAGGCCATCTTTATCTGTTGACCAAGGCGTTCCGTCTTTACGTAAGAAAGATGCACCCGCACTCTCTTCACCACCGAAACCAAACTGACCGTTGTATAAGCCATCAACGAACCATTTGAAACCAACTGGCACTTCACAAAGTTCACGGCCTAAGTCAGCAACAACACGGTCGATTAGTGCACTTGATACTAGTGTTTTACCCACTGCAACGTCTTTGCCCCAACCTTCACGGTTACGGTATAGGTAGTCAATACAAACCGCTAGGAAGTGGTTTGGATTCATCAAGCCTTTTGGCGTAACGATGCCGTGGCGATCGTAATCAGGGTCGTTACCAAACGCTAGTTGATAGTCGTCTTTAAGCGCCAGTAAACCTGCCATTGCGTACGGAGAAGAACAATCCATACGAACCACCCCATCTTTGTCTAGAGACATAAATTGGAACGAAGGATCAACCGCTTCACTGACCAGAGTGAGATCTAGGTTGTACGCTTTGCCAATTTGACGCCAGTAATCAATACCGCTACCACCCAGTGGATCAACACCAATCTTGATGTTTGCTTTCTGGATCGCTTCCATATCAACCACGTTAACCAAGTCAGCAACGTATGGTGCAACTAAATCAACTTCTTTCACTAGCTCAGACTGTTTAGCCAGTGCGATAGGAGTACGCTTTACACCTTGCATTTGCTCAGCAATGATGACGTTCGCACGATCTTCAATCGCTTGAGTTAGCTCAGCCTCAGCAGGGCCACCGTGTGTCGGATTGTATTTAATACCACCGTCTTGTGGTGGGTTATGCGAAGGCGTGATAACAATGCCGTCTGCTTTTTTTTCATTCACTAAGTTATGCGTAAGAATCGCGTGCGAGATACCTGGTGTTGGAGTAAAGCCATTGTTTTCTTGAATAATAACTTCAACATCGTTGGCTACAAGCACTTCGATTACAGTAGAAAACGCAGGCTCAGAGAGAGCGTGAGTATCTTTACCTAGGAAAAGAGGCCCTGTTGTACCGTGCTCAGCACGAACTTCAGCCACCGCTTGTGCGATCGCTAGGATGTGGTTTTCATTAAATGTTGATTTGTCTGCTGTACCACGGTGACCTGAAGTACCGAACAGTACTTTGTGGTCTGGGTTAGTAGCATCCGGTTGCTGTAAGAAATAGTTAGCCACTAAAGCCGGAATATTATGAAGATCTTCCTGCTGAGCTTTCTGCCCAGCACGAGGGTGCATAGCCATTTTTCGACATCCTTATATATAAAATTTAAAAACAAAAAAACCTCATAATATCTTCTTATCCATGGATATTATGAGGTTTAAATCAGATTTCGTTAAATTGAACCTGTTACTTTTTCTATCAATTCTGCTTGGAAACTCATGCGGCTCATAAGCTGTTCAACCATTTGTCTTTTACGGCTAGTGTTATTGTTAGTTATAACCCAAAAAGGACTTTGTGGAATGGCTTTAGGCTTAGTTGTGTTGCCGTTTGCTAGCAAGGTCTCTTCGTTGTCTGCAAAGTAAACACGCTTGCGGCCTTTTACTTGAGTTGCTTCTGAAAAGCTTAAAGGGTCGATTTTATGCAGTGTCGATAACACAAGCATGAAACGATCAATGGCTTTCTTCAGTGATGCAAACTCATCTGATATTAGTAGTGAGCGCATTTCTTTAACACCATCGAACTTCTCTGGAGTAAAGCCTACCTCTTTGCTAACAACGATACCTTTTGGCTCAACGATCTCTTCGATCGGAACCATGCCTTGGCTATCAACCTGTAATAAGCGGCGCAGAATATCTGAAGCGCTTTCGCCAATACGTTCTGTCTGACCCGCAATAAAACGGTATAGGTCCTCATCAACCTCAATTGTTTTCATTCGCTTTTCACAATCTCAATGTTTAAACTCAGGGGGATTATAGCGAGATCCGCGCGGATACTCTACGTCAAACCCACCATGAATAAGATAAAAATGTCAGTACAGCTCAACTATAAATTAGAAGGTGCGGGTCACACCATTGTTTTGATCCATGGATTATTCGGTAATCTGGACAACCTTGGCTTGCTCGCTAGGGATCTAAAAGCCGAACACCAGGTACTTAGTATCGATCTACGCAACCACGGCCAATCCTTCCATAGTGACACTCACGACTATCAAGCAATGGCACAAGATGTGGCTCAACTACTGAATGATCTTGAGTTAAATGATGTCACTGTGATTGGTCATTCCATGGGTGGCAAGGTAGCGATGGCGCTGACACAACATCTTACGCTGCATAAATTGATTGTCTTGGATATGGCACCAGTCGCGTACACCCAAAGTCGTCACGACAACGTATTCGCCGGCCTACAAGCCGTGATAGAAGAAAAACCGACATCACGCTCAGACGCGCTTAAGATCCTCGCAAAACATATCGAAATTGATGGGGTTCGCCAGTTCTTGACCAAATCTTTGTTCAAAACGGAACAAGGCATCATGGAATGGCGCTTCAACGTTGCTTCGTTATTGAGCAACTATCCACAAATTATTGGTTGGGAACCGATCGAGAAAACCTCGGTCAAAACCTTGTTAATAAAAGGTGGGGATTCTGATTACCTCACAGCTGAGCATCAAACCGCCGTTCAACAGCAGTTTTCCAACGCAAAGGCTCATGTTATCGCTAACACGGGACACTGGTTACACGCGGAAAAGCCAGCTGAAGTACTCCGTGCAATAAGAAAATTCATCGCTTAGATAGGTTGATTAGTCGATATAAATGAGAGCTGTGTAATCACAGCAGATTAACTTTATCTCACAACAGTGATATAGTGCGCCCAAGCAAATTTGGTATATAAGGTTCCCATGCTTTACGACTACATGAACATCATTGAATCTATTGGTTTAGATCTTCTGTTTGCCGCGATTTTCTTTCTAATCGGAATGGCAATTAAAGACGTTCTAAAGGAAGGAAATGTTCCTGCATTTGGTCGTCGCATCGTATGGTTAGTACTTTTCCTTGGCTGCGCAGGTTTTATCGCAAAAGGGATAATCCAACTAAGCTGGGAAGGAACTGGAATCTAACGATTTCCTCCGAACTTTATTACACCGACAACAGACAAAATGAAAGGTAATGATTCTATGGCAAGTGTAGGTCTCTTCTTTGGTAGCGATACAGGTAACACTGAAGCTGTTGCTAAGATGATTCAAAAGCAATTGGGCAAGCAGCTCGTTCAAGTTCAAGACATTGCAAAAAGCAGCAAAGAAGATATCGATAACTTCGATCTACTGCTGCTTGGTATCCCTACGTGGTACTACGGCGAAGCACAATGTGATTGGGACGACTTTTTCCCTGAGCTAGAAGCTATTGATTTTTCAACTAAGCTTGTTGCTATCTTTGGTTGTGGCGACCAAGAAGATTACGCAGAATACTTCTGTGATGCTATGGGTACTATCCGTGACATCGTTGAAGCGAAAGGCGGTACTATCCTAGGTCACACATCAACTGAAAGCTACGAATTCGAAGCATCGAAAGGCTTAGTTGAAGGCGATGACAGCCAATTCGTTGGTCTATGTATCGATGAAGACCGTCAACCTGAGCTAACTGATGAGCGTGTATCTAACTGGGTTAAACAAATCCACGAAGAAATGTGCCTAGCAGAGCTAGAAGACTAATTCTCTAGCGATTGTTAATTGTTACAATTAATGACCGATATGTAGATATGAAAAAACCTCCTTATAGGAGGTTTTTTGCTATTTAATGTTCACCAATCAACATTCAGCTTCTAATGCTTCGTCATCATCTCTAAATTGTGGTTTCTTTCTCACATACAGGGTTCGCTGAATTTCTGACACTACATTCCCCTGCTTATCTTTAACGTGGATAATAAATTCGGGGAAACACTTCTCACCAAGCTGTGTCTGACGATAGATATCATCCAATTGCCCTTGGCTTATCTCAAAATCTGCATACAAGTCAGATTGACCCGGCTTGATAAAGTTAATACTCGCCTCTTTATCCCAAACATAATACCGCTCACCTAAAATTCCTATTAACATCAAAGAGTAAACTGGATCGGTAAGAGAAAAGATACTGCCGCCATATTGAGTACGATTGGCGTTCTTATTCCACCAGCGCAGCTTTAGTATCGTCTTAACAACCCTAAAGTCAGGGCTAATGTGAGCGATTCGAATTCCCGATCCCCAAAAAGGAGGCCAAATATTGAGAGCAAATTTTACAATGTTGGGTTTATATATTTTTGCGAGTTGCTTATTCATAACAACATTCCATGTTCATATCAGAAACACCGTCAGCTTGACTGGTCGTACCTCCACTATAAGTGAGATACTTCCAATTTACAAAACAGATTGTGATGTCAGTAAGTAACCCTTTGAAGTTCGTGGTTTATTGTTATGCCTGACTAAACTATAATGGTATTAATATTGAATTCTGTTAATTGCTGCAGATCATCAACAGGAAAGTATATGTCAGACAATAATCAAGCGCTAAAAGATGCTGGTCTTAAAGTGACCCTCCCACGGCTCAAAATTTTAGAAGTATTACAACAACCAGACTGCCAACATATTAGTGCTGAAGATTTATATAAAAAGCTGATCGACTTAGGTGAAGAGATAGGTCTTGCGACCGTTTATCGCGTACTGAACCAATTCGATGATGCTGGCATTGTAACTCGCCACCACTTCGAAGGCGGCAAGTCTGTATTTGAACTTTCAACACAGCATCACCACGATCACCTAGTATGTTTAGACTGCGGTGAAGTTATCGAATTCTCTGATGATCTTATCGAAGAAAGACAAAAAGAAATCGCTCAACGCTACAACGTACAGTTAACTAACCACAGTTTATATCTGTATGGTAAAAGCATCACTGGGGATTGCAAAGGCAACCCAGACGCGCATAAAGCGAAGAAGTAACACAGAACGCTGGCTTAGGCCGGCGTTTTTTATTTGGGCTGATACCGTATTAAGAATCACAGTAACTTGGCCCACAATTTGGTTATTTCCCAGACACAAAAAAACCGGCTCTAAGCCGGTTTTTTATTAAGCGTATCTTGAGAAACTAAGCTTTAAGACACTAAGCTTGGAAAAACAGAGCTGAGAAAAACAAAGCCATTAAGCTTCAGTTTTACCCCAAGTATCACGTAGGCCAACCGTACGGTTGAATACTAGCGCGTCTGCTTTCGAGTCTTTCGAATCTACGCAGAAGTAGCCTGTACGTTCAAACTGATACGCTTGCTCTGCCACACCTTCTGCTAGGCTAGGTTCAACAAACCCGTTTAGCGTAACAAGTGATTCAGGGTTAAGCGTTGCAGCGAAATCATCAGCAGCGGCTGGGTTTGCCACTGTGAATAGACGATCGTACAAACGAATCTCAGCAGGTAGCGCTTTATCAGCTGATACCCAGTGGATAACACCTTTCACTTTACGGCCATCTGCTGGGTTCTTACCGAGTGTTTCGTTATCGTAAGAACAGAAGATAGTCGTAATGTTGCCTTCTGCATCTTTTTCGATACGTTCAGCTTTGATCACGTAAGCACCACGTAGACGAACTTCTTTGCCAAGAACCAAACGCTTGTATTTCTTGTTTGCTTCTTCACGGAAGTCGTCACGCTCAATCCAAACTTCGCGTGTAAATGGAACTTCACGAGTACCCATTTCTGGCTTGTTCGGGTGGTTTGCCACTGTCAGTGTTTCTACCGTATCAGCATCGTAGTTTTCAATCACGACCTTGATCGGATCAAGAACAGCCATTGCACGAGGTGCATTTTCGTTCAGATCATCGCGGATACAAGATTCAAGTGAACCGAACTCAATCATGTTCTCTTGCTTAGTCACACCAATACGCTTACAGAATTCACGGATAGAGCTTGAAGTGAAACCACGACGACGTAAACCAGAGATAGTTGGCATACGTGGATCGTCCCAACCTTCAACTAGGTTTTCAACCACAAGTTGGTTCAGCTTACGCTTCGACATTACCGTGTATTCAAGATTCAGTCGGCTAAACTCGTATTGACGAGGTTGACAATCAATCGTGATGTTATCTAGAACCCAATCATACAAACGACGGTTGTCTTGGAACTCAAGTGTACAGATAGAGTGCGTAATGCCTTCTAACGCATCAGAAATACAGTGTGTGAAATCGTACATTGGATAAATGCACCATTTGTCTGCAGTCTGATGGTGGTGAGCAAAACGAACACGGTAGATCACTGGATCGCGCATAACCATGAAAGATGAGCTCATGTCGATCTTAGCACGTAAACATGCTTTGCCTTCTTCGAAGCCACCGTCACGCATTTTTTCAAACAACGCTAGGTTTTCTTCAGGGCTGCGATCACGATATGGGCTCGCTTTACCAGGCTCTTTTAACGTGCCACGGTATTCACGGATCTGCTCAGGACTTAGCTCGTCAACATACGCTAAGCCTTTATTAATTAATTCCACAGCATAAGCGTAAAGCGTATCGAAGTAGTTTGATGAGTAACAAATATCACCCGACCATTCGAAGCCTAACCAGCTTACATCATTCTTAATTGACTCAACGTATTCAACGTCTTCTTTTTCAGGGTTTGTATCATCGAAACGAAGATTACATTGTCCCTGGTAGTCCTGAGCAATACCAAAGTTCAAGCAAATAGATTTAGCGTGACCAATGTGCAGGTAGCCATTTGGCTCCGGCGGGAAACGAGTATGCACGCTACTGTGTGTACCATCCGCTAAATCTTTATCGATAATTTGGCGAATGAAATTCGATGGACGAGCCTCAGCTTCACTCATCTATAGCACCTCTATGTATTTAGTATTGTCAGAGAAAGTTATCTTTCATATCCGAGACAAAGGCCGCTTTTGCTGCCTATCAAAGATAGAAAGATCATTGTTGCTAATCATCCACAATTCTTCGCCTTTGCACAATAAGAACCATCAGTTAATTGTGATTATTTCTGCTATTCGATGAAGAATAGAACGAACCTTGCTCACTGGCTGTAAATGACAAGTACAAAAAAGCCTCCCGTGTGGGAGGCTTTCAATTTGAAACTTACTTAAGAGCCGTTGTTACGTCTTAATAAGTACTTCCCTTACTATGGAAGTTTTACATCAGATAGGTCTTCACCTGCACCGATAGCTTTCATTTCGCCAGCGACGATTTCAGCTAGTGGGCCTAGGATAACCTGTAGGTTGTTCTCACCTAGTTTAACCACACCTTTAGCGCCAAGTTTCTTAAGAACAACTTCATCAGCGATAGAGCGGTCTTTAAGCGTTAGACGTAGACGAGTGATACAAGCATCGATTGAAGTCAGGTTTTCGTGACCACCTAGAGCTTTCAGGTATTGACGAGCAACGTCACCTTTTGGAGCGTCACCAGCAGGAGCTGCTGCAGCTTCGTCATCATCTTCACGACCTGGCGATTTCAAGTTGAAAGCGCGGATTGCGAAAGAGAAAGTGAAGAAGTATAGAGCACCGAATGCTAAGCCAATCAATAGTAGAGTGAATGGTTTAGTTGCTAGACCCCAGTTCAGTACGAAGTCGATTAGACCAGCAGAGAAACCGAAACCGTGCAGAGTACCAAACATGTTTGCCACTACTAGAGACAGACCTGTAAATACCGCGTGCATTGCGTATAGAGCAGGAGCTAGGAATACGAACATGAATTCTAGCGGCTCTGTGATACCTGTTAGGAATGAACAGAATGCAACTGAGAACAATGCGCCACCAACTTGGCTACGTTTTTCAGCAGGAGCAGCTAGGTACATTGCAAGTGCAGCACCTGGTAGACCGAACATCATTACTGGGAAGAAACCGTTCATGAATACGCCAGCGCCTTTATCGCCACCGAAGAAACGGTGTAGGTCGCCAGATTTAACTGTTTCAGTCACTTCTTTAACAACAGTAGTAATCTCTGGAGTTACTGAGTTAGCGAATGTGAATGTATGCTCTTGACCAACAACTAGAGTTTTAGCCAGTGCAGGGTCAACACAAAGTTGAGTGATGTTAGCGAATGCGCCTTGACCAGCCACGATGATTTCTTGACACGTACCCATACCGAACCAGAAGTATGAGTTCAATACGTGGTGTAGACCTACAGGGATTAGTGCACGGTTAAGAGTACCGTAAACGAATTGGCCAACAGCACCAGACGTTGATACCGCGTGAGCTAGTGCATCTAGACCAGATTGAATACCAGGCCAAACCACACCAGACACAGCACCTGCAACAAGTGCAAATAGACCGGCCATGATAGGTACTAAACGTTTACCCGCGAAGAAAGCCAGCCACTCAGGAAGGCGTGTTGCATGGAAAGCGTTGTAAGAGTGACCTGCGATGATACCTGCGAAGATACCGCCGAAGAATGACATGTTAACGTCTGCGTTAATTGTCGTTGCTGTTGCTGTTAGTACGAAGTAAGCAACTGCACCAGCAAGACCCGCTGCGCCGTTACCGTCTTTAGAAAGACCAATCGCGATACCTAGACCAAATAGCAATGGTAGGTTACCGAAGATAGCACCACCAGCTTCTGCCATGAATGGAATATCAAGTAGATCGCCTTGACCTAAACGTAAAAGAAGCGCCGCAATCGGAAGCGTTGCGATTGGTAGCATTAACGCCTTACCAAGCTTCTGTGCATATCCTAGAATATTCACCAGTTGTTTCCCCCTATAGGATTTTTTAGAATTCGTTTGAGAAACTTATTTTAGTCGCTCAATTTAGTCCTATTCAGTGTATTCAATTAATTTTGCTCCGCAAATTAAAACCTTACCATTTGTGATCGTAATCACCAGTTTTTACCAAATCCAGAGGTTTTTGCTAGCGAGATCATAAAACTTATTTTATCATTCAAAAAAATGAACGTTTATAGAT
Organism: Vibrio sp. 10N.222.47.A9; assembly: GCF_963872585.1. Lineage (NCBI taxonomy): Bacteria > Pseudomonadati > Pseudomonadota > Gammaproteobacteria > Vibrionales > Vibrionaceae > Vibrio > Vibrio sp. 10N.222.47.A9. Next base: position 36,265 of record NZ_CAWNBB010000041.1, on the reverse strand, counting down.
AAAATCTAAACCTAATCATTAGACAAAATGATGCTATCTCTGGGTTTACACTGTCCAATAAATAATCATTAAAAGTGAACCTAAATGTATATCGATAATCAATTGTTCTTATACTTTTCAACAACTTAAATCGCTTCCCGTTTTGAAGCCGTTTGCCCATAAAAGATAAATCGTTACGTAAATGATGCTCGCAAACTAAGTCCACATTTAGGTAACGAACAAATTTTAAAGATCTCACGAAATAAGGATTAGCTGACTATGTACGCGCTAAGTAACTGTAAAATTTACACTGGTAGTGATGTTCTAACCGATCATGCTGTTGTAATCGAAAACGAACTGATCAAAAAAGTCTGTCCTATCTCTGAATTACCAGAAGGAATCGAAGTTCGCGACCTAAACGGAGCAAACCTAAGCCCAGGCTTCATTGACCTACAATTGAATGGTTGTGGCGGTGTAATGCTTAACGATGAGATCACTGCAGACACAATGCAGATCATGCACAAAGCAAACCTTAAATCTGGCTGTACTAGCTTCCTGCCAACGCTAATCACTTCTTCTGACGAAGACATGCGCGCGGTTATTACCGCAGCTCGTGAATATCACAACCAATACCAAAACCAATCTCTTGGCCTACACCTTGAAGGTCCGTATTTAAACGTTGCGAAAAAAGGCATTCACAGCGTCGATCACATTCGTAAATCAGACAGCGAAATGATTGAGCTTATCTGTGAGAACAATGACCTTGTTGCAAAAGTAACATTGGCTCCAGAACTCAACGACCCAGAACACATTGAGCGTCTGCGCAAAGCTGGTGTGGTTGTTTCGATTGGTCATACGAATGCAACGTACGCAGAAGCGCGTCAAGGTTTTGAGTCAGGCATTACATTTGCCACTCACCTGTTCAACGCGATGACACCAATGGTTGGTCGTGAACCTGGCGTTGTTGGCGCGATTTACGATACACCTGAGGTTTATGCTGGCATTATTGCCGATGGCTTCCACGTTGATTACGCAAACATCAGAATTGCGCATAAAATCAAGGGAGAAAAGTTGGTATTAGTGACGGATGCCACAGCTCCTGCAGGTGCTGACATGGAATACTTTATTTTTGTCGGTAAGAAAGTATATTACCGTGATGGTAAGTGTGTTGATGAAAACGGCACACTGGGCGGCTCAGCTCTGACTATGATTGAAGCAGTTCAGAATACAGTTGAGCACGCCGGTATCGCTTTAGACGAAGCTCTTCGCATGGCTACGCTATACCCAGCTACGGCTATCGGTGTAGAAAGCAAGCTAGGTCGAATCAAAAAAGGCATGGTTGCAAACCTAGCTGTATTTGACCGAGACTTTAACGTTAAAGCGACTGTTGTTAACGGACAATACGAGCACAATTAAGTATGAATGGCGGACAAATAGGTAACGTAGACTTAGTTAAACAACTAAACAGTGCGGCGGTATACCGACTTATAGACCAACAAGGGCCTATCAGTCGTATACAAGTGGCTGATGTAAGCCAACTCGCACCGGCAAGTGTTACAAAAATTACCCGCCAACTTTTAGAGCGCGGCCTAATTAAAGAGGTTGCGCAGCAAGCGTCTACTGGCGGTAGACGCGCTATCTCCCTAACCACAGAAGTAGAGCCTTTTCACTCTGTCGCTGTGCGCTTGGGTCGAGACTACATTCAAATAAGCCTGCATGACCTTGGCGGTCGTGAGCTGGCTTTCCAACAGCAAGACCTGAATTACTCAGACCAATCAGACCTCACCCAAGGCTTGGTCAATAACTTGAAGGCTTTCATTGCTGAACACCAACCAAAGATCGACCAACTGATTGCCATTGGTGTCACTCTTCCAGGCTTGGTTAACCCAACGACAGGTGTCGTTGAGTACATGCCAAATACAGACATCGATAACCTTGCGTTAAGCGACATTATTCGCGACACATTCCATGTTGCTTGTTTTGTTGGTAATGACGTTCGAGGAATGGCGCTTGCTGAGCACTACTTCGGTGCAAGTAAAGACAGCCAAGATTCTATTTTGGTTAGCGTTCACCGTGGTACTGGTGCTGGTATTATTGTTAATGGTCAGGTTTTTCTTGGCCATAACCGCAACGTGGGTGAAATTGGTCATATCCAAATTGATCCACTTGGCGAGCAATGCCAATGCGGTAATTTCGGTTGTCTTGAAACCGTAGCGGCAAACCCTGCCATTGTTGAACGTGTCCAAAAGCTAATTAAGCAAGGTTATGAGTCCTCGCTAACAGAGATTGAACACATTACCATTCAAGATGTATGTGACCATGCTATCAATGGCGACGAACTGGCTAAGCAAAGTTTGGTTCGAGTAGGTAATCAACTGGGTAAAGCTATCGCAATGACGATTAACTTGTTTAATCCTCAAAAAGTTATCATTGCTGGTGATATTACAAAGGCACAAGAGATTGTTTTCCCTGCAATTAAGCGCAATGTAGAGAATCAGTCGTTAACGGCTTTCCATAGCGGCCTGCCTATTGTAGCATCACAGATCGATAAACATCCTACGATGGGAGCTTTTGCCATGATTAAGCGCGCCATGCTCAACGGTGTGTTACTTCAAAAGCTTCTTGAAGACTAAAGAAAAACAACTCTGATTTTCCGCGGGCCGTGTTTGTATAAACACGGCCCGTTTTTTTAAGCTAGGGAACTACTACTACAAGTTATGGAACTTATATTAATATCCACTGCGTTTATTGCAGGATTTATTGCTTTAAAGTGTCACCTTCCCCCATTGGTCGGCTTTTTGGTCGCTGGTTTTGGGCTCTTTGCTCTGGGTTTTGAAACCAATGACACCATCATTACCTTGGCAGACCTTGGTGTCACCCTGCTTCTATTTACGATTGGCTTAAAGCTCGATATCAAAACCCTGCTCTCTAAAGAGATCTGGGCTGGCGCAACAATCCACAACCTTTTATCCACTCTGTTTTTTGCGGTCGCCCTGTTTGGTTTTAAATTCCTAGGTATTTCCTCGTTGGCAGCCATGTCAATAGAACAGATTGTTCTACTCGGTTTTGCCCTTTCATTCTCTAGTACCGTATTCGCAGTTAAGTCTCTGCAAGAAAAAGGGGAAATGAATGCGACCTATGGAACATTAGCGATCGGTATTCTGGTCATGCAGGATATCTTTGCCGTGGTCTTCTTAACGGCATCGACAGGCAAAATTCCAGAGTGGTATGCCATCGCACTGTTCGCTTTGCCATTCTGTCGTCCATTGTTCTACAAAGTCCTCGACTGGGTTGGTCACGGCGAAATGTTGGTGCTGTTCGGCATTTTCTTCGCATTGGTCGTCGGTGCAGGCTTGTTCCAGTTTGTAGGGGTTAAACCAGATCTAGGTGCTCTGATCTTAGGTATGTTGTTAGCCGGTCACCCAAAAGCTTCAGAGCTGTCGAAATCGCTGTTTAACCTCAAAGAGCTTTTCCTTGTCTGCTTCTTCTTGAATATTGGATTATCCGAGCAACCTACCATTCAAGGCTTTATGCTCGCCATCTTATTCTTGCTGTTGCTGCCAGTGAAAGGCGTGCTTTACTTCTTGGTACTCAACCGCTTCAAATTCCGTGTTCGAACCTCTCTACTCGCCTCTCTATCACTATTTAACTACAGTGAATTTGGTCTTATCGTCGGTGGTCTTGCCTTTAAGATGGGGTGGATGTCTGGCGATATATTAGTAGCGGTGGCAATTGCGGTTTCGTTATCGTTCTTAATCGCTGCTCCTTTAAACAAAGCGGGTCATAAGCTTTATCAACAGTCAGGTAAGTGGCTCAAAGAGCACGCTGCTGAAAAGCTTCACCAACGTGATAAACGAATAGATCCTGGTCGCGCACAAGTGCTTATTCTTGGTATGGGGCGCATTGGTACCGGCGCCTACGATGAATTGCGTTCTCGCTATGGCAAGGTTAGCTTAGGTGTCGAAGTTCGTGAAGAAGCCGCACACAACCATAGAAGCCTTGGAAGAAACGTTATTTCTGGCGATGCAACTGACCCAGATTTCTGGGAGCGTATCTTAGATACAGCAAACGTGAAGCTAGTGATCTTGGCGATGCCTCATCACCAAGGTAATCAAACAGCCTTAGAACAGCTAAAATCACGTAATTTTAAAGGTCAAATCGCAGCCATTGCTGAATACTCCGACCAGCTAGAAACATTGAAAGAGAATGGTGTCGATGCAGCATTCAACATCTACAGTGAAGCTGGTAGTGGTTTTGCTCGACACGTATGTGAGCAATTAAACCCTAACATCAATAAGATCTAATCCTAAACATTGTCTAGTTAACCTCTCAAAATTGCTGTTCTTTTACACTTTTGAGAGGTTTTTGTTTAAAAAACCAACCGCAATTAGACACCACTCACCAAAACCACCTTAAAATTAGATAATTTCTAACATAAACCCCTTTATATTATTTTTTTGCTCACATTCGGTTGCTTTTTTTAGCCAGAATGGCAAATTGAATACAGTTGATTTAGAAATTATTTAAAAGGAAGTTCTATGTGTTCAGTATTTGGCATTCTCGACATTAAAAGTGATGCCGCAGCACTTCGCCCTATTGCTTTAGAAATGTCTAAAAAGCTTCGTCACCGTGGCCCAGACTGGTCTGGTATCTATGCTGGTGAAAAAGCAATTCTTGCGCACGAGCGTTTGGCTATCGTTGGTCTTAACAGTGGTGCACAACCACTATACAGCCAAGATAAAAAGCACATTCTTGCAGTGAATGGCGAAATTTATAACCACAAAGAACTTCGTGCACGCTATGAAGATAAGTACCAGTTCCAGACTGACTCTGACTGTGAAGTTATCCTAGCGTTATACCAAGAAATGGGCGCGGACCTTTTAGAAGAACTTAACGGTATTTTCGCATTCGTTTTATACGACGAAGAGAAAGACGAGTACCTAGTCGGCCGTGACCATATTGGTATCATCCCGCTTTACCAAGGCTACGACGAGCACGGCAACTACTACGTTGCTTCAGAGATGAAAGCACTCGTTGAAGTATGCAAGACGATCAGTGAGTTCCCTCCTGGTAGCTTCTATTCTTCGAAAGATGCAGAGCCTCAACGCTACTACATCCGCGATTGGAATGAATACGCTGCGGTACAAGGTAACAGCACAAGTAAAGAAGAACTGACTGAAGCGCTAGAAGCTGCAGTTAAACGTCAACTAATGACAGATGTACCTTATGGTGTACTTCTATCTGGTGGTCTTGATTCTTCAATCACTTCAGCAGTCGCTAAACGTTTTGCTGCAATGCGTATCGAAGACGATGAGCAATCAGAAGCTTGGTGGCCACAACTGCACTCATTCGCAGTAGGTCTAGAAAACGCGCCTGATCTGATCGCTGCTCGTGAAGTTGCTGATAAGATTGGTACCGTACACCACGAGATGACTTACACCATTCAGGAAGGCTTAGATGCAATCCGTGATGTTATCTACCACATTGAAACTTACGATGTAACGACGATTCGTGCTTCAACGCCGATGTACTTGCTTGCTCGTAAGATCAAGGCAATGGGTATCAAAATGGTACTGTCTGGTGAAGGTGCTGATGAGATCTTTGGTGGCTACCTGTACTTCCATAAAGCGCCAAACGCAAAAGAGTTCCACGAAGAAACCGTGCGTAAACTTCTTGCTCTAAGCATGTTTGACTGTGCTCGCGCCAATAAATCTCTTGCGGCATGGGGTGTTGAAGGTCGTGTTCCATTCTTGGACAAAGAGTTCATCGATGTAGCAATGCGTTTGAACCCTGAAGATAAGATGTGTGGTAACGGTAAAATGGAGAAACACATTCTACGTGAGTGTTTTGAAGACTACCTACCAGATTCAATTGCATGGCGTCAAAAAGAGCAGTTCTCTGATGGTGTTGGCTACGATTGGATTGACACATTAAAAGCAACGGCTGAAGAAAAAGTAACGGATCAACAAATGGAAGCTGCGAAGTTCCGTTTCCCTTACAACACGCCAACAACCAAAGAAGGTTATGCTTACCGTGAAATTTTTGAGGAGCTATTCCCTCTAGAATCAGCGGCAGAATGTGTACCTGGTGGTCCTTCAGTTGCTTGTTCATCAGCGAAAGCGATTGAGTGGGATGAGTCATTCAAAAACTGTGTCGACCCATCAGGTCGTGCAGTACAAGCCGTTCACAACGATGCTTACAACGCTTAGCGCGTTTTGAACAAATCCTAAAGACTAAAAAGGCGCATTATGCGCCTTTTTGTTTTAAGCCTATTTTTTGCTTTGTATTACTGCACTTATGCGTGAGCTTGTAGTGCTTCGTTCTCAATACTGATCGGAACCACTTTGCTGATCATTTTTACCAGCATAATAGATCGAGCTTCACCATCTTTCTGATGGAAAATAGCTTCAACCCCAGCAAACTGACCACTATTGATCTTGACCACTTGCCCTGATTCAAACTCAACACAGCACTCTTCAGGTTCATCTTCGCAACACTTCTCAAACTCTTTCAGTTCATACACTAAGTCGCCTTGGACTTCATGTGGCCTTGCTCCAAACTTAATAAAGTCGACAACGCCACGAGTCGAACGAACTGTCGTAAAACTAGGGCCTTGCTCATAATCAAAGCGAACAAAGATATAAGACGGGAACAGCGGTTCTTTGACCTGCTTCTCTTTCCCTCTCACGACCTTCTTGACATCGATTTGAGGATAAAAGCACTCTACCCCCTGGTTTTCTAGGTGCTGTTGAGCGCGTTTTTGATCACCACGCTTACAGTAAAGTAAATACCAACGTTTCATTTTACTAGCCATTTTCTATTTTGGGACATATTACCACAAGCCTAAAACCGTTAATCACCGTTAATAAAATGAATCCTGATAAGCAATAAATTATGCGTAACAGACCAACTTATCAACAAAAAGCCATAGGGACAAAAAGTGGTTAAGCATTGTACAGGGAACATTTACAGATAAAAAGATGCATTATTGTAAGGCTATGTATGCGACACACAAAAGGAACGCGATACCATTTAAACCCAGAAACCATCCAACAAACCAATCAATTCGACGGTTAGCATTCGATAATTCTTTTAAAAAGAACACTATGCGCTCAACTCAAAACTGGAAAATTAGTTTGCAGCACGCATTATCTGGGCAACATTATCAATAAAACCCATTATTTTCATAAACTTATAAAAAACCAGTTATCGTGACCATAAAAGACGCCTATTGCAGATGGTTATTCCACTCTGTATACATAAGGAACTATAAAATCTTTTAATACCTAAAATTAGTAAAACTTATGCCAAGCAATCACAACATCTTTGGCCACCCTAGAGGCCTATTTCTACTTTTTAGCACAGAGCTATGGGAACGTTTCTCCTACTATGCAATGCGTGCGATCCTTGTTTTATTTCTTACCGATACCACTATCAATGGTGGCCTTGGTTGGTCAACAAAAGATGCCCTCGATCTTTATGGTATCTATACTGGTTTAGTCTATATCACGCCATTAATCGGCGGCTGGCTTGCCGATAACTACTTAGGACAACGTAAATCGATCCTAGTGGGCGGTGTATTAATGGCATTAGGCCAATTTACACTTGCTCTTCCTAACGGCGCTATTGGCTTAGACCAAGTAAATGCTCTTTATCTAGGTTTAGCACTGCTTATCAGTGGTAACGGTATGTTTAAACCAAACATCTCGACCATGGTTGGCGACCTATACCAAGAAGGCGATAACCGACGTGACGGCGCTTTCACCATTTTCTACATGGGCATCAACTTAGGCGCGCTACTGGGTGGCTTAATTTCAGGTGCTGCAGTCGATTCATTCGGCTGGAAAGCTGGCTTCCTAGCCGCTGGTATCGGTATGGTTATTAGCTTAGTTATGCAATTGACGATGGCTCAGTCATGGTTAGGCAACATTGGCTCAGTACCTGCAGCTGCACGTGCGAAAGCGCTGAACAAATCGAAAGAGAAAACACCACTGACCAAAGAAGAGTTCGACAGACTAAAAGTTATTCTTGTTATGGGTCTGTTCGTAATCGTTTTCTGGGCTGGCTTTGAACAAGCTGGCGGTTTGATGAACATCTACACTCAACAATATACTGACCGTATGATTGGTGGCTTTGAAGTTCCTGCAGCTTGGTTCCAATCTCTGAACCCATTTTTCATCATTACACTTGCACCAATCATTGCTGCATTTTGGGTCAAGCTTGGTAAGCGTGAACCAAACTCGCCAGTGAAATTTGCGATGGCGTTGTTTTTCTTAGCACTAGGCTTTGTGTGCATGATGGGCGCAGTAATGGAGCAAGGTGGCGACCTAACAGTGAAAACATCAATGCTGTGGCTAGTCGGTGCTTTCTTCTTCCATACTCTTGGTGAGCTTTGTCTATCTCCTATTGGCCTGTCGTTGGTCACTAAGTTAGCTCCGCTTCGTCTAGCATCGTTAATGATGGGTGCATGGTTTGGTTTCAATGCTGTCGCAAACTACGTAGCTGGCCTTGTGGGTTCTCACGTTGGTGAGCTTGGCGCAATGTCTATCTTCGGTGGTATCGCAATTACAGCGACAATAAGTGGCGTCTTACTGCTTCTTTGTGCTGGCAAGCTTGTATCATGGATGCATGGTGTAGAAACCAACATGACGCTTGAAGCAGAACCAAAAGCAGAAACTTCGGTCGCTTAATAGCTAGATCGATTTCAAGAAGAAACATCAAGATCAAAAAGGGCTGCTCAATGAGCAGCCCTTTTGTTATTTATTCTATTGGCATATCAGTTAGCGATGAAGTGCCACTAGCTCAGCCATCATATCGATGTGTGAGTCTCTGTCATTAAGACACATAATGTAGCTAAAGTCTGAGCCACCAGCATCAATGAACGTCTCTTTACATTGGTCAGAAATCTCTTCCAACGTTTCCAAACAGTCAACCGAGAACGCAGGAGCCATGATATCAATCTTCTTGATGCCCTTACTCGGCAGTGATTCAAGTGTCTCGTCAGTATAAGGCTTCAACCACTCTTCTCGACCAAATCGAGATTGGTATGTCATGGTGATATCGTCCGCTGATAAGCCTAACTCAGCAGCAAGTAATTTTGTCGTCGCTTCACAATGCTGAGGGTAGATGTCACCTTCATCAGCGAGTCGCTTCGGAATACCGTGGAAGGAACACACTAAATGATCACCTCTGCCATTTTTATCCCAATGGCTACGAACACTTTCAGCCAATGCTTTTGCGTAGCTTGGGTGAGCGTAGTAGTCGCGAATAAAGCGATAGCTCGGAATCACAGGCATTTGCTTAAAGGCTTTGGTTAAACCATCAGAAACAGCCGCTGTGGTTGTACCTGAGTACTGAGGATATAAAGGCAGGACGATAATGTCTTCAACGCCCTGCTCCATCAGTTGCTCGACCCCCGCCTTAAGGCTTGGGTTGCCATAGGTCATACCCAGCGCTACGGGCATCTCTAATTTTTTCTGGAGCTTGTCGGCTTGTCTTTGAGAATATACAAGCAGTGGTGAGCCTTCATCCATCCAAACAGACTGATACAGCCTAGCCACTTTCGGCGCTCTAATCGGTAAGATCACCCCATGTAAAATAGGACACCAAAGCCAACGCGTTAGATTTACGACTCGCTTATCGTGTAAGAATTCACTCAAAAATCGACGAACGCCAGCCGGGGTCGCCGAATCTGGTGTTCCTAAGTTCACCAGTAAAACGCCCTGCTTTTTATTATTTTCCATAGATACCTGAGACCAATGTGTGATTTTCTGGAACGTAATATACTAATCGGCATAAGTTTAAGATCATTGTTGTGCCACTAAATTTAAGAATAATCGTTCTTAACCTGGGTTATCACAACATCACCTTGAGCGTTAGCCTCGCGAATCTAAGCCGCACCGCGAAAACAGTACACAATCGATTTATCTAGATTGGTATATTACTAAAAATTGAAACAAAAAAAGCGACCTTAACGGTCGCTTCCAATATATCAAATTCTAAAACTGGCTGTTAGCCAATTATGCTAGTGCTTTCTCAAGTTCTGCACTAACTTCAGCAACTTGCTTAGTACCATCAAATTTAAGGTACTTAGTGTTACCTGCTTCTGCTTCCTTACCGTAGTAAGAAATAAGCGGAGCCGTTTGATCGTGGTATACGCCTAGACGTGCACGAACTGTTTCTTCTTTGTCGTCATCACGTACAACAAGCTCTTCGCCAGTGATGTCATCTTTACCTTCTTCTTTAGGTGGGTTGTACACACTGTGGTATGTACGACCAGAAGGAAGGTGAGCACGACGACCAGCCATACGCTCAACAATCACATCGTCAGCTACGTCGAATTCAACAACGTAATCAACAGCAATACCCATTTCTTTTAGGCCATCCGCTTGTGGGATTGTGCGTGGGAAACCGTCTAGTAGGAAACCTTTCTCACAGTCATCTTGAGCGATACGCTCTTTGATAAGACCAAGGATAATTTCATCAGAAACTAGCTGACCAGCGTCGATTACTGATTTTGCTTGCTTACCAAGCTCAGTACCCGCTTTGATAGCAGCACGTAGCATGTCACCAGTTGAAATTTGAGGGATACCAAATTTGTTCATGATGAAGTTAGCTTGAGTACCTTTACCCGCGCCAGGAGCACCTAGAAGAATGATGCGCATGTTTAATCCTCTTATAAAAATTATGATTTATACCGAAGCTCACTATCCCGCCTTTCTGGTTTAATTTAGGTCAAACAAGAGAGGTTAGGTAACAACTGAGGCTAAGCACAACTGTAAACAGAAGCAAAACGGTAAGTTTCGGTATAACGTTTAAAAATCATACAACTGGAGACGATAGGTTCATAGTACCAGCTGATTAGGTCGAGCATTCTATCACATTAATATTCAATTTGGCTGAAATTAAGACTAAAGAATGTATCGACAGCGTTCGCGTTCGTCTTGTTAGCAACTTTAGCGACATTTCGATGAAGTTAAGCGACGTTCATAAAAAAAGCCCGCATTCGCGAGCTTTTATTCATAATTATGGGCTTAGCCCAAAGTCGAAAGACTAACGTTTTGTCAGTAGTTCGTTGATTGCACCTAAGAATTGTGACGGATCTTCCATTGAGCCCTTTTCAGCCAGCATAGCCTGGCCAAGTAATAGCTCAACCCAGCGACCAAACGCTTGTTCGTCCGCTTCATCAGCCATCTGCTTAACTAGCGCATGTTCAGGGTTAATCTCAAAGATGTACTTCACCTCAGGAGCAGCTTGACCCGCAGCTTCAAGAAGCTTAGCCATTTGAGTGCCCATCTCGAAATCATCGGTAACAACAACAGCAGGCGTAGTTGCTAGCTTGAATGTCGTGCGAACCTCTTTAACACGATCACCTAGGTAAGATTGAGTGCGCTCAACAACAGATTTGAACTCTTCTTCTGCCTCTTTTTGCTTCTCTTTCTCTTCTTCGCCTTCGAATTTGCTTAGGTCTAAGCCCGCTTTAGTGATCGATTGGAACTGCTTACCATCAAAATCAGTCAGGTAGTTCATTACGTACTCATCAATACGATCGTACATTAGAACCACTTCGATACCTTTTGCTTTGAACTGCTCCAAATGCGGGCTGTTCTTAGCGGCAGCGTAGTTATCTGCTGTTAGGTAATAAATCTTGTCTTGACCTTCCTTCATACGTTCAACGTAAGACACTAGGCTGATAGCTTGGTCAGCAGAGTCAACTTCCGTTGATGAGAAGCGAAGTAAACCAGCAATTTTTTCTTTGTTCGCCATGTCTTCCGCTGGGCCTTCTTTCAGTACAAGGCCAAACTCTTTCCAAAACTCTAGGTACTTATCGTTGTCATTCTTCGCCATGCGCTCAAGCATAGTCAGGACACGCTTGGTACATGCGCCACGAAGAGACTGAGTTACCTTATTATCTTGCAGGATTTCACGAGACACGTTCAGTGGTAGATCGTTTGAGTCAATCAAGCCGCGAACGAAACGCATGTAAGATGGCATGAACTGCTCTGCATCATCCATGATGAATACTCGCTGTACATAAAGCTTAAGGCCGCTCTTATGGTCACGATTCATCATATCCCAAGGTGCTTTAGCTGGGATGTAAAGTAGGCTTGTGTAGTCGTTCTTACCTTCAACTTTGTTATGGCTCCACGTTAGTGGATCAGCAAAGTCGTGAGATACGTGCTTGTAAAACTCTTGGTACTCTTCTTTCTCGATATCAGACTTGTTACGAGTCCAAAGCGCTTGAGCCTTGTTAATCTGTTCCCAATGTTTCTCTTCGGTGTCTTTACCTTCGTCATCTTTAACCGCAGTTAAGATAGAAACAGGGATACCGATGTGATCAGAGTATTTACCAATGACTTCACGCAGACGCCATTCATTTAGGAATTCTTTACCGTCTTCGCGCATATGAAGAATGATATCAGTACCACGAGACTCTTTAGTGATGTCTTCGATGGTGTAATCACCTTCCCCTGCAGAGTGCCACTGAACAGCTTCATTACTCGCTAGACCTGCTGCACGTGTGCGAACCGTTACCGCGTCTGCAACGATGAATGCAGAATAGAAACCAACACCAAATTGACCAATCAATTGAGAGTCTTTGCTTTGGTCTTCAGACAGCTTTGAGAAAAAGTCTGCAGTACCCGATTTAGCAATCGTACCTAAATGCTCAATAACGTTGTCGCGGCTCATGCCGATGCCGTTATCAGAAATCGTTAAAGTATTGGTTTCAGCGCTAAAAGATAATTTTACGCCTAGGTCTGCATCACCTTGGTAAAGGTCACCGTTTGACAAGGCTTGGAAGCGAAGCTTATCAGCCGCGTCAGATGCGTTAGAGATCAGCTCACGTAGGAAGATTTCTTTATTTGAATACAGTGAGTGAATCATTAGGTGAAGTAGTTGTTTTACTTCAGATTGAAAGCCACGAGTCTCTTTATTTTGCGTTGCTGTTTCGCTCATTTTTACTCCAAAACATCTATACTTTATGTTGAATACCATAGGGGCGTAACACTTGATGCCACTCTTATGTTCATTAACATGAGGATGACAAATGTAAATTCAAGGTCAAAAATCATAAAAACACTGTTTTTTTGATCTGTTTTTATTATCCTTGAGCCTGATAAATATAAAAGAACATAAAAGAAGCCATGATTTGGTGAAGAATTAACGGAACTTCACCTGAGATTTGTCTATTTCGCACTCAAAATCATCCAAAATAGAAGAATTCAATGAGCAATATCGGCACAAAGTTTATTCTCGCACAGCGGTTCGTATTCGATCCAAATAGCAATTCACTTGTTGACCAAATGAGCGACGGCGAAGTCGTGCGCCTTGGCAGCAATGAAAGCCGCATTCTCCTGATGCTGTCAGAAAGACCCAATGAAGTTATCACTCGTAATGAATTGCACGAGTATGTTTGGCGAGATCAAGGCTTTGAGGTTGATGACTCAAGCTTAACGCAAGCAGTTTCGACCCTGAGAAAGATGCTCAAGGACTCAACCAAATCTCCAGAATTCGTAAAAACGGTACCTAAACGCGGTTACCAATTTATTGCAACCGTTGAACGCTCTGCACCACTTTCATCAAATGATCAGCCAGCAGCGGCTGAAATTGCAGAAAATGACGTAGAACCTATCTTAACGTTTGCAACGCCTACAATGACCGAAGAAGCAATGACTGAAGCTGTCGAGCTCGAGTCAATTACAAAGTTTCAAGAAACCAAAGTTGAAGTGGAACCAGCAACAACACCAACTGCTACCCCGGTTAAAAGCACCAATAAGTGGTTAGCGTTTTCGTTATTGCTTGCGGCTTTCATCATGCCAATTCTGGTTTTAACGTTTACTAACCCCGCAGAATCCGAGTTCAGAACATTGACTGAAGTGGATGGTGTAAAGATTCAAACCCCAATCAATCATCCTGATCTCAGTAGTTGGCTACCTGCGATAGAGAAGTGTGTATTGCGCTACAACACCAATCACACTGGTATGTTGAAACCGACTGAGGTGATTGCAACAGGCGGACAAACCAACAACCTTGCCCTCAACTACATTCACCCGCAAGATTACTCTAGCGAAAATGTAACCCTAAGAATTTACGCAAACCAGTCGGATGTAAACGACATTTGTAACGGCGGTCAGTAACATGAAATTAAAAGTATCGATTATTTTACTGGTTCTATCTGCATTCTTAAGTGGTTGGTTATATTGGGGCAGCGACGCAAAAGTAGAGCGCTTACTCACTCAGCATGAGTGGCAATCGAAAATGGTGACTCTGATTAGCGACAACAAGCAAGCTGATGCAATCGGCCCGCTGCGTAGAGTTGAACTATCATCGAATGCGAAATACCTACCAAATGGTACGTACCTGAGAATGTCAGTGGTTAGGCTGTACAGCACTCAAACTGCACCTGCGAATGTGATCAACATATCAGAAACAGGTCAGTGGGATATTAACGATAACTATTTACTGATTTCGCCAACGGAGTTTAAAGATGTAACTTCGGCTGAGCGCCAAGACTTTTCGGAAGAGCAACTCGAGCTTATCACTCAAGTGATTAAGATGGATGCAGAGCAAAGCCGACGCATTGATATTATTAATCAGAAAGCACTGCTGCTCACTAGCTTAAATCACGGTTCTACCGTTTTGTTCTCAAACTAAAACTCTGCAGTTATTTTTGTATAAAAATAGCTGAATACCATTAAACGGTAAACCAATAGATAAGGGGCATGATGCCCCTTTTTTTGTTAGCCGTTGGTATCAAATTACGGATGTAGCATTTTAAGGATTAACTATGAATACGGATCAACCAAATCTGACGCCAGCTAAAGAGACAGCAACAAAAGCGACAATCGCAATACACTATTGCCGTCAGTGTAATTGGATGCTTCGTTCTAGTTGGTTATGCCAAGAGCTGCTGCATACCTTTAGCGAAGAAATTGAACAAGTGAGCTTGCATCCAGACACCGGAGGCAGGTTCGAAATCTTTTGTAATGGTGTGCAGATTTGGGAAAGAAAAGCGGATGAAGGTTTTCCAGAAGCGAAAGTTCTGAAGCAAAGAGTGCGAAACATCATTGCTCCAGACAGGGACCTCGGCCACGTAGACTCAAAGTGAGCCTTTTCTAACTCCGCCGATTGAGTTTATTTAAAGCTCGCCACTCACAATTACGTCACCTTCAAGGCTAATGACTTTAAAGGTATTATTTTCATAGATGCCATGGCTCGCTGCGTGACCATCTCGTGGGAATGTCACCGAACTAGGGTTAAAGATAAAGATATCATCTTGGTATTCGGCAACTGGAATATGGGTATGCCCATGGGCAATAATATCACCCGCTTTTAGTGCTGGTCGTTTAGTGGTGTTATACAAATGACCATGAGTTAGAAAGATACGCTGACCTGATTCCAATAACACCCATGAGTAATCCATCATCATTGGAAAAGACAACAGCATTTGATCCACTTCACTGTCGCAGTTACCACGAACGGCGATGATCTCTTGAGAAAACGCATTCAACTTCTCTGCAACCGCCGGTGGATTGTATCCTTCTGGAATCGGATTTCTTGGCCCATGATTCAGAATGTCACCCAATAGCACTAAATATTGCGCACCAGATGCTTGGTAGAGTTCTAATACCTTTTCTGTTGCTGGCAGCGAACCGTGTAGGTCTGAAGCAAAAAATAATTTCACACGTACTTCTCCATAAAATTTATGAGCCTATTGTACGTATCTAAATGCTACACGTCATCTCTCGCCATACCGTTGATCACGATATTATTGTAACTAACCATACCGACTATCTTGTGATCACGAACTACTGGCGCGCGACTGATACCAAAGCGTTCAAACAGGCGAGCGCAATACTTTACGTTCATCTCAGCAGACACGCTTAGCGCTGGCTTGGTCATGATTTCATAAACATTAGTTCGCTTCGGAGATCGATTTTTAGCCAACACTTTCTTTGCTATATCATTCATCAACACGATACCGTACTCGTCATCCTCGTGGCGTTTATCGACAATGATTGCTTTCACTTTGTGCTTCTTAGCCATCTCTATCGCTTCTAACACCGTAGTTAGCCCATCGATAATCACATACGTATTGGCCATGACATCGCCTACTCGGATCTTTTCACTGGTACTCATAGCTCATCCTCCACAACCTTTGTTAACGTCTCAACTTGATGCGCAACGCCGACTGCATCTTCCACATCTATCTGTACTGCAATACCCTGTCCCGATTCTTGGTCAAACTCCCCCACCTCACTAATTCTTTCAAGAATATGCCTTGCTAGATGCTCCTCAACGACAAACAGCAGCACATCTTTTTGCACCTCTAATGTTAATCCGAAGAAGGTGCGCTTTTGGTTTAAGCCCTGCCCTCTGGCATTATTAATCACGGTTGCTCCGGTTGCGCCCGCATCACGCGCGGCATCGAGCACAATGTCGGTTTTGCTCTCTTCTACAAACGCTAGGATAAGTTTAAAGCGCATCTTTGCTCTCCTTAGAGGTGTGTAAACGGTTTAACCATTGGGTTATTTGGGCGTAGCTCATCACCGAAATGATGGGGAACAAACTCGCAAAGGCGATTAAGCCGAAACCGTCTATTACTGGATTTCGTCCCGGTACAGTTGAAGCAAGCCCTAATCCAAGAGCCGTCACTAAAGGTACAGTCACGGTAGATGTCGTAACCCCGCCTGAATCGTAGGCCAATGGAATGATCAATTTGGGGGCGTAAAAGGTTTGAATCACCACAATGACATAGCCACAAATAATGTAGTAATGGATAGGATCGCCCGCAACAATACGGTAGCTACCCAATGAGATACCGATGGCAACGCCTAATGCCACAGCGATTCTCAGTCCGTTAACACTGATACTGCCACCGGATACTTGGTTTGCCTTAATCGCTACAGCAATCAAAGAAGGCTCGGCTATCGTGGTACTAAAACCAATACAAAACGCAAACAGGTAAACCCAGTAATAATCAAACCAAGCCAATGAAAGACCAGAGCTGATCTTAAACTCAGTCAAAAAGCTTGGTTCGGTGAGTTGCATTGCCATCGTCTCCCCTAGAGGGAATAACGCGAGCTCCAACCCCATCAAAAAGAGTGATAAGCCAAGAATGACGTAAAAGAAACCGATGAGCACTTTGGCAAGGTTATTGACAGGCTTACGCAGTACCGCTAACTGAAAACCGAAGATGATCACCGCAATCGGAATCACATCCATCACAGTGCCTAGAAAGGTGTCGATAAATTGCTGCACACTGATCATGTCACCACCATCCCGTACACCATGACAAACATCATCGGCAGCAGTGAAGCAAACGCGATCAATCCAAAGCCATCAATCATAGGATTTCGTCCTTTAATCGCCGAGGCTAAACCCACCCCTAATGCGGTCACTAACGGAACGGTGATCGTCGATGTTGTGACACCGCCAGAGTCGTACGCAATCCCAATAATGTTTTCCGGGGCAAATGCAGTGAGCACCACCACTCCAATATAACCTCCGATGATCATGTACTGGATTGGCCAACCTTTTAAGATCCGAAGTACTCCTAATAGAATGGCAATACCGACCGATAACGCCACGGTGAAGCGCAGGCCATCGGCATATTGTTCCCTTTCATCTAAAGAGTTGGGAATAACACCACCTTCAGCTGCAACTTCTGCTGCTTCAGCAGCCACTGCGGTTAACGCGGGTTCGGCAATGGTGGTACCAAAACCTAAACAGAAAGCGAAGGTCAATAACCAGACCACACTTCCCTTGCGGGCAAATGCTTGCGCCATCGATTCGCCAATCGGGAACAACCCCATTTCAAGGCCAAAGATAAAGAAAGTCAGCCCAAAGACCACCAACCCTAAGCCGGTTAGAATAGACAAAAGATGAGGGAGTGGTTCTTGCAGGACGACAAGTTGGAAGAAAGCAATCACCGCCACGATCGGCAAGAGATCCCTTAGGCTACCTAACATGGCTCGAAACAAAGCAAGCACTGCCGTCATCGCAACTCCTTGTGACTGAAATTGTGTCTGGTTATTAATTACTAATAATCATGACAAATCCTTATCATTCCTTATGTGACAAATATTACGCAGTTGGTAACATATCGGAGTAAAGTGCATAAATGTGATAGCGGTATATACCCAAGTAACCTCAAGATGCGTGGCTCAGCGAGAGTTGCCTAGTTTGCAAACGAGCTAGGTGGATTTAATTTCACTCCTGAGTAAATTGCATAAGGCGTAAATTAGGTATCACACGATTGAAACCAACTGATCGTTATAGTGATTTTTTCGTATTGATTGGCGTTCAAAAACAAGCCATGTCTATAATTATGTTTAATAGGGAGATTGGTATGAAGATATTGTTAACGGGTGGTACGGGATTTATTGGTTCTGAATTGGTCAAAAGTTGGAATACTGACGACGTGACATTGTTGACGCGGAGCCCCGAAAAAGCGAAGCAAAACCTAAATCATCTGAACCAGAATAACCTTCATTACATTCAATCTCTTGATGAACTCAGCGATCTCAATGACTTCGATGTTGTGGTCAATCTTGCTGGCGAACCGATCGCTGACAAGCGTTGGAGTGCGGAGCAAAAAGAGAGGATCTGCAATAGCCGCTGGCACATTACCGAAAAACTGGTCGAGTTAATTCATGCCAGTAGCAACCCACCGGAGGCTTTTATTAGCGGTTCGGCTGTAGGTTACTATGGCGATCAACAGCAACACCCATTTGATGAATCACTACAAGTAGAAGACGAAAGTTTTCCTCATAAAGTCTGTGCGCACTGGGAAGAGATAGCCAAGAGAGCCCAATCCGATGAGACGCGTGTGATACTACTAAGAACGGGGATTGTGTTAGGTGAAAATGGTGGTGCTTTAAAGAAGATGCTAATGCCGTACAAACTCGGAGTAGGCGGGCCACTTGGTTCAGGCGAACAGTACATGCCTTGGATTCACATGCTTGATATGGTGAGAGCCATCAACCACTTATTGTCGATTCCTCACGCTCAAGGGGAATTTAATATGTGTGCCCCACACCCTGTCACCAACAAACTGTTCAGCAGCACACTCGCCAAGCAACTGCGCCGACCTCATTTCTTATTCACTCCGAAATGGGCAATGTCGCTTCTGATGGGTGAATCTTCTTGCCTGCTCTTTGACAGCATTCGTTCCAAACCAAAGAAACTCACTGAAATGGGGTTTATCTTTAGTTACTCAAGAATAGAACCAGCCTTAAAAAACTTGTTACAACATCAAGACTAATTCTTTACCCTAGAGCGATAAAGACTCTAATGAAGGATTAAGCGTGAACAAGTCGATTCTGATCACCGGTTGCTCAACGGGTATTGGCTATACATGTGCGCATGCACTACAAAAGCGTGGCTTTCATGTCATTGCATCTTGCCGTGACCCACAAGATGTTCAACGCCTTCAAGATGAAGGCCTCACTTGTATTCAATTAGATCTTTCCAACCAAGAGAGTATCGAGAATGGCGCCAAGGTTGCGATTGCACTCGCACCTAACGGATTGTATGGATTATTCAATAACGGCGCTTACGGTCAAGCAGGCGCGCTAGAAGACTTACCTACCCAGGGGCTCAGGGAGCAATTCGAAACCAACTTCTTTGGTTGGCATCATCTTGTTTGTCAGATCCTCCCGCACATGCGCGAACGTGGTGAAGGCCGAATCGTGCAAAACAGTTCCGTATTAGGTTTTGCCGCAATGAAATATCGTGGCGCTTACAACGCTTCAAAGTTCGCGCTAGAAGGCTGGACAGATACGTTACGTTTAGAACTGCATGGCAGCGGTATTCATATCTCGTTATTACAGCCAGGTCCAATAGAAACCCAATTTAGAAATAATGCCCTGAAAGCCTTCAATAAATGGATCACCATTGCTGGCAGCGCTCATCAAGAAGCTTATCAACAACAAAAAGACCGACTTGAAAAGGAGTCATCGAACAACGCTTTTGTTCTGCCACCTGAGAGTTGTATCGAACCTGTTTTTCACGCACTTACGGCCAATAGACCCAAGCTAAGATACCGAGTTACGACCCCGACTAAAGTGTTCGCGGTATTGAAAAGGATTCTACCGAGTCGCTGGCTAGACCCTATTTTGAGAAAAGCTGCATAATTTTCTAACTTTGAATGCACAGTCGCAAACTTTAATGTAACGATGTAATTTTTCCGTAACAATAAGATGTCATCATTTATGCTATCTCATCAATTACTCCCAATTGGTGAATCTAATCTGGATATTTCATGACTTTAAACCGCCTTAATTGGGTAGGCGTGAGTTTGGCGATTACGTTGTTTATTCTGTTTTGAGTATCTCACGCAATACCTCACTGACCACCTCAATGATTACGCTATGCCTTCTATGTAGAGATAAACATCCTACCAACATCGAAGCATAGCGTTTTTCTATTTTTGTCTCTTTTTATCTGAGATACCCCAGTTAGATCTTGAAGTTACCGACTTATCCCCCCATATTTGCAACGTATCCATAAACAAACCTCAAGGAACGTAAATGCAATCTCCGCATATTGTTGAACTTAATGAGCAGAACTTTCGTCAAGTATTAGAAGGTTCGATGCAGACCCCTGTACTCATCCAATTTTGGGCACCAATGAGCCAAGAGAGCGCCCAAGTCATTCCTGAACTGCAAACATTAACTCAGCAATACAATGGCGCTTTCACCCTAGCTTTATTGAACTGCGAGCAAGAGCAAGCCATTGCTAGCCAATTTGGGGTTCAAGCACTACCGACTATTGCACTGTTTGTTAACGGTCAGCCTGTCGATGGCCTTGGTGGCCCTCAGAGCTTAGAAGCCATTGTTGAAATGCTAAACAAGCACCTCCCTAGCCAAGATGAACTTGCATTACGTCAAGCTCTAGAGCAAATGCAAGCAGGTGAGCACACACAAGCACTGGCAGCAATGCAACAACTTCCAGCTGCGCTAACAAGCAAAGGCGAAGTAAAACTGGCGATCGCAGAGTGTTTGTTAGAAACGCAACAGTTTGATCTTGCTGAAACTCAGCTAGCCACCATTCCTCTAGAGTACCAAGACAACTACTACAAAGGCTTAGTCGCGAAACTTGAACTTCACAAGCAAGCAGCAGACAGCCCTGAAATACAGGCATTAGAAACAGCTCTGCAGCAAGACCCGAATGATGCTAAGACTGCCTCTGAGTTAGCATTGCAATATCACCAAGTGAACCGCAACGAAGAAGCGATGGAGCTGCTGTGGTCTTTCCTAGCAAAAGATCTAAATGCTTGCGATGGCGATATGAAAAAAGAGTTCATGGACATCTTAAGTGCGCTTGGGCAAGGAAACCCAGTTGCCAGTAAGTACCGTCGACAACTGTACTCTCTGCTTTACTAACAAAACCCTAAAATCGTTAGATTAAACATCGAAAACTGATAATTTAATCAATTAGTTTATCGAATGAAACAATATAAAATGGGCCATAAAATCAATATTTTATGGCCCATTTCTCGTTTATAAATTTGCTCAGAATTTAAATATGAGCCAGTATCAATAGTGAACTATCAAAAACTTAAACTTACAAAGGATTTTGTATGGCTATTGATACATTGATTACTATTGGCGTCTTTACTGTCGTCGCACTACTGTTCATTTTCGCTGGTGTCAAAACCGTTCCACAGGGCAATAACTGGACCGTAGAACGTTTTGGCCGCTATACACAGACACTCAAACCAGGCCTAAACCTGATCATTCCATTTATCGATAAAGTCGGACAACGCATCAGTATGATGGAACGAGTTCTCGATATCCCAGCTCAAGAAGTCATCTCCAAAGATAATGCTAATGTCATGATTGATGCTGTCTGCTTCGTACAAGTTATCGATGCACCGAAAGCGGCTTATGAAGTAAATGACCTTGAGCATGCGATCCGTAATTTAACCCTCACCAATATCCGTACTGTACTTGGCTCTATGGAGCTAGATGAAATGCTTAGCCAGCGTGACATGATCAATACCAAGCTGCTAAATATCGTGGATGAAGCAACTAACCCATGGGGCGTAAAAGTTACTCGTATCGAGATCAAAGATGTACAGCCACCAGCCGATCTGACCGCTGCGATGAATGCCCAGATGAAAGCTGAGCGAAACAAACGTGCCGACATTTTATCGGCTGAAGGTGTCAGACAAGCTGAGATCCTAAAAGCGGAAGGTCATAAGCAATCAGAAATCTTAAAAGCAGAAGGTCAAAAGCAAGCAGCCATCCTGCAAGCAGAAGCTCGTGAGCGTGCAGCAGAAGCAGAAGCTAAAGCGACAGAAATGGTGTCGACGGCCATCGCTCAAGGTGACATGCAAGCGGTCAACTACTTCATCGCACAAGGTTACACCGACGCACTGAAGTCTATTGGCCAAGCTGAAAACGGCAAGATAATCATGCTACCACTCGAAGCGACTGGCCTAATGGGCTCTGTTGCAGGTATCGCAGAGATGTTTGCACAAAGCAACGACAAGGGTAGTAAGGACTAACTTATGTTCGAGTTACTAGAGCAAGTAAACCACTGGCATTGGTTAGCATTTGGTCTAGCGCTGCTAGCCCTAGAGCTGGTTGGTACTGCTGGTTACTTTTTGTGGATAGGCATATCTGCCATGTTGGTCGGAGCGCTATTAGGCGCGCTACCAATCGGTTGGCAGATGCAATGGTTGTCCTTTGCGAGTTTTTCACTTATCACCACTTGGTTGTGGTGGAGAAGACAACTATCGAATGACAAGCAGTCAGACGCTGGACGAGAGCTAAATCAAAGAGAAAAACAACTTGTAGGGCAAACAACTCGAGTCGACACTGACATTCAAAAAGGCAAGTGTCGCATCCGTCTAGGTGATACTACGTGGTCAGCTGTTAGTGCTCAGGACTTAGAAGCAGGCACAGAGGTGATTGTCACTGCTGTAGATGGCATAGTATTAACGATTACTCCAACTAAAGAGTAATTCAAGCATTCCTTATTAAAGCCATAAGTAACCAAATTATGGCTTTTTCTCTACAAGTGAATCAATGATCGGGCAATGGCTATTTGAGTCACCTGGACATTGTTCAACCCACTCTTTCAATGTCTTCTGAATTGCCAATAGATCTTCAATTTTTTTGTTTACTTCTTCCAATTTACTAAGCGCTTTTGCTTTAACGTCGGCACTTTCTCGACAAGGATTGTCAGCTAATTCAACAAGCGCACGGCACTCATCAAGCGAAAAACCAGCGCTTCTTGCTTTCGCAACGATCCCAAGCTCTTTAATCTGCTTCTTATCATAACTTCTATAACCATTTTCCGAGCGGAAAGGCGCAGTGATAACCCCTTTGTCTTCGTAAAGACGAATAGATTTCGTTGATAAGTTAGTAAGTTTAGCCGCTTCACTTATGTTCATGATATTACTCTAATAACCAGTTGCACTTTATGCATTTATGAACCTTTACTGCCTTTGATGCAAGAAAAAATAATACGCCTAGAGTCCGTCAATACATAACAAATATAATTTGAGAAAATAAAGTCTTCTGTTTATAACCGTTTTGCTTTCAACAAAGAAAATACCTTCCATTTACGGACACTTCCAGACACCAAGAATCAATAAGTTACTGATTGATATGTTGAAATTAACTTTTGTTATTTTTCATTAAAAATTTTTATAGAACTTTGATCTTTCATCAACCGTATACATAATTGAGTATTAAGCATGACGTTTAAATGCGATTTATTTTAATTTTGGTAAGTTTAAAGGATGGCAAACATGAAACTTTTAACTTTAGCGTTAGCCTCAGTATTTATTTTTTTAGCCCCTAACTCGATTGCTCAAAACAGCGCGGGAAAAGTATTTGGTGCAGGTGTCCAGTGCACATTTAGTGACGGGGCAGTAAAACATCTCCCCCGAGAATTATGTAAGGCATATGGTGGTTCTCATCAATAAAGCTTCATTTGGTAGGTAGGGGTTAAAATACCTCAACCTACCTAACTCGGTAAAAATCAGCTCCAATAAATGCATCCCAACCTCTTTGCCACTCAGCTTTGATCATCACCTCTTGAGGCATATCCGCGCATTGATCTGTATACCTTGTCCCTGTAATCCCTTTTTCAAATGCTTTGAAGGGATCACAATACTCTGATTTTCCTTTTTCATAACCAGCAAGGTAAGCCGATTCATCAAACTCTACCTTTTCTTTGATACTTGCCAACGAGTCATTATCTATCGTATACCCGCGAGAGCCAAAGCGCTCACCTTGACCATACCAAAACTCAGAAGCTGTTTTCGGTGGAGAGGTGCATGCGGCTAAACTAAAAGCGATTAATGTAACGGCAATAATACGTTTCATAAATATCTCCTAAAAAGCAAAAAAGCTGGGCACTAGCCCAGCTTCAATTACCATGTCATCAACTTACTTTACAGAAAAAGGAATTGTTAACATAAGTTTAAAGTCTTCTTCATCTTGGAATAAGTTCGTGTAACCAGTCCAGTTTGGTGCATCGGTGTCGTTGTAGTAGTTAGTGTAGTAGAAACTAACGTTTGCGTCTTTCAAAGCACCCGCTTGAATTGCGTAGTTTGCAAAGAAGCTGTATGAGTACTCTGTTAGATCCTCGAACCCTTGAGCTTCAGAACCAAAGCCGTACGCGCCGTTCACACCAGCACTAAAGCCTTTACCACCGATATCAGAGAAATCACGAGCTGCTGATAGGAAGAAAGCAATTTCACCATCATGGTTAAAGTCAGAACGGTTATTCCACCAGATGTCATAAGCGCCATTTGAGCCACCATACTGACTAGTCAGACGGTAAGCCATATTACCAGCTAGAGCTGAATCAACTGATTCTGCTGCGGTATATGTAGCTTCAGCACGGTAAGAGTATTGACCTGAAGAAAACGCTGTTAGCATCGCAGCTTGGAATGCAGTGCTGTCATACTGCTCGTCATCATCAACTACATAAAGTTGTGGAGACCAGTATAAACCACCATCTGTGGTGCCCTTAACCTTAACATGGAAGTTCTTACGATCGCCGTCTGTCAATGCACCGTAACCAACATCAACTGAGATACCATTTTGCATAGCATAACGACCACCTATTGAGTATAGAGTACCCGCATCTTCGCCATTTGTAGTTTGGAATTCATACGTTTCTTTGAACCAAGGAGCTTTGTACTCATCAGCAACAACCAAGCCTAGAGATAGATCACCAAATGTCGCACCAACTTCACCACCCATGTAAGTACCAGGGGCAAAAGACCAGTTAACTCCTAGAGAACTTGGTACTGATGGTTGGAAATAACCAAGTTTAGCTGTAGCACTGTCACCAAACTTGAATTTAGCACTTGCTGTAGCAAACGAAACGCCGTTATCAGTACAGTCAGAATCCCAAGTACCTGAACAACCGCTATCAGAAGGGTTCTTATCATATGGGTTATCAACACCCCAAAAGTTCATCTCATGGTCTGGACCACCATTGTTCCACATGTCAAATGTTGAATAAATAACAACATCTGCACCAACAACACCACCAATATAACCAGAGTTAAAACCTAAATTAGCAAAAACTGAACCATGGTCTAGGTTAGTTACTTTTTTAGTATTGTTGCCATTCGCATCGACGTTACCACGATCACGAGCACGCATCATGAAATTAAGATTACCGCTAATTGTAGATTCAGAGAAGAACTCAGACACTTCACCAGAATACTCAGGACCGATTGGATCTTCGGCCATAGCTGGAGCAGCAGAAAGTGCACCTACCATTGCTGCAGTAATCGCAGATACTTTAAAAAATTTGTTTTCCATGGAATAAAACTCCTAAAAATGGATATAGCTGTTTGAATATTCCCCGCCTAAAGTTGGCCGCCGTAGAGAGAAATACCTTTTCTTGTTTGAGAACCCTAAACTCTGAATTCTCTATTTCCTTTCTGGTTATGCACATCGTGTGCATCCATGGCATTAAGACTAACTTCGCCCTCAAAAAGATCAATGAGAACTTAATTTTCATCTAAAAAAATATGAGTTGGTGCAAATTTAGTAGGTACTTAGTGATCCAGATC
This sequence comes from Vibrio sp. 10N.222.47.A9, assembly GCF_963872585.1. NCBI lineage: Bacteria > Pseudomonadati > Pseudomonadota > Gammaproteobacteria > Vibrionales > Vibrionaceae > Vibrio > Vibrio sp. 10N.222.47.A9. The sequence goes on along the minus strand of NZ_CAWNBB010000041.1, from coordinate 10,230 downwards.
GATAAATTGTAAAGCACACACACAAAAACAATAAAACCATTAAAAATCAATTAATTAGTGACGATTATCTTTTGTGAATATAGAAGTGACTCGCATTTTTGATACAACCATAACAGTATTTCATTAATGTTGAGCAGCGTCACTGTCCTGATTTTGGAGTTCGTATAAGAACAAAATTCTCAACAATTAAAAAGACATCTAATTTGTAGCAGACACAAAAAAAGCACTCCCTCTAAAGGAGTGCTTTTGAGCTTTTTTTATCTGTATTTACTTACGAAATAAGTGCAATTAGATCTTCTTCCGTTCTTATTTCGATACCTAAATCTTGTGCTTTAGTCAGTTTAGAACCAGCGGCTTCACCAGCAAACAAGATATCCGTTTTCTTAGATACGCTACCGGTTACTTTCGCACCCAGAGCTTGCAGTGCTGCTTTGGCTTCACTACGACCTAATTTAGATAATGATCCCGTCAATACAACCACCTTACCTTCTAATGGCAGTTCTTGATCATCTGCAGCTTCTTCGATTGCAGGCCAGTTAACACCTAGATCTAACAACTGTTCGACTACGGCTCTGTTTTTCTCTTGTGAAAAGAAGCTCGTGAGGTGGCTTGCTACGATGTCACCAATATCTGACACTTCAACCAACTGTTCATGAGTGGCAGCTTGAACCAACTCCAGCGTCTTAAAGTGTTGAGCTAAGTTCATAGCCGTCGCTTCGCCCACTTCTCGAATCCCTAGAGAATAAAGGAAACGCGCTAATGTCGTGTCTTTAGCTTTATTAAGCGCACTCACTACATTCTGTGCCGATTTAGGCCCCATACGGTCAAGAACCGTAATCACGCCAGCGCTTAACTTAAAGAGATCGGCTGGAGTTTCTACCATTTCACGGTCTACAAGCTGCTCTATCACTTTTACGCCAAGACCATCAACATCCAGAGCCTTTCTAGACACAAAGTGCTTAAGCGCTTCTTTACGCTGTGCCTGACAGACTAAGCCACCAGTACAACGCGCTACAGCCTCTCCCTCAACGCGCTCTACTGCAGAGTTACATACTGGGCAAGCATCAGGGAATACAATATCTTTTGCCGACTCAGGGCGACGATCGAGTACCACAGCCACAATTTGAGGGATAACGTCACCAGCACGACGGATAATCACGCTATCGCCTACCTTCACACCTAAGCGAGCAATCTCATCAGCGTTGTGCAACGTGGCATTACTTACCGTCACACCACCAACAAAGATAGGTTCTAGTTTAGCCACCGGCGTAATTGCGCCTGTACGACCCACCTGAAACTCAACATCGTTAAGCAGAGTGATCTCTTCTTGAGCGGGGAACTTGTAAGCAATTGCCCAGCGAGGTGCTCGTGCAACAAAGCCTAGAGTCACTTGTGCGGCAATGTCATCAACCTTAATCACCACGCCATCAATCTCGTAAGCCAACGCATCACGACGAGTCATAATATCTTGGTAATAGGCTTTCACGTCTTCAAGAGAGGTCAGTTGCTTAGTCTCAGGGCACATAGGTAAGCCCCAACCTTTAAGCTGTAAAAAGCGTTGATAGTGACTATTTGATAGCTCAGCGCCTTGTACAACACCGACACTGTATGCGTAGAAAGCCAATGGACGTTTCGCTGTAATACGAGAATCAAGCTGACGCAGGCTACCTGCAGCGGCATTGCGTGGGTTAACAAAAACTTTGTCGCCCTTCTTCAAAGCCATCTCATTCAATTTATCGAAGCCTGCTTTGGGCATAAACACTTCACCACGAACCTCAATGCGTTCTGGCCAACCTTCGCCTTGCAACTTAAGCGGAATAGAGCTGATCGTTCGTACGTTTTCTGTGATGTTTTCGCCAGTAGCGCCATCACCACGCGTTGCTGCCTGAACTAAGGTGCCATTTACATAGAGTAGGCTTACCGCTAAGCCATCAAGCTTAGGTTCACAACAGAAAGTCTTAAGGTTTGCGGTTGGCGCTCTATCAGACATTCGCTTATTGAACGCATCTAAATCTTCATCAGAGAAAGCATTGTCCAGAGAAAGCATTGGGATCTCATGAGTCACTTGAGTGAAACCATCGAGAGGCTGACCACCAACACGTTGGCTCGGAGAATCTACCGTCACTAGCTCCGGGTTCTCTTCTTCGATCTTTAGCAATTGCTGCATTAATCGATCGTACTCGACATCAGGGATCTCAGGGCTATCTTCTACGTAATAACGAACGGCATGATAGTGCAGAGTTTCTCTTAACTGCTCTAAGGTAACTTGAATCGATTCTTTCATATCATTCTCTGTCGTGATTGAAATATCAAAAAGGGCTCCCTTAGGAGCCCTTTTCTATAAATATAGATTATTTACAAGGCTAAACAATACGGCTAGGCATTCGTAGCCGTCATAAAGTCTCTGATTTGCTTACGGTAGTCTGACAAACGATTGGGCGTCATTAAATTACGTGACTCGTCCAAAACGTTTCCGCCCATATCATCAGCAATTTTCTGAGCTGCACTCAGCATTACATTGAAGTTCTGATCAGCTTGACCGTAACAAGGCAGTGTCATGAAGAACGAAATACCTTTCGTTGTAAAGTCGGCGGGATCATCATGTTCTAGAGTTCCCGGCTGCATCATGTTCGCAACACTGAAAATAACTTTGGGCTCATCGCTAGATTGTGCAAAGCAATGGTAGATAGACATCTCACCATAAGTTAGGCCGTTATTCTCCATACTACGGAAAAGTTCAGTCCCTACAAACGGGATCTCTCCAGCACAGTGAACATTAAGAACAATCACTTCTAAGCCAAGTTCTTCATCTGGCTTAGCTTCTTCAACAGGCGCGGCGCTTTGTGGAGCAACGACCTCTTTCGAAACAAGCGGTTCACTTGGCGTCAATGATTCACTAGGAACGAGTGGCTCTGTAACCGAATCAGAAGCTTCTTCAAACGAACCGTACTGCTCTTGAAAACCAGCATGACTTTCTTTTTGCTCGTCAGTCAATTCAAAGCTTGGGACCTCTGGTTCAGTGGCCTCTTGTATGTCTTCAGGTTCACTCTCGATCTGAACTGGTTCTTCTTTAACACTGAAAGAAGGAAGATCATTCAATTCGATATCGTCTTCGATAACTTCTTTCGTTTGTGGCGCTGTCAGCGGATCTGAGTCAATCAGCGGATCAGTCTCAGATGGTGAGACTGCAAAATCCGGCTCTTTACGCTCTTTTCGGATTATCTCAAAATCATCTTCTGGGGCGAATGAACGGTTTGGGATCGTTTCTGCTTCATCTAAGCTGTCGTTATCAAGCTTACCAAGCGGCTTATCTCCAAACTTTGCTTTCCCTTCTTTTTTACTCGTCCATAGACCATGGAACAATAATGCGGCGATAGCTAATGCGCCAACAATAATGAGTACAAATCGCAATTCCTGCATTTTTCGCTCTCAGCTTTCTTAGTCGACTAGCTATAAACACGCTGTCACTAAGTTGGGTTAATTTGGCTAATCTCACTACTCTATCAAAAGTAGCCACTGTTTTAGAACAACTTAATACAATTAGTTCCTTACATGGTGTGATTTTCACCACGCTTTTTTTCTTAATTTCGGTCTAGTACACTAGGGATGTTTGCTATTTAACCAAATTCACATGTGACCTAATTTAAATATGACTATTGAATCTGTTCCCCGCTCAGGCTTTGGCTATTTTATTTTCGGAATAAAAATCGCTTTGTCGCCGAGCATTCGTAAGTTTGTACTAATGCCACTTATTGCTAACGTGTTACTCGTTGGTGGTGCCTTGTTTTATATCTTCTCCAACCTAAACACTTGGATTGAGGGCTGGATTGGCGCATTACCAAGCTTTTTGTCGTGGTTGTCATACATTCTATGGCCACTACTTGTGTTAACCGTCTTAGCCACGTTTTCGTATTTCTTTAGTACGCTCGCTAACTTCATTGCCGCACCTTTCAATGGGTTGCTCGCAGAAAAGGTAGAAGAGCTACTCAGTGGCAAAAAAGTCAATGACGATGGTTTGCTGGATGCACTCAAAGATACCCCACGTATTTTAGCGAGAGAATGGCGCAAGCTTGTCTACATTCTGCCAAAAGCGATAGGTTTATTCCTACTTTTGTTAATTCCAGCACTAGGACAAACCGTTGCACCGTTTTTATGGTTCATTTTCACAGCATGGATGTTAGCGATCCAGTACGCCGACTACCCATTTGATAACCATAAAATCAAATTTGATGATATGAGAAACAATTTGAAACAAAAACAAGGTAAGAGCTACAGCTTCGGTGCACTTGTGTCTGTTTTCACAACGATTCCAATTTTAAATCTGATCGTCATGCCCGTTGCCGTCTGCGGCGCTACTGCAATGTGGGTTGCTGAGTTTAAAGACCAAGCTCTGCGTTCTCGTCTATAACCTTCATTCTCTCTTTAACAACGCCTATCTTTTTGAAGTTCTGAACACAATAAAGATAGGCGTGAACTCTGCTACATATCTATATGATATAACTTTTTAATCCTTTTACCTTTTTTTCAACTTGTTTAATCTAAATTCAAGCTAAACAAACATCGAAAGACACTAGACGGTAAAGTGATTGATATACTACGTTTAGTTCTGTCATTAAATGAAGGAATATCGCATGAGCAAGATCTACGAAGACAACACCCTAACAATTGGTAACACACCGCTAGTCCGCCTTAACAAAGTAAGCAAAGGCAACGTTCTAGCTAAGATTGAAGCTCGTAACCCAAGCTTCAGCGTTAAGTGTCGTATCGGTTCAAACATGATCTGGGAAGCAGAAAAAGCAGGAACTTTAAAACCAGGTATCGAGCTTGTTGAACCTACCAGTGGTAATACAGGTGTTGCTCTTGCATTCGTAGCAGCCGCTCGCGGTTACAAGCTAACGCTAACGATGCCTGAGTCAATGAGCCTAGAACGTCGTAAGTTGCTTAAAGCACTAGGTGCAAACTTAGTACTGACTGAAGCACCAAAAGGCATGAACGGCGCGATAGCTAAAGCAGAAGAAATTGTCGCTTCAGACCCAGAAAAGTATCTGCTACTTCAGCAATTCAACAACCCAGCTAACCCACAAATTCACGAGAAGACAACTGGCCCTGAAATTTGGGAAGCAACAGATGGCGAAATCGATGTATTTGTCGCTGGCGTAGGTACCGGCGGTACGCTTACTGGTACAAGCCGTTACATTAAAGGCGAGAAAGGTAAAGCGATCACTTCAGTAGCGGTTGAACCAGCAGAGTCTCCAGTGATTGCACAAGCGCTTGCTGGCGAAGAAATCAAACCAGCTCCACACAAAATCCAAGGTATTGGTGCAGGCTTTATCCCTGGAAACCTAGATTTGGACCTTATCGACCGTGTAGAGCCAGTAACTTCTGAAGAAGCGATTGAGATGGCTCAACGCCTAATGAAAGAGGAAGGTATTCTTGCAGGCATCTCATCTGGCGCAGCGGTAGTAGCGGCGAACAGAATCGCGGAACTACCTGAATTTGCAGGAAAAACCATTGTCACCGTACTGCCAAGCTCTGGCGAACGTTACCTAAGTACAGCCCTATTTGCAGGCATCTTTACGGAGAAAGAGAACCAACAATAATATGTGGTCAAATCAATTTTTCGTCCAAAAAAGCCCCGTTTAGGGGCTTTTTTGTTGATCCCTGCCCCACCTTTGGTAATATCGGGTCTGTTTTATTTTTCGCTTCAAAATAAAAGAAGCAATAAACAAATTCTGAAAGTCATGAGTACTCAACAAAAGACGACCATGGCTGGATAAAAATTTATAACCAGTCTAAGTTCTAACACGAACATGGCGTACTAGCCTCTAGCGCATTTGGGCTAAAGCAGTTAAGCTAATCTGGTTACAAACTTACAAAAAATAAATTAATTGGGGTATATAAAATGTACGAGAAGCAAGTAGAAATCACAGCAGAAAACGGCCTTCACACACGTCCAGCTGCACAGTTCGTTAAAGAAGCAAAATCTTTCGATGCTGACATCACAGTGACTTCTAACGGCAAAAGCGCTAGCGCTAAAAGCCTGTTCAAACTACAAACTTTAGGCCTAGTAAAAGGTACTAACGTAACTATTTCTGCTGAAGGCCCTCAAGCTCAGCAAGCAGTAGACCACCTAGTTGCTCTTATGGATCAACTACACTAATACGGTCTCCTTCTTTCAAAGCCATTTTGCACAGCAAAGTGGCTTTGTTCGAAATAGATAGCGATAAGCGCGACATTAGTCGACGACTTAAAGTCACACATTCTCCCGTTTACAGTTGAACAACTAAGGTAAGGCTATGATTTCAGGCATCCTAGCATCTCCTGGTATTGCTTTCGGTAAAGCACTACTACTTCAAGAAGATGAAATTGTCCTAAACACTCAATCTATCTCAGACGATCAAGTTGAAGCAGAAGTTCAGCGTTTTTTTGACGCTCGTAACAAATCTTCTCAACAACTTGAAGTTGTAAAGCAAAAAGCACTTGAAACTTTTGGCGAAGAAAAAGAAGCAATCTTTGAAGGCCATATCATGCTGCTTGAAGATGAAGAGCTAGAAGAAGAGATTTTAGCACTCATCAAGAAAGACAAAATGCATGCAGACAACGCGATCTACACAGTGATCGAAGAGCAAGCTGTTGCACTTGAGTCGCTTGATGATGAGTACCTAAAAGAACGTGCGACTGATATCCGTGATATCGGTACTCGCTTCGTTAAAAATGCACTAGGCATTAACATTGTGTCTCTAGCAGATATCAATGAACAAGTTATCCTAGTTGCTTACGACCTAACGCCATCTGAAACTGCACAAATCAACCTAGACTACGTTCTTGGTTTCGCTTGTGACATCGGCGGTCGTACATCTCATACTTCAATCATGGCACGTTCACTTGAGCTTCCAGCTATCGTTGGTACTAACGATATCACTAAGCAAGTTAAGAACGGCGACATGCTTGTGCTAGACGCGATGAACAATAAGATCATCATCAACCCTTCTGACGCTGAATTAGCAGAAGCTAAGAAAATCAAATCTGATTTTGAAGCAGAAGCGGCTGAACTAGCAAAACTTAAAGACCTACCAGCTATCACACTTGATAACCATCAAGTAGAAGTTTGCGGCAACATCGGTACAGTTAAAGACTGTGACGGTATCCTGCGCAACGGTGGCGAAGGTGTTGGTCTGTACCGTACTGAATTCCTATTCATGGACCGTACTGCACTTCCTACTGAAGAAGAGCAATACGTTGCTTACAAAGAAGTAGCTGAAGCAATGCACGGTGAGTCAGTGATTATCCGTACTATGGATATCGGTGGCGATAAAGATCTACCATACATGGATCTTCCACAGGAGATGAACCCTTTCCTAGGCTGGCGTGCAGTACGTATCAGCTTGGATCGTCGTGAAATCTTACGTGACCAACTACGCGGCATTCTTCGTGCATCTGCACACGGTAAGCTACGTATCATGTTCCCAATGATCATTTCTATCGAAGAGATCCGTGAACTGAAAAAAGCAATCGAAGAGTACAAAGTTGAACTTCGTGCTGAAGGTCATGCTTTCGATGAAGACATCGAAATTGGCGTAATGGTTGAGACTCCAGCAGCTGCTGCAATCGCACACCACCTTGCTAAAGAAGTGGCTTTCTTCTCTATCGGCACTAACGACCTAACGCAATACACTCTTGCAGTTGACCGTGGTAACGAGATGATTTCTCACCTTTACAACCCACTGTCTCCAGCGGTTCTTCTTGTAATCAAGCAAGTAATCGATGCTTCTCATAAAGAAGGCAAATGGACAGGTATGTGTGGCGAGCTAGCAGGCGATGAGCGTGCAACTCTACTTCTTCTTGGTATGGGTTTAGATGAGTTCTCTATGAGCGGTATCTCTATCCCTAAAGTTAAGAAAGTAATCCGTAACTCTAACTTCGCAGAAGTTAAAGCTATGGCTGACGAAGCGCTATCTCTACCTACAGCTGCAGAAATTGAAGCTTGCGTAGAAAAATTCATCGCTGAGAAAACTCAGTAATCACCAAGAGCTTAATAAAGTTAGACGGCTAAAAATAGTCGTCTAATTTGTTAGATTGGTATAGTATATTCTACAGAATAAAACTAAACGTTAGGAGCATGACACAATGGGTCTGTTTGACAAACTGAAAAAGCTTGTATCTGATGACAGCGCTGATGCTGGTGCAATCGAAATCATCGCACCTCTTTCTGGTGAAATCGTAAACATCGAAGACGTGCCAGATGTAGTTTTCGCTGAAAAAATCGTTGGTGACGGCATCGCTATCAAACCAGCTGGCGATAAAATGGTAGCTCCAGTTAACGGTACTATCGGTAAGATCTTCGAAACTAACCACGCATTCTCTATCGAGTCTGACGACGGTGTTGAGCTTTTCGTTCACTTCGGTATCGATACTGTTGAACTTAAAGGCGAAGGCTTCACTCGTGTTGCTGAAGAAGGTCAATCTGTTAAAGCTGGTGACACTATCATCACTTTCGACCTAGCGCTTCTAGAAGAGAAAGCGAAATCTACGCTTACTCCAGTTGTTATCTCTAACATGGACGAAATCAAGGAGCTGAACAAGCTTTCTGGTTCTGTAACTGTTGGCGAAACTCCAGTTCTTAAAGTAACTAAGTAATTTCGATTACTTCTCTGCTTTAATTAAAACGCTACCTAAGGGTGGCGTTTTTTGTGCCTGCTATATTTGTTCAATACCTCAGATAGGCATTACTGACTATCACACCGAAACCCTTCTCCTGGCTCCCTCAACCAATGACAACTACACTGACCGTTTATCCCCTGCTATCCGACCTGGCTTTTACTAAACGTTGTTAAGCGCTATTCAAGGCATTTCACCTATACATCAAATTACACTTGTGAATTTTAACAAACAGAGATCCCTGATATCTCGTTCTACTCGATTCTGGGATGACGACCAACGACTTCGATTCAAGTAAACAATGGATGGCTACCTCTCTATAGTCGTCATTACCTACAGTGAGGAACGAACGTGATAGGGAATCTCGCTTTTGCTCCTGATCATCAACTCTACTATTTCCCAAGCCCTTCGTTTACCAAATAACAGGCAATAAAAAACCCAGCCGAAGCTGGGTCTGTTTAGCGCTCATCTCTCACCACGAGCTAATTTGTGGAAGCCTTACGTTAACGCCTATGATCAACAGCGCTTATAACCAACGTAGCAACGTGGCCTTTCAATCGATTAACCTAGTAGGCTAAGTGCCGAGTTCGGTGCTTGCTTCGCTTGAGCAAGAATCGAGCTTGATGCTTGAGAAAGGATCTGAGACTTAGTCATCTGAGTCGTTTCTTTCGCGAAATCGGTATCTTTAATACGGCTCTTAGATGCGTTAACATTCTCGTTAATGTTGTCTAAGTTGCTGATAGCGTGGTCGAAACGGTTTTGGAAAGCACCTAGCTCAGCACGGTGGCTATCTACATACTTAAGTGCCGCATCGATTACTGCTACAGATTCTTGCGCGCCGCCAACTGATGTTACGTCGATAGTATCAACCGTTACATCTTTGCCAGGTTGCATGCCTAGTTCACCAGCAAGGCTGCCAGAGAATGCCACTTCGCCTTCAACTTTATTGTTGCCAGTAAACATTTGCAGCTTACCGTCTTCAGTTACAGACGCTTTAACAGAATCTTGTTGACCGTTGATGTACGTTGCTAGCTCTTCGATGTCGTCGCCCGCTTTCGCAGACACATCGATTTCTTGTGCTTGGCCGAAGTTATCAGTGAACGACATTTTTAGGTCGTTTGCGCCAGCTTGAACGTTCCAGTCTTTGTCTTTCGCGTTCTCAGTTTGGTAGCTCTTACCACCCATCTGAGCGTTATCAGAGCGCATGTCTTTCAGTTGAAGCATTACCGCTTCACCGTTATCCGCACCGATTTGGAATGATTTAGTACCGTGAGTACCGTTAAGTAGCTTGTTACCACCAAAAGACGTCGTTTCCGCGATACGGTTCAGTTCGTCGTTCAGTGCTGTTACTTCTTCTTGAATCGCTACACGCTCTGATTTTGAGTTTGAGCCGTTTGAAGATTGTAGAGACAAATCACGCATACGTTGCAGGATGTTCGTTGTCTCGTTCATTGCACCTTCAGCAGTTTGTGCAATAGAGATACCGTCGTTCGCGTTACGTACAGCAACATCAAGACCACGACTCTGAACGTTCAAACGGTTCGAGATTTGTAGGCCCGCAGCGTCATCTTT